>JAQCHP010000075.1 GCA_027619595.1 Planctomycetota bacterium
GTGTTGGTCCGGCTTCATCGTCCTGTCATCCGTCGTGGCCATTCGCTCCGCCGGGGTGAGCCCCGACGGCACCTGGACGACAGGCCAACATGGCTTGAAGTTTGGTCCGAACTATACGACGGCAATGTATGTTATGGCGTTGGCTGCTCCACTCGAATTAATGCCCATCTACCAGCGATGAAAGTAGCGCCGAGCGACCGGCTAGTATCGGACAACCCGGGATCCGGGTTCCCTTCGCACCAAATGGCGAATTTCCAGCGCGTTGAGTGTCGACAGCACGCGGCCTGTCGGTAAACCGGTCGCGCGCACCACTTCGTCAATTAGAAGCCCACCGGGTGGGATGGCCTCCAAAACTTGACTTTCTTGTGGATTGAGCTGCAACTCTCGCGGGACCTGCAACAACCTACCTTCGGGTAGAACGACTGGCTGCGCGAGGGGCCCCAGGGCTTCCAGAATATGCTCCGGTTGCGTCACGAGAATGGCTCCGTCCCGAATGAGTTGATGACAACCGGCGGAAGAGACACTGTCCGCACGTCCTGGAACCACAAACACATCGCGTCCTTGTTCGGCGGCGTGCCGCGCAGATACAAGTGCCCCCGATCGAAGCGATGCTTCGACGACCACCACGCCGAGGCTCAACCCTGTGATAATGCGATTGCGCCGCGGAAAGGCACCGCGCCGCGGAGCATCGGCACCCGTGATTTCACTCACTAGCGTACCGTGATGAACAATTTCCGCAGCGAGGTCCACGTGTTGAGGAGGATAAATCATTTCCACACCGGTGGCCAAGACGGCCACGGTTCGCCCCCCAGCATCAAGTGTTGCACGATGCACGGTCGCATCAATTCCACGTGCCAAACCACTTACGATGGCAAACCCAGCGCGACTCAAGGCCGCGGCCAAGCGCTGCGCTTGCTGACATCCGTAGGGAGTCGGATGTCGTGTTCCCACGATGGCTAGGGCCAAACTCGCATCGGCCAGTCTTTCGCCCCGACAATGTAGCGCCTGCGGCGGATCGGGAATTTCGCGCAAGAGAACCGGATAGTCATCTTCTTCATAGGTCAACAGTGTAATCTGCGCAGCGTGGCACCGAGCAATTTCAGCCCGCGCCGCTTCTCGCGACCGGCCGGCACGTATGCGTCGTGCCAGTTCGCGCCCCACCCCTTCCACTTCACATAGCTGATCCAGCGAAGCGTCCAATGCGTTGCTGGCGTTACCAAATCGGTCGGCCAACCGCCGTTGGGTAATGGGACCGATGCCTGAAATCAACGATAACGCCAGGGTATCCACTTGGCTGGATGGTTCATCGACGGTCCGATCTTGTGACATGACGGAGGTCTCCTCGATTCTTCAAGTCACCGAAATTGACCGCGTGCACTTTCATTCGGTCAATTCATGCTGATTCGATTCCCAAAAGTTGCCAAACGACACCGTCGTCGATATCGTCAACGATCTCCACGTGCCCGATTCGCGAGGGGAGTACAAATCGCAGCCGTCCGTGTTCCACCTTCTTATCATGCCGCATATGTCGCAGGATCGCTTGAGGATCGACCTGGGGCGACAGCACCGGCAAATCGAATTGCTTCAACAGCATTTCTTGACGATGTGAGAATTCGGCTGGGACTCGTCCCAGCCGTTCGGCTAGCCGCGCGGCGACCATCATGCCGATCGCAACCGCTTCGCCATGCAACAGTTCGCCATACGCAAGGACGGCTTCCAACGCATGGGCGTAAGTATGACCATAATTGAGAATCGCGCGCAATCCCGTTGTCTCTCGTTCGTCATGTTCGACTACATCCGCTTTCAACCGGCAGCAACGAGCCACGATCGTACGCAACACTGCAGCATCTCGCCGACGAATTTCGGCCACATGTTGCTCCAAGTAACCGAAGAAATCGGCATCCATGATCACGCCGTACTTGACAACTTCCGCCAGTCCGGCACAGTACTCGCGCGCAGGCAACGACGGCAACACTTCCGTATCGATCAAAACAAAGGCGGGCTGCCAAAATGCGCCGACCATGTTCTTGGCATGCGGAAGATTAATGCCAACCTTCCCACCTACGCTACTATCCACCTGTGCGAGCAGAGTGGTCGGTACTTGGATAAATCTCAATCCACGTGTGAACGACGCAGCAGCAAAACCCGCTAGGTCTCCCACGACTCCACCACCCACAGCAATGACGACCGATTTGCGGTCCGCTCGGACAGTGAGCAGACTTTCCCATAAAGCACTCAATTGCGCTACTGACTTGCTTGCCTCACCAGCTGGGACAGCGAAAGCATCGACACGCCCGACAGAATTGCGAAGGCGATTCGCAAGGACATTGCCGTAAAGCGGCATGACATTCGCGTCGGAGATGACAACCGCATGGGAGCAAGTACAACACTGCCCGATGAAATGCTCAATACTCGCCAGTCCTCCCGACGTAATCGCGATGTCGTAACTTCGTTCCGCCAAGGAAACGCGGACGTTGAGACTTTCGATCGTCACGGCAATACCCGTCGGTTAAGATTGAACTCGAGTTAGATCATCAGCCGTCACCAGGATTTGCCGACAAAACCCGGAATGCAAACGCACGTATTCGAGATTACTTGCGCGGGCAGGGTCGGCGTGCAGTGCCGCTCCTAGCTTCTCTTTTTCGTCCAACTCGAGGTAATCGAAATCCTCGGGCCAAATAGTGCGAGTCTCCACAATCAAGGCCTCGCGATACGGATCGAACGGGTCAGACATTTTTTATGCTCCTCGCACAGTTTGTCGGAAAGAAATGAATTATAAGGGGTCAAAACGAAGGCCGACTAGATCGTACACCGCAATCGGCTTGAGTTCTTGGGGCCCATCGGTCACAACTTTCTCGCGACGATCCTGCAAGTAATTCCGCAGCCCCGTCGCAACAAAATCGTTCAATTGAGCAATTCGACCGCCGCGAACGTGATACACGCACCCAGATTCCACGTCGAACACCACCACCGCTTCCCGTTCTCCGGCCGTAAAACGCAGGGCAATGTCCCAGGCGTGCGTCCGTTCGATCACCGACCGATCTGCCGTGAAGGAAACGTAACTGGGGTCGTCAATCAAAGCCTGTCGAAGGTGTACCAGTCCCCCCCAATCCGCAGCGTCCGTGGCCTGAGCGACGTACCGCGTTTGCCCGGACGGCAACGCAATCGGCGGGATGTTCAACGCCCTCCCTGCGTCGCTGGTCAGAATCCAGCATTCGACCTGCTTCGCCACACGAACGACGAATGCCGCTTCGGTCCCCCAGAACTCCAACGCGCCACGACCACGGTGCCATTGGTGCCACCAGGCGAACCCCGACAAAATAGCGGCCAGCAGCAGGATGCCACCGACTAACATGATACCTCGCATGTCAGGCCCTTCTCGATCTTCGGTAATTTGGCGGCAGAAAACTGACGAAACTCCCCGCCGCCACGCCCGCCAAGAGTCCCCCGGCATGTGCCCAATTGGCCACGCGCGTACCCGTTATATTCTCGACGGCGCCGCTGAATCCCAAGAACAAGAAGACAATCAGAAAAACGAATGTCTGAGAACTGATCGCATAGTTGAAATCGGGGCGATAACTTTGCAAGAACCAAATGTACCCAAGCAGCCCATAAACGACTCCCGATAGTCCGCCAAACCCAGGGCCCACAGCCACCGCTTGCGCTACGTTGGAAACCGCCGCCACAAAAAGCACCAACATCAACAATCCGTTCGCACCTTGCCGACGCTCCACCTGACCACCCAAGATGACCCACCACATCAGATTGAAGACGATATGCGACACACTTCCGTGCAGCAGTGCGGGGGTAAATAGTCGCCAAACTTGCCCGGCCCGAATGGCACTCCAAGCCGACATATCTTCTGGGGAGGATACGATTACCTTAGGGGGTGCCCTAAACAGCAACGCCCGACCCATCGGGGAATTCCATTTCTGTCCGAAGTTCGTCCCCCAGAAAACAACGAGACAGGCAACCAAGACCACGCTTACCAACGGCGACAACTGCGTGGTTGGCCGTTGCCATTTTCGGCGAACCTCGATCAGATTCTCGCGACTTCGCAAAACCCGTTGCTGGGCCTCTTTCCGCAACGTCTCCGCCGGCCCGCGCGCGTCTAGATAGCGTGCATGATCAGGATCGCTCAAGAACTCAAAAAGGGCCGTCTTCGCCTGTTCTACGTGATCCTCGTCTTTTATCCACACGACCCATTCTTCACCATCTGCCTCAATCTTGCCGGCAATACCCTGAGTCAGCAGGAAATCAGACAATCGTCGGGCATGTTCGGCTGTATTGAGGCTACCGATAAGTCGCATGTCGTTATTTCACTTGTCCTTGGTGGCGGTTGTTCGGTTAAGGAGCTGCAAGCGATTGCCGGCAGGATTCGTCTGGCAGCGATCGCGGCTCCTCCTCTATAATCGGCCCGAGTGCCATCGGGTCGCACGACAGCGAGTGATCGATGCAGGCCCCAAACGGTGGAAAAAGGAGTTTCCCGATGCGATCGATCGCCATCATCAACCAAAAAGGGGGCGTAGGGAAGACGACCACTGCCGTGAACTTGAGCGCCGGGTTAGCGCTCCAGGGGCACCGGGTGTGTGTGTTGGATATGGATCCCCAGGCCCATGCGACGCTCCACCTGGGAATTACGGGAAATCGGACCACTCCGTCGATCTATGACGTGATCATGAAGGGGGTTCCGATTCACGACGCTCTGCAGCGGATCGACAATCGGTTGAGCATCGTGCCGGGACATATTGATTTGGCGGCAGCCGAAATGGAGCTGGCGGACGAAGTGGGGCGTGAGATGATCCTCCGCGATCGGCTCGCCACCTTGCCGGGTGTAGACTATCTCGTCATCGACTGCCCCCCATCGTTGGGAGTGCTCACACTGAATGCGCTCACCGCGGTGAACGAGGTATTTTTGCCGTTACAACCTCACTTTCTGGCGTTGCATGGCCTGAGCCAACTCTTGAATACGATTGACGTGGTGGCCCGCCGACTCAACCGCAACCTTCGTTTGAGCGGCGTCGTTCTCTGCATGTACGAGTCGGGGACGCGACTGGCAGGTGAGGTCACGAACGATGTCAATGAGTTTCTCGGATCAGCGCAGGATCCATCCCGTCCTTGGCATGGAGCACGCACATTTTCGACCAAGATCCGTCGCAACGTGCGACTGGCGGAAGCGCCGAGCTTTGGCCGATCGATTCATGAATACGCACCCAACTCACCCGGTGCCCAGGATTATCTCGAATTAACACGAGAAGTCATCGCTATGGCAAGCCGCAGTGGATTGGCTGGGACGCAACAGCGAGCGACCGCGTAGGCCCCCTGACGGGCCGCTGGTAGCTGTCATCACCACCCGAAATTCTTGGCCAAAATTCCCTGGCCGTCGGGATCTGGATCCGCAGCCGGAAATCTCCCGTTTTCCCGCAAAGTCAAACAGCGACTTCGTAGCGCCTGTCAATTGTAGGGCGAGCGGATACGCAAATCTGAGCGAGCCTCCCCAATAAAGCAGGAAATCCCTTTGATAGCAATCCGATGCTATCACTGAGGCCTGTGTATCGTAATAGGCTCTCACATGTACTAGTGGAATGGATGCCATGATCGTCTGAAAAACAGGATTCGGGCTTGTGTGGACGGCGACCTGGAAGTGTCGCACTCCTGAGCAAAGATTGCAGGGATTAGCGTCAGCAAGTTCTACCGGTAAGGAGACTCCCCGTGAAAAATAAGCTTGCCTTTGCAGGCGGTCTGGCGATTTTTTACACCCTCGTTGTGACGTCGTACCAGGCACGAGCTGCCGGACTGTACGAACCGTCGTTATTAGCAGCCCGGCGAACCGCGCAGTCGAGCGACCCATGGGGTGGATCGAACATTCCGCAATTGGCTCAGCACGAAGAAATACGACCCGAATTTAATTCGCCTTCGGCCGACCAAAGTCCGAGTGACGCGGGAGCGCCGAGCTTAAGTGGTGACTGCGGTTCCGGTGGATGCTCAAGTTGCGACGCTGGCGGGATGATTGATCCGTCGACGGCTGCTTGGGGCGCAGCCCCAATCGGCTTCAGCGGATTCGGCAATTGCTGCGGACCTTGGTATGCTGGAGTGCGCGGCCTGATTATGAATCGGGACCGCGGCAACAACGTTTGGCTCTCTTCCAGCTCTGCCAATGGCAACGCACAACTGCTCACGACACGTGATGCGGCAATGGGATATTCAGGTGGCTTTGAGACGGTGATCGGCCGGTACTTGAACCAATGCTGGGCGGTGGAAGCAGGATATTGGGGTATCTTCCCCTCGACAGAAGAAGCCAACCTGTTGTATTCAACAGCGACTGGGCCGCTGGTTTCCCGTGTCAATTTCGGTGCCCTGAGTTACAACAATGGGGCGGGCCTTAATCAAGACGTTGGCCTATGGTATGCCAACGCTCAACGCCATCGTTTGCGAATGGACTACCAGTTCAATAACGTGGAAGTGAACGTATTGAGAAATACGTTTTCTTGGGGAAATGGCATGGGTGGACCTTGTGCGCAATTTCAGCTGCTGGCTGGAGCCCGGTACCTCAACGTTTCCGAGTCCCTGCAATACAGCAGTGACTATTACAACACCACGTTTGGTGATGATCCCGCCAGCGAACTGGACTACAACGTCGATGTCGACAATCATCTCGTCGGTTTTCAGCTGGGTGGCCGCTACCAACACATGCTTGGTTGCCGGTTCATGGCCTACGCTGGTACGAAGGCTGGCATCTTTGGTAATCGAATTAGCCACCACCAAGACATCACTGGTAGAAACCAGATTGCCTATCTAACGGCTTCCGGAGTCGATGACTACGTGATCGATAGCTCCAAGAATGACGTCTCTTTCTTGGGTGAAATCGATCTGGGGTTGGGCTACCAGATTAGCCAGTGCTGGAGGATTACGGGTGGTTACCGGGCGATTGGGTTGAGTGGCATCGCTCTGGCCACCGATCAGATTCCCCCCTTCTTTAGCTACTACGACGCCGCCGCACAGATCAATTCTTCAAACAGCATGATCATTCACGGTGCGTATGCCGGTATTGAGTGTAACTTTTAGCTAACGGACCATCCTGAATTCATCGCTGAGAATCGGGTTCCCGCCGTTCTCGATTCTCGCCGGTGCAACATACCCCAGCCTCCTACTGCAGAAGGCTGGGGTTTTTTTGTTGGTGAAGCGTAGGAAGTAGCACGCGCACGTCCGACCGATCGTATTTAAACGACGACGCTCGTCAGCATAAGAAATTCCGGATGACTGCGAACCGGATCGAAATCAGGTTCCGTAGCGATCATATCGCGATAGGCGCCATTCATTTGGAGCGCTCGTCCAAGATAGGACAACGAGAGACCTATGTTTCCGGCGAGGCTCCAATAACAGGCCAAATTGTAGTAAAGGATCGCCTGCGAATTATCGACATCGAGCGCGTTTTCGAGCGCGCGGATCGCCAACTCAAGTTTACCGAGCCGTTTGTAACACCAGCCGAGGGATAAGTAGACGTCCAAGTTTTTGGGATCTTGGCGACTGGCGGTGCGCAGGAATCGCACGGCCCGCTGGAATTCACTTTTCGCCTGATGGGCACGGCCTCGCAAGAATTGTGCCTCGGCCCGCTGCGCATCTTTCGCATCGAGTCGATCGAGGCACGTGAGCGCCCGGTCTGCCAGCCGATCCCGGATCGGCTGGGGCAGCTGCCACTCTTCCCAAGACAGCATACCCAGGTCCAGGTACCCGTCGGCTTCCATCAGCAACTGTTGTCGGCGAACTCTGGAGCAAACAGACACGTTTCCGGTCTCCGCGCTATTGGGAATCAACACGCCTGGAATCAACACGCCTCGCGATATTTTCTCAAGTCGAGCACCTCAATCGGTATTCTATTCCTCGTCCAGTTCGCGCCCAAGCCACTTTTTTGATGTTCTGAGAAATTGATTCCCGGACCGGCGGCACGATCCGATTCGCAGGAAGATTCCGCGACTCCCGCAGGACGGGGGGGGTATGGAAGCGAAAAAGCAACCGACGTAGCGAATGCACCACATCCCAGCACGCTTACCGTCGGCCATGAATGATCCGCAAACAACCTACAGGAAAGGACTTAGAGCGAACGAGCATCACCTCAACCGACGGCGGACCGTGGATTGCATTGGGAGTTCTCTCAATACACCCGGGAGTTCCTTGCCATGCGTTTTCCCATCTTGTTTTTGTCGCTCGCCATCGTTGCTGCAGCCACCGTTGGACCGATACCGGCGACCGAGTCTCCGGCACACCCAACCTCGCCTACCGTTTCCGCCCGCGGCTCCGATCCGTGGCGGAGGACGGCCAAAGGTTGGGAACGCACTTTGGTGGTCGCCAGACCTCTCAAGACGCCCCGAGCCGGTATGCTCCATCCGGGCCTGGTTGCTTCGCTACAGATTCTGGTTTCATTTGGAAGCCTGATCTACTTCTCGGCTGGAAATCCCGAATCTGACAAAAGTCTTTTGACTCGGCTCGTACCCTGACGTATGGTTCAGATGGCCCCCATGGCTGCCCGGTTCCGGACAAGAGAGGACGCTTCGCATGAGTCGACACGCCTACAAGGTATTTGCTTCCATCCGGTTGCTGCTGAAGGAAGCGATCCGCTGGCCCTGTCGAGAATGTGGCGAGCGAGTCCGGCTCCTTGAAGACGTTTGTCCGGAATGCGGGACCTACAGTCCCTTGCGACTGCCCTGCTCGTTTGTGATTCAAGCAGCATTCCTGAGTGCTTCGGCCATTCTGGCCATTCACATTACCAGACTGATTGCATGGCACTAGTGCTTGGTCAAAAGCGAGTGAGCGGTTCGGGCAAGGACCTAGAGTTTGGCCGAATCATCTATAACTGTGAATCATCCAACTGTGCTAAACAATCCTGTAAGTACCGAATACTCTCGCGAGCGAGGACCTCCGGACCGGGTGAATCGTCGAACACCTCTACGGATACCCAACCTTCGTAACGTATGTCCTTCAACGTACGCAGAATGGGTACAAAGTCGGTGTCTCCCATGCCCGGCCCCCGACGATTGGGATCATTGGCATGAAAATGCGCCAGATGCTCCGCTCCTTGCCGAATGATCGTCGGCACGGCGGATGCCTCTGTTGACATAGCTTTGACATCCAAGTGAAGTTGCACCTCGTCGGCATTCACCCGATCGCGTAATTCCAATGCGTCTTGTGCCGTCAACAAAAAATTTCCCTCCTCAGGTCCGAGTGGTTCCAACGCCAAAACAACCTGATACTGTGCGAGGGCTGGTACGGTAGCTCGCAAGACATCGGCTGCGTACTGCATCCCTTCTTCTCGAGAAATACCCGGCAGCAGATTCCTTTGCGCTGGCGACCCAAACACCATACAGCCCCCGCCAAGTTGACGACAAACTCTCGCGAGTTCCTGCAAATATTTCGATGTGCGCAAGCGGACTTCTCGATCAGGTGAAGTCAGGTGAAATCCCGTCGTCTTGGCCAACAGCCAATGGAGACCTATTACTTCAAGGCCTGCATTTTCGATCGTCGATCGGATGTCGTGGCATTCGTGCTCCGACAATTGGCGCATATCGGCAGCCAAAGTAAAGGGTGCCAGTTCAAGACCAGTGTACCCGCAGGCACGACTGAAAGTAGCCGCGTCCCGCAGGGTCCAGCCGGCAAATGTCTCGTTACAAATTCCAAATTTCATTGTCACTATCTCTTGAAAGACGATGAGTTTTCCCACGACGGTGTCTACAAATCAGCGCAAGACGGATCGACCAGGATTCGCTCCACCTGTAAATGGGCCTCTTGCATTTCCTCTGGAGCACGTTCTGCCACGTCGTTAAATTCCCAACGGTCGTCAGGTTTTACAAAGAGTTGGCCGCCGTGGTCGTCCGATAGCGGATAGGGCGCAACGTAGCACCAGTGACGTGTCCTGAGGCTAACTTGATTCGTACCGATGACGACGGCAGTTGTGGCATCGTCACGTCGATTCAAACTCCCACACCCCAAGACCTCGGATTCGCACTCGTTGGGTCTCCAGGGACCTCCGTCAGCGATCCACCGACCAATTCGACTCGGCTGAAGTAACGCTGGCACGCGCAGCAAACTTCCAGCGCGTTGGCCAGCCACCAACGGCTGACGCAGAAAGACGGGTACGTGGACCAATTCGCTGAGCAGAGTCTCCGCCGCGTCGCCGACAATCCCATGTTCACCCAGTGGGTAACCACGAGGCGAAGTCAGTAGGAAACTGGTATTGTCTCCCCACGGCTGAGTCTGCACGAATTGCAAAAACATTTCCAGGCATTCGTCGAACAGCATCACTTGGGCCGCGTAGGCACACGTCAGCCCCCACAAATGATCTGGATCCAACGATGCGTCTCCTCGCAAATCCGCGTTCGGCTTCACCGCCGATGACGGGGGCGGTGGATCATCGGGATCCACGATATGCAGTCGATATTCATAGGGTGCATCCCATGCACCATTCATGCCACTCGCATGAATCCAAGTCATGAATGGTGGCTCCATCGTTTCCAACCGCGCCATCCAACGTGCGAAGGACCGCATCATGCCCGTCTCTTCCGGAAGCTGAGACAATTGTTGCACATCCTCTTGGGGATGGAACTCACGTTGTCGAAAATGGTCCGCCAGTGGGTGATACGCCACTCGTTCATCATCCGTTAACAAGCAAGTCGAAAGGCGAGCAACCGGTAGTTGATCGAGCCACGTGGTCAATCCGGATGAAGTGCCTCGCCGCTGCAACAGGTGGAGTCCCGACCAGTAACTAGAATAGACTTGCAGCAAGTCAGGCGATTCCGTGGCAGCGTATTCAATCGTAATCCCTTCCGCCGCCAGTCGATTGGCAGCCGGCGTTTCCAGCCAAGTATTTCCGTACGGCCCCAGGTAGCCGCTCCCTAGCCGGTCCACGACAAGCACAATTAAGTTCCCGTCGGTGTCTAGTTTTTTTGCGGACAATTTGCGTCCTCCCGAAGTTGCATGTCCATCTTGATCGTCAACTCCGTCGATAGCAACGACTTGGCCGAATCACCACCACCGCCTTGGGCAATACTTCTTCCGATCGAATCGTACATGAGTCGCAAATAGTGCATCTTATCCGTTTTGGCCTTTCGAATTATGGAGCGATTGGATTCACTCATGTAGTGCATGCTATCGGTCATTGTGCAACGTCGACCGGAAACCGACAACTCAACAAACTCACGCATTCCAATCCGATTTGCACCGATATCTGACAAGGTAATGACCGCATTCGCTCCGTTCTCAAGTTGGATCAACAGGAGTAATTCATCGGGCCCAATCTTGCGTGCTTCGAATGAAACATATTGAGCATAGTTGTTTAGAAAGAGAAAATGATCGATCCAATGAGATCCATTCGATACAATACGGCTTCCGGACACGGGCCAATTGTACCAATGCTGCGAATGCAAAGGTATTTCGAAGACGATTGCCTTGTAGTGGATCGGTTCACCTTTCTGGACGCCCAGATCGGCGAACGTGTATTGATTAAAAACCTGATATCGTTTCTGAAAACATTGATATATCGGATGCTTCCCTGTCGACACCAGGTCCGCGATCGACTGGCACTCATCCAGCGTCGTTGCGATTGGCTTTTCAATCACTGGAACACAACCTTTGCGCATTGCATCGAGTGCGAGACCGGCGTGGGTATGGTGAAAACCAGCGATCAACCAGACGGGATATTGGCTGTCATCGCTGTCAGCCACAGGATTCGTGGAAACGGTCCTCCCAGACGCACCGATCAATAGCGACGGATCAATTTCATGGATCTTTGCTAAGTGAACGAAGGGCCTCATGTACGGCAAGGTTACTGTGCGAGCGTAGTTTCCATATCCAAACAATACGGCCGGTGAGGACCCCGAATTCGACTGTTTCCCATTGCCGTCGGACGAACGATGAGAAGCCGTGTCCGCGCTAAAACATTGCGAAATCGGCAGGAGCTTTGCTCGATAGTCGTCCAATAGCTGAGCCACAGCTGGGAACAAACCTGCGGGTATTGGTGACGAGAGGCCCGAGCGGGGCGGCAACTGGTTAGCTACTTGTTCGATCGGTGGCGAACACGATAACTTTTCGTCGATCTGGGCCCACATTGGCAGCTTTTCATGGGCAATCCGATCGGTAGATTCCCGCCAACATTTCGGCACCGCAATTTGACTCTGATAATATTGGGCAAACGGATGCACAAACAGGTAACACGTCCCATCCAGACTTTTCCCAAGGCCGCAGACCAACCATTTGTCGTTTCGAATCTGCTCACTTTTCTGGCGCGATAGGACCTTGCGGACTACATCCGACCAACGGTAGACCTGGGCATAATTGAGCACCTTCTGCAGGCCCTTCAATCCGTCGGAATAGAGCACGCTTCCGGCATGATTGGGCCGTATCGGCAGGTAGGCCCACACGTCGAGCAGCTTCTCGTCGTTTTGGGGAGTGGGCGCTGGCAATTGGGAATATAGCTTTGTCTTGAATCCGATATCCATGGTGATTCGCTATAAATGGGTTTTCCGAGCGGGGCAAATTTGCAAGAGTTATGCTTACGCAGAATTTAGGGACGAGGCAGCGCAGAGCGTAACATATCGACATAAACATGCTGGCCGCCATTTTCCTCAGCCAGATCCATCAAGAAGTTCCGGCCACCCGAGCGCTGCCCGTCACCGAATTCAATGGTATGAACCTGCGTGCCCTGGTTTGCTCGTTGAACTTCATCTAAATGAGCACGGCTCATCCTAGGCTCATCCGCGTCCGTCAAAAAAAAGATCACATCCGGTCCCATCTTTAACGCCATGCGAAGTGCATCGAGATGATGCGTCCCTCCGGCAGCTTGAATATCCAACACAAACTCCTGTGCGTCTTGCTTATTGGCAGGGTCCGCCCATAAAAGGGAGGCAATTCCGCCACGGGGGTTAAATAACTGGGGCTTCTCGTTGTAGAAAATGATCTGAAACTGATGCACCGACTGCAAGTCCTCAAGACTGCGTAACAATTCGGCTTTCGCTTGAGCCAACGGCCGGCCTTGGTGACTGACCATACTGCCGGAACGGTCGAAAACGTAGACAAAACGGGATCCTTCTGCTTCGATACCAAAGACCCGGGTCCGGACGGAACTCCCCTCCCCGACCCCTTGTCCGCCACGACCCTTATTTTGTCCCCTACGCGGCGATGAACCACGAAGCCCACGTGTGGGTGCTGGTTCGAGGCCCTCCACTACCGTTCCGGGACCGCTGGCAGACGGCGAAGGGAGTCTAACAGGCGACGGGGGAACGAAGGAATCGACCTGGATCGGTGATTCCAACTTGATGGGGACCATTTCACCAGCCGACCCCGGTTCACCGCCGTGATCCAAACTGCCGATTGCCACAGGAGCAGGCAGTTCCGCCAAACTCAATGACTCGTCCCGATCCGAAATCGCGGCAGAGAAGACCAGGGGGCCGGGGTTGGTCCGCGTGAGCCCTCTCCAGGCGGACCTCGCCCCAAGAGTTGCCATTCCTAAAATCAGGAGTAAGTGAAGGCACAGTGAACCGGTCACCGATAGCCGACGGATCACCCGATCTCTCAGCAAGAATTTGGCGTGAGCATTCATGTGAGGCGACTATTCTGGAGGGAATGGGTCACATGACTCGCCAGCGTCTGCCGAAGACTCTATTCTCGCACTATAATGCTTCTGTTCAGCCATATTATCTGTGAGGAGATCCCACGTGCAGATCGTGCACTACCCCCATCCCATTTTGCGGTATCGGTCGGCCGCAGTTCGTCGAGTCGACGCCGAACTGCGTACTATCGTAGCGGAAATGTTCGAATTGATGTACGAGGACAAAGGTGTGGGATTGGCGGCCAACCAGGTCAACCTCCCCTTGCGACTGTTCGTCGCGAATCCCGCCGGAGATCGAGACGAGGGAGAGGAACTCGTCTTCATCAATCCTGTCATTAGCCGTCCTCGCGGTAGTTTGGAAAGTGAAGAAGGATGTTTGAGCTTACCCGGTATCTACGCCGATGTAACGCGTCCGGCTTCGGTGCATGTCCATGCGTACGACCTCGATGGGAACGAAATCGACGACGACGTGGATGGCTTTTTAGCACGTATTGTCCAACACGAAACAGACCACCTGAGTGGAACGATGTTCTTTGATCGACTACCGGAAGCGGCACGATTATCGGTTGAACCCGCGCTGCAAGACTCGGACATTGTCTTCCGTCAGCGGCGCACCGAAGGGGGCATTCCGGACGATGCACAGCTGCAATCCGACTGGGCCGAATGGATTGCACGGTATGGGCAACCAGCGTCCGACCCGATCGCTTAGTCGCACTACGCGAAAGGAATTGGCGTTATGCGAATCGTCATGATGGGTACCGGCCCGTTCGCCGTTCCCACCTTTGAGTGGCTGCTACGATCTGGACATGATATCCCTGCCCTTGTAACACGTCCGGTGCCGGCAAGCCGTGGACGACAAAAGTTGCCAGCGAATCCGATGCGGGATGTAGGCGTCCGGCTTGCCGGACAAATCAAGATTTTGGAACCAGCGAGCGTGAACGATCCCGCGTGTATCGCAGAACTTCGCGAATTACAAGCAGATCTCTGGGTGGTGTGCGATTACGGCCAGATACTTAAGCGGGAAACTTTGGCAGCCGCTCGCTGGGGCGGTATCAATTTACATGCGTCTCTGTTGCCACAATACCGAGGAGCGGCCCCAATCCATTGGGCAATCTATCACGGGGAATGCGAAACGGGCGTGACCGTAATCCACATGTCGCCTCGGCTCGACGCCGGTCCATGCCTTGTCCAGTACCGTGTGCCAATCGGCCAACACGAGACATCGGTCCAATTGGAACAGCGATTATCGGAACTGGGCGTGACGGCAGTTCGGGAGATCGTGAATCATTTGGCCGAGCACGGCGAGTTTCCCGCTGGAATTCAGCAGGACGAGTCCTTGGCCAGCCTCGCACCGCGCCTGACAAAGAACGACGGGACTGTCGATTGGACTCAAAGTGCCCAGCAAATCCACAGGCAAGTTCAAGCATTTTTACCTTGGCCCGGCGTTTACACCGATTGGCACCGCGCTGGACAAGCCCCTGTAAGGATTTTGCTCGATCGTGTCACGCACGTGGATCAGCCGCATGGCTCGCAAAATCTGCCCGCGGGGACAGTTGTCAACCTTCCCCTAGGCAGCCCATCCGCTCCCTTGTTGATCCAGACCGGTGCCGGGCTCCTGGCGATTGAAGAACTTCTTCCGCCCCTGAAGAAACCGATGCGTGCTGCGGAATTCCAGCGAGGTTATCGCATGGACATCGGTGATCAACTCGGCACCCTTTAAAACTCCCCACGGTCCAAAATGCCCTACGGAGGACTCTGGCCACGTGGTACCATAGCGGGTCGTAACCCAGGGAACAGACAATGGAAAAAACACTTTACATCGAAACGGTCGGCTGCCAGATGAACATGCTGGACAGCGAAATGATCGTGGCGGAACTGCGGCAGCAGGGCTACCGGGTAACTACACGCATCTCCGATGCGGATACGATCTTCTTTAATACCTGTAGTGTCCGCGAACATGCGGAAGAAAAGATATATAGCGCCTTGGGCAAGGTCCGGCAGATCAAGCAACAACACCCCGACAAGATCATTGGCGTCGTGGGCTGCATGGCGCAAAAGGACCAAGACGGCATATTTCATCGGGCACCGTTTGTCGACCTCGTCGTCGGCCCTGGTCAGCTGCGTCAAATTCCGCAGTTGCTGGAACGGATCCGACAAGGCGCTGGGCGACAATTGGAGGTCGGACTTGGCCGGAAAGACGCTTCGCTCGAAATCGTCAAGCGGAGTCACGAGACGTTCGATCCACTTCGTGATCCGACCATGCGCAACTCGCCCGCTCAGGCGTACCTCCGCATCCAGATTGGATGCGACAAGTTTTGCACCTATTGCATCGTCCCCATGGTGCGCGGACCGGAACAAGGGCGACCGCCTGAGCAGATATTAGCCGAGGCGCGTACCTTGGCAGACCAGGGCTGCAAGGAGATCACCCTGCTAGGGCAAACGGTCAACAGCTACCGATACCGAAACGGTGATACGACCACTCGTCTTTCGGACTTGATCTACCAAATTCACGAGATCGCGGGACTTCGCCGAATCAAGTTCGTGACAAACTACCCCAAAGATATGACGAACGATCTGCTACAGGCCGTGGCAGAGTTGCCAAAGTGTTCGCCCTACCTACATGTTCCCGTCCAAAGCGGATCCAATCGTATCTTGGCGTCGATGAAGCGCGGGTATACCGTCGAAGAATACCGTGACATGGTCGACCGCATTCGCGCTACCGTACCGAATTCAGCAATTTCCAGCGACTTTATCGTCGGATTTAGCGGTGAAACCGACGCCGATTTCCAGCAAACGTGTGAACTGGTCCGCGACATGCGTTTCAAGAATAGCTTCATTTTCAAGTACTCGGTGCGCCCTGGTACCAAAGGGGCCGAGTTACTCGTCGATGATGTGCCGATGGACGTCAAACGTCAAAGAAATCAGGAGCTACTTGCCCTACAAAATGCCATTTGCGAAGAAGACAATCAGGCATTTGTTGGTCAGACACATGAAATCCTCGTCGAGGGTCCAAGTAAGCGAGCGCGACAGCAACAGGCTGCAGAAGAACAAGCTGCCATGGAATCGACGAATGCCTCGACTCCCGAATCACAGGAACTCACTGAATCGGATTACGAAATGAGTGACGGTATTGTGCAATTGGTAGGACGAACTCATTGCGATCGGATCGTCGTATTCGATGGCATGGCGCGCCAGGTGGGCCAATTCGTCCAGGTTAGCGTGCACGAAGCAAATGCCCACACACTATTTGGTACCGTAGTTACTCGGGAAGTTGGACCCGAATTGTATCAGTTGGCGTAGTCCCACCTACAACGAATTTGATTGGAGTCGCGAGCAAGCCGCGACCGTGCTAATTCAAATACAAACATCCAGATTGATCGCCGCGCAAGTCACAGAAATAGGCTAGGCCACCAAGTATGCACCTCGATCAAATCGTGGCACGACTTGACAATCCGCAGCACGCTACTGCCTGGCTGTCGAAAATTGGCATTCGCGATAACCAGCAGGCGCATCAGGACTTGGTTTCTCTGGCCGAATCTGGAATCACGCTCGACTTAATGGCAGATCTCGCCCACCAACTGGAACAATGGCTGCCGCATACGAGTGACCCCGATCGCGTATTGCATGGCCTAGAACGGTTTGTGCGTTCCGCGCGCAGCCCCATCTCATTGGCGTCTCTGTTCGAACGTGACCGCGAATCGTTGCCCACCCTGTTGCAGCTACTTTCCACCAGTCAGTACCTGGCGGACTTACTAATTCTCGATCCGGCAAGTTTCGATTTATTGCGACTGACGGAAGGGAGTCCCGTCAATCGAGCAGATCTGATGGATGAAATCTGCAGCGAAGTCGAATCGTTTGTGGATGAAACCTCCGTTATGAACAGCCTTCGGCAATACAAACGGCGCGAGATCCTGCGAATTTCTTACGGCGATGTGATTCGTGGCCATGACATTGATATCGTCACGGAACAACTGTCCTATTTGGCAGACTCGATTTGCGAAGCTGCCTTGCGAGCGTCGTTAACATCCCTTACCGACAAGTACGGTAGCCCCTGTGATCGCGCGGGGCAACACGTACCGGTCGTGGTATTGGCCTTAGGTAAACTGGGCGGAAGTGAACTGAACTATTCCAGTGACGTCGACCTGGTCGTGCTCTACGGTGCCGAAGGACGCACCACAGGCCCACACAAAATCGATAACGCCGAGTTCTTCGAACGGTGTATACGTGCCATGGTCAGACTCTTGTCGGAGGTTACATCGTTAGGTGCGGCATACCGCGTCGACCTGCGACTACGACCCTACGGCCAATCGGGCGCGTTGGCCATGAGCCAATCTGCCGCCGAACATTATTACGACACCTTAGGACGGACTTGGGAACGTCAGGCGTTTGTCAAAGCACGTCCGATCGCGGGTGACCTGAGACTAGGGCAGCGATTCCTCGACGCCCTTGCCCCCTGGGTCTATCAACGGTACCTGACCCGTGCCGACATCTCTGAGATTAAGGCATTGAAGCGCCGTATTGAACACCAATCGGTCGCATCGCAAACCGATCAACGCAATGTCAAGACTGGCGTGGGGGGCATCCGAGACATCGAATTCGTAATTCAATTCTTGCAGCTGCTCAACGGCGGTGACCTGCGTGAAATCCGTACAGCAAATACGCTTGAAGCAATCGTGCGACTGGAATCGGTTGGCTGCCTGACAATGCAGGAGCGCGGACTGCTGGAGGAAAACTATCGTTTTCTACGTAAAACCGAACATCGCTTGCAGATTATGTTCGACCTGCAGACACACACGTTACCGCCAAATCCAGTCGAATTGCGCAAACTCGTATTGCGAATGGGTTATCGGGACACAATGAAACAGAACGTGATCGAACAATTCGAGCACGATTTTCGCCATCGCACACAAGTCAATCGCAAGATCCTTGACCATCTCTTGCACGACGCCTTTCCGGACGACGACCAGACAGATCCGGAAGCGGACATGATCTTAGCTCCCGATCCATCGCCGGCCACGCTCTCTTCCGTGCTCGACAAATATCATTTCCAGGACGTTCCGGCCGCCTATAAACACCTCAACGAACTGGCCGAAGAATCGATTCCGTTCCTGTCGACGCGCAGGTGTCGACATTTTCTGGCTTCGATCGCACATCGCCTCTTGCCGGCGATCGGCGCTACCCCCGATCCGGATGCGACACTCTTGGAACTCAGCCGGGTCAGTCAATCCTTAGGTGGCAAGACCGTTCTGTGGGAACTCTTCAGTGAGCACGCCCCTTCCCTGCAGCTGTATGTGCGGCTCTGCGCGGGAGCCCGATACCTATCGGGAATCCTCACCAGTAATCCTGGGATGATCGACGAACTGTTAGATTCGCTCACGCTCACCAAATTGCCGACATTGCCAGCATTACGAGTCAGTCTGAATGATCTGTGCCGCAACGCAGAAGACCTCGAACCGATCCTGTCGAGCTTCAAAAATTCATATCACTTGCAATTGGGCGTCCGGGACATTGTGGGACGCGATGATATCGAGTCGATCTGGGGAGCTTTGTCGGACGTCGCGGAAACCTGCCTGAACGCCGTTGTCGAACGCGAATTGTCGCGTATGGTGGCCAAGTACGGACAGCCATTTCAGGAAGGCCAAGATCAACTTGGCAATCCCAGCGAACTCGTGGTTGTCGCGTTGGGAAAACTTGGCGGAAGGGAACCGAACTATCACAGCGACCTCGATATCATGTTCGTCTATTCTCACGAAGGTACGACGAGACACCCCGCGGGAATCAAAAAACAAACCACTTCGAATCAGCATTTTTTTAGCGAGCTGGGCCAACGAATCGTCAAGGTTATCAATCAAGTAGGGCCTCATGGTCGGCTCTACGAACTCGACTTGCGGCTCCGACCCACCGGACACAGTGGACCACTGGCCGTTTCATGCCCAGAATTGCTGCGATACTTCACGGAAGGACAGGGAAAACTATGGGAACAGCAGTCGTTGTGTCGAGCTCGCACAATCTATGGATCGAGTGAAGCAGCCAAAAACGTCACGGAATGTATCCACCAATGCATATCGATCCGGCCCTGGAAAGATTCGCACCGTGACGCAATCCGTGAAATGCGAATTCGTCTGCAGGAGTCGGCCGAACCTCACAACCTTAAACGTGGACCGGGAGGTACGATGGATATCGAATTTCTGGTGCAGATGCTGCAGCTTCAACATCAGGCTACCCATCCGGAGATCCTGCTCCCGGGAACCCTTCCCGCCCTCACCGCATTAGCGGACGCTGCATACTTGCCACGCGGCGACGCACTTGCCTTGGGAGACTCCTACAAATTCCTGCGCGGAGTCGAAGCGGGGCTCCGCTTGATGAACACCACAGCTCGGCACGACTTGCCACACGATGCTACTTCTTTGCGGAAGCTGGCCTATTTATTGCGACTGCCCAATGCAGAGACCCTATTCGAGCAATGCCAGGATTCGATGGCCCTCAATCGCACGCACTTTGATCGCGTGGCGCGATAGTGCACACGTAAATCCTAGAGCACATAGATCCTAAAGCACGTAGAACGCTGGCGTGGCCTAAGACTCGCCACAGTCAACACAAACCTCATTCACAAACGACCCTACTTCCATGAATGATGAGCTACAGCAAGTGGTGGCCAAACTCGGATTATCGACTGCCGTCCGCCATATCTTCCTCTGTGCCGACCAAACAAAACCCAAATGTATCGACAAGGAACTAGGGCTCCAGGCTTGGGAGTATTTAAAACGGCGACTGAAAGAACTGAATTTATCCTCATCCGGAGGCATCCTACGCACGAAAGCCAATTGCCTGCAGATCTGCCTGCAAGGCCCCATCGCGGTCGTCTATCCTGACCAGGTGTGGTACCACTCGTGCCATCCCGAAGTCTTGGAATTGATCATTCAACGGCATCTCATCGGTGGTCAGGTCGTCGTCGAGTATCAAATCGACTCGCGGCAATGCCATGCCTAACCGTCGTCACGATGATTCGTTTTTCGGCCGTGGAATCGTGGTCCAAGTCCAATGGCGATCGCTGGTCACTTGCACGTTTCCGCCATCGCCGCAGATGTCAGTGACGATGGCCTGAATCTCGGGCAACGTCAATGCTGCATGCAATGACGCACGCAACATCGCTTTTGCCTCTTCGTTTTCGTTTTGCGCATGAGTGCTCACCAACCGTTCCACGTCAGCATTTGTGCGTGGACGCAATAAGTCCCGCATGAAAACGAGACCTCCTTGTCGGAGTACACGCAGTGATTCACGCAATGCCAATTCTGGGTCCGATAGATGGTGCACCATGCTGTTCGACATGACGACATCGAACATCTCGTCCGCGTAAGGCAATTGCTTGGCATCGGAATGATCGAGCTGAATCCTTTCCCGCAATCCGGAAATTTCAACGTTTCGGCGTGCCATGTCGAGCATGCCGACCGATAAGTCGGCAGCCATCACGCGAACGTTTGGGCTGCGGCGGCAGAGCATGATGGGAATACGTGCAGTACCCGTCCCTAGGTCAAGAACTGCTGAACCTGCCAATCCGACAGCCAGCAAGTCGTCAATGAACTGCGAGTTGACAGTCGCGTGGTCCATATCGTCATAGGCGAGTGCCTCTTCGTCCGACGCCATGACTTCGGATTCCAAGGTACGTGGCAACCAGTCAGATTTCGGATCGACCATGAAAATCCTGTCAGTCCAATCCAGTGCAAGCAACACTATCCAAGCGGGAACAGCGGACGCTGGTCCTTGCGGCTCGATTTGGGTTTCTGACTGGCACGATCGAGTCGGGCAGCAGCACGTTCTGACTTTGAGCGGGCCGCACGTTCACGCTCATTTTTGCCGGAAACGACCTGATCCAAACGACGCCCCTCCTTCGTTTTGGGGGCCGATGCCAAGGGATCTGCAACGCCGTCCAGAGGATCGCCGGGGGTGATCTTAGCCAGCCGCGTATTCATATGGCGCACGTATTCCTTCGACATATCAAATCCCAACCATTGTCGCTGCAGTTTCTTAGCGACGGCCAATGTCGTACCGCTCCCGCCAAACGGGTCGAGCACGATCTCGTCCGGTCGAGAGCAAGTTCGAATAATACGCCCCAAGAGCTGTTCAGGCATCTGGCAGCCATGGAACCCTTCGCGTTCCTTGAATGTGCCGGCCACGCGCGGAAAGTACCAGGTATCGTGGCCGGCCGCAAATCCACCCTCGGGGGCGTCCTGGGGCCGCAAAATCCACGTATTGTCGGGCAGTCGACCGAGCGGGTTGGCTCGGCCATCACCGTAAACCAATTGTCGCGCGGACGGGACCCGCACCTCGGGGTCGTCTGCATTGAAAGTAAAACGGCGGGCGTTCTTCACGAAGTACAGGAGATGTGTGTGGGACCTGCTAAAGGAACGCTTACAGTTAACGCCAAAGGTGTAGTACCAAATCACCCAGCTACGGCAGTGAAATCCCGCTTCCTTTTGGGCCAATAGCTTAAGCTCTGCGGCGAATTCGTCTCCAATTGCCAGCCAAAATGCACCGTCATCTCTTAGCACTCGGGACACCTGCTGGATCCAATCGCCGCACCACTTCAAGTAATCCCCCGCTGCCCGCTCGTCATCATAGACATCGTATTTATAACCAATATTGAACGGTGGATCGGCGAAAACCAGATGGACCGATTCGGCCTCCATCGCTTTCATCCCCTTCACACAATCTCGGGCGTAGACCGTGTTTGGCTCAATCTTTGCCATCGTGAACCCCTGTTCGCAATTCATTCGCTACACGCTATCGTGAACCACAAGACTACCGCAACCATGCGAACTTGACAACGAGACGCGCTCTCCTCTCCGCCGTGTAAAAGATTCCGTTCAGCTCCGTACCTCCAGCGCCAGCTGCCGCCACCAAAGTTTGGTGGTATACTTTTCGCCATGAATTGCACACCGATCGACGATGGATATCGCCTCCCAGCCGAATGGGAACCGCACGCCGCGACCTGGATTGCGTGGCCGCATAACCGAGCCACGTGGCCAGGACATTTCGAGACCGTACCGGAGGCAATTGAACGTTGGGTGCAAGCCATGGCGCGACACGAAACGGTGCGGATTTTGGCTGCCGGTGATGATATTGCGAGGCAAGCCGATGCAGCGGTCGGACATCTGAAGAACGTCGAACTCTTTGACATCCCCACGAACGACGCGTGGATTCGAGACTATGGTCCGATGTTCCTGGTCCATCCGACGAAGCCACAACCAGCCCTTATCGATTGGGGTTACAATTCTTGGGGCGGCAAATATCCACCGTATGAGCTCGACAACCAAGTACCGCGGAAAATCGCTGCATTGTGCGGCTTCCCCTGCTATACAGGACCGCTGGTCCTTGAAGGGGGCGCCATCGATCACGACGGAAACGGTACGTTTCTGATTTCCGAACCATCGGTCCTGGACGAACGGCGCAATCCCGGCTGGACGCGCGACGCGGTTGAACAAGAGATCCGCCGTTTCTGTGGCGCCCAACAGATTTTTTGGCTGCGCGGCGAAATGGATGGGGACGACACGGATGGACATGTCGATCAATTGGCCCGCTTCGTTGACCCTCAAACCATCGTTTACGCAACCGAGGCCAATCCCGAGGACAGTAACTACGAACCACTCGCCGAACTCGCTCAACAACTCGCCGAGGTCTGTCGCAAGCTCAATGACCTTCGTGGTACGGCACCCACACTGGTGCCACTGCCGATGCCTGACCCAATTGTCTTGGACGGAATGCGATTACCGGCCAGCTATCTTAATTTTTGCTTTGTAAATCGAGGCGTGATTGTTCCTCAATTCGACCAACCGCACGACGAACGCGTACTGGAGATACTGGAAGAACTGTTACCGGACCGCTTGATGATCCCGGTCCCCGCGCGCGAAGTTGTCTTGGGACTGGGCGGCTTCCATTGCCTTTCACAACAGCAACCTGCGGTTGGGATGGGGCACGAGGGCGCAGAAACGGTAACCTAACCCTGCGCTTGGCACCGTGATCCGTAGGCCCCCTATTCACAGCTTGCGAAATCTTAAATTGGGGAACGGGATGGATGACCGGACGATGTTAATCGATGGGATTGCCGTACCACGTTTTCTCTACGGGACCGCGTGGAAGGAGGAGGCTACGCAGAGCCTGACGACGTTGGCTTTGGAGCAGGGGTTTCGAGGAGTTGATACCGCCAATCAGCGGCGCCATTATGACGAGTTAGCTGTGGGGCGAGGTGTTGTCGCTTGGATTGAGAAGCGGGGCGTTGATCGGAGCGAATTGTTCCTGCAAACCAAATTCACTTTCCGAGCTGGGCAGGATGATCGACTGCCTTACGATCCCACAGCTCCCATCGCCCAACAGGTGGAGCAGTCATTTGCAAGTTCACTGGAGCATTTGGCAACCAACAGCATTGATTCGTATTTGCTGCACGGGCCTTCGGCACGGACTGAACTGGCTCGGGACGATTGGGAGGCGTGGCGCGCCATGGAGGCGATCCACGATAGCCAGCGCGTTCGTTGGCTTGGCGTTAGTAATGTGAGTCTGCGGCAGCTTCAACAACTGTGCGATGGCGCACGTATTCCGCCTCGCTTCGTCCAAAATCGCTGCTATGCGATTACCGGTTGGGACCAGCAAGTCCGGGCATTTTGCCGCGAGAGGGAGATCGTTTACCAGGGATTCTCGCTTCTGACCGCCAATCGCGCCATCTTCGGACGTGCAGAACTAGCGATGATCGCCGAGCGATACCGTCGAGATATGGCTCAAATCGTGTTTCGGTTCGCGTTGGACGTTGGAATGATCTGCCTGACGGGAACGACGGACGACAAGCACATGGTTATGGATCTCGACGTGTTTTCCTTCGGTTTAAAGCCAGATGAAATAGAACAAATTGAGGCCTTGGCAATGCATTAAACCGATTGCTCAGCCAAAATTCAGGTCAAGACGGTAACACGCGTCCTAAGACGAGCCCCCATTTAGCCCACCATCGACATTGACCATCGGTCGCACCGAATTTTTGTCGACCACTTCCTGCAATTCCTCCTTTCTGCTCCGAGGTAGGTTAGTTCCGCCTGCTTGCCAACGCCGTAGGTGACACTTCTTTGCCTTTTTGTCCGGCGACAAAGGCGGCAAGTGTCGTTGGAGAAGGCGTTGCCCAAAGCCCGGAGGGCGGAATATCCCTGCCGGTGGCGTAAGCCCAATGCCACCTACTTTTTGGTCAATCGGGGGGTTCTTTATTGTTTTT
>JAQCHP010000076.1 GCA_027619595.1 Planctomycetota bacterium
CCAAACCCCAGTTTTTTGCAAAATAAATCAGCTAGGGCGTTGGCCGTAGGGCATCAAACTTGATGCGTTGTACAATGCGGCGCGACCAAGAACGAGGCATGAACTTAACTGCTGTCGTGGATATGCGATTTTTTAGGCCAGGGATGACGAAGTGTTTTCCAAGACGAAACGATCGATAGCCCATTTTCGCCACTTGCGCCGCATCCATGGACTGCGACTCGAAGAAGTGGGACCGATCCATGCCAGATGCGGCACCAAAATCGGTGGCCGTGGGGCCCGGTGCGAAAGTGCCTATGACGACACCCGTGCCGCGAGTCTCCTCATAAATCGCCTCTGAAAACGATTGCACAAATGCCTTCGTGGCATAGTAAATTGCCATATTAGGTCCAGCTTGAAAGGCTGCCGTCGATGAAATGTTCAATATGCCGCCGCGACGGCGCTCGAGCATGCCCGGCAAGAATAGCCCCGTCAGATGGACAAGCGACGTGACATTCACCTGAATCATGTCCAATTGTCGGTCTAAGGGTAGCTTCAGGAACTCTCCTACCGCTCCAAATCCTGCGTTGTTCACCAATACATCAATCGTTAGCGCATTCTGACTCACGAACGACGCCAATTGACTGGGTGCCAACGGATCCGATAGATCGCAGGGGACCACGTGGATTCGATTACCGAGTTCTCCACGCAACACGTCGGCAACTGAATCGAGTCGGTCCTTGTGCCTGGCAACAAGGATCAGGTCAGCTCCGTCCTTGGCAAAGCAGTGGGCCAACTCGCGGCCGATCCCTGTCGAAGCTCCCGTGATCAGGACCGTTTCTCGTGTCATGCATGACCGCAGCTCAGGCTGATGATTGTCACTGGTGGAAACGGAACGCTACTCGAAGTTGGACCGAATTTCGATAATCTCGTACTTCAGGGTCCCACGCGGAACAGCTATCTCCACCTTGTCCCCCACTTTCTTGCCCACCAGTCCCTGCCCGATGAGGCTAGTGAGCAGAATATGCCCTTTGTCGTAGTCTTCTTCGCCAGCCCCCACCAGGGTGTACTCTTCTTCGTCGTTGTATTCCAAATCCTTCACGATCACTGTAGAGCCAAAAGTGACTTCCCCTTTCGGCAAGCTCGCCGTGTCGACGATCGTGGCCCGCGATAGCTTGTCGCGCATTAAGTTGATCTTGGCTTGTAGCATCCCTTGCGATTCGCGCGCACCATGGTACTCAGCGTTTTCCTTCAGGTCCCCTTCGTCACGCGCCAGTGCAATACGCTCTGCTATTAGCGGCATTTCATCGTTTTCCATACGATTGAGTTCCGCTTTTAATTTTTCGAACCCCGCACGGGTCATCGGAATGAGATCAAGCATAGCACTACTGTTCCTTTTTGACGACGAATTAATGCGCACTTCTGGATAGGGTACTCGTGGGAGTTCCACTTCTGGACGCTGCGGAGCAACTCACGCGACGTCTCGGGCATCCCTCTCGGCAGGCTCTGACATCCCTCAACGCTGGGCGAACGCGGATGAATGAAATCCTATACGAATTCCTGTGCCCCAACGTTCTGACTGTAAAGATGAGCGGTGCGTGTGCTGCTGTCAATCTGGCAGAGGGGTAGGGCTGCGCCGGATGATGGTGTCAATTTGGCAGACTCCCCACATGGCGTTCCGCAGGGGACACTTCATGACGACTAGTGGCCCGTCGTAAATCCCTGAACAGGAACAACTTATGGCGTTTGTGCAGCGATTGGCATGGTCTTTGCTTTACCAACGGAAACCGATAAGAACGCCTGGGTAAACCGGGAAGGTTCCGGTTGTCCGCCCGTGCGGCCGGAACCGCACAAAAAACACAAAACATCGCAGCAAGCAAATCTGAAACAAGGAGTACCTATCCATGGCAGAAGGCGAAAAAATCATTGGCATCGATCTTGGCACGACCAATTCTGTGGTGTCGGTCATGGAAGGGGGCGAACCGACCGTCATCGCCAACGCGGAAGGGAATCGGCTCACGCCCAGTGTGGTCGCTTTTACCGACAAAGGCGAGACGCTCGTTGGTGAGCCTGCACGCCGCCAAGCGGTAACCAATCCCAAGCGGACCATCTATTCCGTCAAGCGATTCATGGGGCGACGGCATCATGAGGTGGAGTCCGAAGAAAAGATGGTGCCGTACGAGATCGTCGGCCAAGCCGATGAATACGTAAAAGTCAAAGCTGGAAACAAGGAATACACACCGCAAGAAGTTTCCGCCATGACGTTGAGGAAGCTGAAGGAAGCCGCTGAGTCTTACTTGGGTCATAAAGTCAACAAGGCGGTGATCACGGTACCCGCCT
Source organism: Planctomycetota bacterium (assembly GCA_027619595.1). GTDB lineage: Bacteria > Planctomycetota > Planctomycetia > Pirellulales > Pirellulaceae > JAQCHP01. The sequence goes on from JAQCHP010000076.1 coordinate 2,317, forward strand.
ATTTCAACGATGCCCAGCGTCAGGCAACGAAAGATGCTGGACAAATCGCGGGACTTGAAGTCGCCCGCATCATCAACGAACCGACGGCTGCTGCGTTGGCCTACGGACTGGGTAAGAAATCGCACGAACGGATAGCTGTCTTCGATTTGGGTGGCGGTACGTTTGATATCTCGATTTTGGAAGTCGCTTCGACCGAAGGTAAGGATGGTGACGTGACTGTCTTCGAGGTGATCAGCACCAGTGGTGATACTCATCTTGGTGGTGACGATTTCGACGGAGCACTCATTCACCATGTTGCAGGTGATTTCAAGAAGGAACACGGAATCGATCTGCGTACCGATACGATGGCTCTTCAACGTTTGCAAGAAGCTTGCGAAAAGGCGAAAAAGGAACTTAGCAGCACGGCCCAGACCGACATCAATTTACCGTTTATTACGGCCGATGCGAATGGACCAAAGCATCTTCAGATGACAGTCACCCGTGCGAAGTTTGAATCGCTCGCCGACGAACTGATCGACCGTTGCCGGAAGCCTGCCTTACAAGCTTTAAAAGATGCCAAGCTGTCGCCGGCTGAGATTGACGAGGTCGTTCTGGTCGGCGGTTCGACACGTATCCCCCGAGTCCAAGCATTGGTCCGTGAAATCTTCGGTAAAGAGCCTCACAAGGGGGTAAACCCGGACGAGGTCGTGGCGGTCGGCGCGGCAATTCAAGGGAGCGTGCTCGCGGGCGAGCGTAAAGACGTCTTGTTGTTAGACGTGACTCCACTCTCGCTCGGTATCGAAACTTTGGGTGGCGTTTTTACCAAGCTTGTGGAGCGGAATACTACCGTCCCAACGGAGCGGAAGCAAGTCTTTAGCACCGCGGCCGACAATCAAACGGCCGTTACCGTACGTGTCTTTCAGGGCGAACGAGAGATGGCGGAAGATAATCGCCTGCTGGGACAGTTCAATCTGGAGGGGATCGCCCCGGCTCCGCGTGGCATGCCACAGGTCGAAGTGAAATTCGATATCGACCAAAACGGAATCCTCAACGTTTCAGCCAAGGATCTCGGTACCAACAAGGAACATTCCGTACGGATCGAACAGGCTTCGGGATTGAACGAAACGGAGATCGAGCGTATGCGAAAGGACGCGGAATCTCACGCGAGCGAAGATAAGCGGAAGCGGGAGATCGCCGAGAAACGCAACGAGGCTGAGCAGATGTGCTTTCAGCTCGAAAAACTCGTACGCGACAATAAAGATAAGCTCAGCGACTCCGACCGTCAGCCGTTGGAGAAAGCGATAGAGAAAACTCGTGAAGTGGCCAAGGGGACCGATGTCGACGCCATTAAGTCGGCCATCAGCGACTTGGAACAAGCATCTCACGCCGTGAGTAAGACGCTTTATGAAGCGTCGAAAAAATCTGACGACGGAAGCAGCGACGGTGCGGCAACCGCATCTACTGCAGGTGCAGACGACGATACGATCGATGCTGAATTCGAAGTCAAAGATTCCTAATCGAAGTCATCGGACAGGTGCGGGGTCCCGATCGTGAGGTCGGTGATCCCCGCCTTTCTGTTTGTTCTGCTTTTGTTATCAACGTGCGGTTTTCTGCGCTCAGGTTGCGCGCTCACTGCGGCGACCGTCCTGCGCAGAAACGCTGCCACCATAGGGAAAGGGACAAGTCATGGCGTTTCGTATGGACAAGTTGACAATCAAAGCGCAGGAGGCCGTGGCCAATGCCCAATCGACGGCCAGCGACAACGGGCATCCGCAGATCGAACCACTCCATTTGTTGTCCGCTTTGATCTCCGAGTCGGAAGGGATCGTGCCACCGCTCTTGCAGAAAATCGGCGTGGATGCACGGCGTCTCAGCTCCTCCGTTGAGTCGGAAATGAAGCGACTGCCTCAATCCTCAGGCGGATCTCTTCCGAATCTCAGTAACGCCTTATCGCAGGTACTTGAGCAGGCGATGACAATCGGTCAGAGCATGAAGGACGATTTTGTATCGACCGAGCACCTCCTGCTGGCACTGACCAAGGTCGATTCTCCCGCCAAGAATTTGCTCCAGGTAATGGGAGTTCGCGAAGCCGATGTACTGAATGGATTGCGCTCGGTACGTGGCGGTTCTCGTGTCACCGATCAGGCACCCGAAGGAAAGATCCAAGCCCTAGAGAAGTACGGCATCGATCTTGTTCAACTAGCGCAAAAAGGGAAGCTGGACCCGGTGATCGGACGTGATGGCGAGATCCGACGAGTTATTCAGGTTCTCTCCCGCCGCACCAAGAACAATCCGGTGTTAATCGGAGAACCAGGCGTGGGAAAAACGGCGATTGCCGAGGGGCTGGCACTGCGCATCGTAGAGGGCGACGTCCCCGAGAGCCTGAAGAACAAACGCGTCATTTCGCTCGACCTGGGTGCACTCGTCGCCGGCACCAAATTCCGTGGTGAATTTGAGGAGCGGCTCAAGGCGGTCTTGCGGGAAGTTGAGCAGTCCAACGGACAGGTGGTCCTGTTCATTGACGAACTTCATACTGTGGTCGGGGCAGGGCGGGCCGAAGGAGGGAGCGACGCTGCTAATTTGCTCAAGCCTGCGCTAGCCCGTGGCCAGTTACGTTGTATCGGAGCCACGACCCTGGATGAATATCGACAGCACATTGAGAAAGATGCGGCATTAGAGCGACGTTTTCAGCCGGTGTTTGTCGGTGAACCCAACGTTGAAGACACGATTGCCATCTTGCGTGGACTCAAGTCGCGTTACGAATCGCATCATGCTATCAAGATCCGGGACTCGGCTTTAGTCGCAGCCGCCAAGTTGTCCCATCGCTATATTACTGACCGGTTCCTACCCGACAAGGCAATTGATCTTGTGGACGAAGCTGGCAGTCGACTCGCCATGGAACTGCAAAGCGTGCCGACCGAAATCGACGAGGTTCAGCGTCGACTTACGCAATTGCAACTCGCCGCGCGACAACTCGGTGAAGAGTCCGAAGATACCGCACGCCAACGACTGGCCGACGTGGAAGAAGAGATGGCGACCTTGCGAGGTCAACTGGCCAACCTGCGTGAGCAATGGGAAGCGGAAAAACTCGGCCTGGGAGATGTGCAGAAAGTTCGTGAAGAGCTGGCGCAGGTGGAACTGGCGTTTCGCCAGCTCGATTCGCAAGTCAAGGAAAAGCAATCGACCGGCGTCCCCGTTGGTGAGGCGGAATACCAGCGGTTATACGAGCTAGACGTTAAGCGGCGTAACCTCGTGCAACGTGTGGAAGCAGAGTCTGAACAGCCGGAAAAAAAGGGTGTCGATGCGGAATCGGTCGATAAGCGGCGTCTTTTGCGGCAAGAAGTGACGGAAGACGAAATAGCAGAGGTAGTGAGCGTCTGGACGGGCGTCCCTGTATCACGCATGCTGGAAACGGAAAAAGCCAAACTGTTGGTGATGGAAGAACGCTTGCATCAGCGCGTGGTAGGACAAGATGAAGCGGTTGAATCGGTTGCGGACGCCGTAAGACGCAGCCGGAGCGGTATGCAGGATCCCCGTCGTCCCATCGGATCTTTTCTGTTCATGGGGCCCACCGGCGTTGGTAAAACCGAACTCTGTAAGGCGTTGGCCGAAATCATGTTCGACGACGGGGCAGCCATGGTTCGGATCGACATGAGCGAATTCATGGAACGCCATTCGGTCAGCCGACTGATCGGAGCACCTCCGGGGTACGTTGGCTACGACGAGGGCGGAAAACTTACGGAAGCCGTCCGACGACGCCCCTATAGCGTCATTCTGTTGGATGAAATGGAAAAAGCACATCGAGACGTCTTTAATGTTTTGCTGCAGCTACTGGATGATGGTCGCCTCACGGACAACCATGGCCGAACCGTTGACTTTTCCAATACGATCGTCGTCATGACCAGCAACGTAGGAAGTCAAGCCATCCAACAAGTCACACAGGACGGTGGGAGCATTGAAGAAATGCGGCATGCTGTTCAAGACGCGTTGAAGGGGGTGTTCTTGCCGGAGTTTCTCAATCGCATTGATGATACCATCATCTTCCAACCACTAGAGCGTCGACAGATCCGACGTATTGTCGATTTGCAAATCGAAAAGCTTAAGGAACAAATGGCGCAAAACGAGTTGGTGCTTCAGGTAACAGACGTGGCTCGAGACCGCCTGGCGGCGGAAGGCTATGATCCGTTGTTTGGTGCGAGACCTTTACGACGCGTAATTCAGAATCGAATTCAAAATCCGTTGGCAGTGGAATTGCTGAAAGGGACCTACGAGCAAGGTAGTATCGTGGAGATCGATTTTGTAGCGGATGGATTCACATTTTGTGTGAAAGAGGCAAGTTAATTCATTGTGATTGCACGTGCCGGACCAGCTGTTCGATTGTTTCTTGCAGCAAACGAGTACCGCCAAATTGTTGGCCGAGTTGTTTGATTTTTTCGGTCACGATCTGGTGTTTGGGTGTTGTGGCACTCCCTGTGATGTTGGCAGTACTTTGGCTGATCTGTTGGGCGAGCGTAGCCACTTCGAATTCCGACACGTACCGGTCATAACAGGAATAGGATTCACCAGAGATGTTGGGCGCTGTTAGGAGCAATCCTACAGCTGCGGCCACGTCTTGCGCGTGAACTTCTTTGCCACCGCTACGACAGACTACGTCTTTTCCCGCCACGACATCCTGCACAAGTCGATACCATTTGCTCAGCGACGGCACATGCGCTACTCCATAAATGCCGGTGGGGCGTAGGGCACAGATGGCAAAGTTGTGGCCGAAGCCATAGCTATGCACGAACGCCTCCACGGCCGCTTTATGGGCCCCATAGTGACTAAGTGGCCAAAGTGGATGCGTCTCATCGAGCGGCCGGTCGTCGAGGATCCGTTCATGGACCGCACAGGTAGAGATATAGATGAAACGTGCAACTCCGGCTGCGCGGGCTTCTTCGATAAGCTGCAGCGACCCGACCAGATTTCTTTGGACAAACGGGATCAAATCCCCCTCATTGCCGCGGAATTCACGACTAGGCCGGTCCAAAGCGGCATGGACCACGGCGTCGCAATCCTGGACCAAGTGGGCTGAGGCTGCCGCGTCCCCTAGTGTCCCATCGATCCACTCGACGTTTGCATCCCAAGTCTCGAAGCCGGAACGATCACTCCCTTTGCGGCACCATAATCGGCACGAGTGCCCCTGGCGGACGAGTTGTCTCACAATATATCTGCCTAGAAATCCGGTCGCACCGGTCACTGCTACCAGCATTCAATTCACCCTTTCTGTTGAATGATCACCTTCGACGTGAGGCGAGGGTCGAATAGCGGAAATCGCAGTCTGGCTGTCGCGCGAAAATCGGTTACAATCGCCGAAACAGAGGGCGTGGGACATTTCCCCGTCCGACATGGCGAACCGTGCGGTGAGATCGTATCATCGCGTTGTCGGTTCATTCGTGAATCCACCCGTGAGAGGATTATTCTGTGGCAGCCATTTTCTTGAGTTTAGTTGAAAACCGCCGTTCTTGGTATGTGTCGTTAGGATCTGTGTTTGTGGGGGTGATGATACTTATGGCTGGACATGTTGGCGCCGCGAATCCTGATCAACGAGTGTACGAAATGCGTGTGTATTACGCTGCCGAGGGCAAGCTGGAGGCACTCAACGCGAGATTTCGTGACCATACGTTGAAGCTGTTCGAAAAGCACGGAATGATCAACGTTGGTTATTGGACTCCCGTGGAGAATCCCGAAAGACAGCTCATCTACTTTCTGGCCTACCCGAGCCGAGAATCGCGTGAAACTTCCTGGAAGAGCTTTTTGGCGGACCCAGATTGGCAAGCCGCTTACAAACAGAGTGAAGTGAACGGAAAGCTCGTCGCCAAGGTCGACATGAAATTTCTACAAGCGACCGATTATTCGCCTGCCATCGAGCCGATCGCCCAGGGCGACCGTGTATTTGAATTGCGGACCTATACGACGACGACCGGAAATCTCGACGCGCTACATGCTCGGTTTCGCGATCATACGGTGGGTCTTTTCGCCAAGCATGGAATGACGAACGTGGCCTACTGGAAGCTAATGGACGACCAGGATGGCGCTAAGGAGACACTCATCTATATCATGGCTCACAAGAGTGTGGCCGCTGCGGGCTCGTCGTTTGACGCGTTCCGTCAGGACCCCGAGTGGGTCGCGGCCCGCACGGCGTCCGAAGAGAAAGCGGGCGGATCGCTGACTGCCAAGGATGGCGTCAAATCAGTGTTCCTGCAGGCGACCGACTATTCACCGATCCGGTAATCGCGGCGACAGCGCCCGTGAGAGGAAGCTCGGTAGGCAGAGCGCGATACCGAGCGGTAGGTGTTCTCACTCCTAGGGCGTTCCGAACTGGTCCCTCCTTGCCGTGTCGGATTACAAGAATGTGCGGTTCATCCGAGTTCTCGTCGTTGCCCGAACGCGTTAACGACGGGAAAGTTCGGAATACCGGAATCGCTACCAGCGCGGGGTTAACACTTGCGCTCTGAGAAGTCCCCGGCGATCAACTCTGTACCTACACTGAGGTCACGCGAACTCGCGGCACGGAACAATTGAGACAATTGTTCTACTATGTAATTGTTCTACAATCTTGCTGATCTACAATACTGGCATGGGGTTGGATAAATTACCAATTTTCTCGAAGGGTTTGCGATGAGTAATCCACCGAAGACGATCACGGTCCACCCGGATGAAGTGATCGGATTTATGAATCTGGATACGACCGACTTCGCTGGGATGAGCCGTGCCGAACAGATCCGGCACTTGGAGGTGGAAGGTTACCTTGTCCTACCGGCGATCCTACCGGCCGACGTGATACTTGAAATTAAACGGGAAATGCGTCATGCAGAAATGCTGCATACAAGTTACAGCACGGCGCAAACACGAGCTGTTCAGCAGCCGCAATGGCAAAGCCGCGCGGTGGCGGAGTTGATCGGATTTGCGCCGATCACCAATTTCCTGCATCAGTTGATGGGGCCCGATATTGTTTTTACCCGCGGATTCTTCCAGCGTACATTGCCGGGTTCTCCGGGAATATCGATGCACACCGACGGACAACCCCACGGTTCCAACCTTTTCGGATATGAGGGAAGCTGTCCCCGCCTGTTACGGGTTTTGATTTATCTTGACGAACTGACCCCCGCACGCGCTCCGTTTCGGCTCATTCCTCGTTCGCATTTGTCCTTTCACGCGGATGCCAGCCCCTATATACGATACAAGTCGCATCCTGAAGAGATCACATTATGTCTTCCGGCCGGTTCGGCAGTCTTGATCCCGTCGCTTCTGTTTCACGGTAGTCATCCGAATCTCGACGATCAGCCGCGTGAATTGTTGCAATTCGGATATCGACCCGCATGGGCTGGTCCAATCCAACCGGTGGACGAATGGGATCCAGCTTTGCTGGCCACCGTCCCTGAAGTGGCGCGACCTTATCTTCAGAGGCTCAACACGACAGGATACGTGTATGAGCAACAACACAAGCCGGAAGGTATGAAATCCGATTCAGAGGGAATTCGCCCCAGTCGCTGGAGGGATGGCTAGCGTCACACACTTAGGCAGATAGCAATTCTCCGTCGTTGACCGCCGGGAGATTGGGCTAGGAGAATGCGAAACGGACGCCCAAGTCATCCTCCACGGCCTGATCGTAGATAGCGCGTAGGACGGTCGTATCTTGTATTCCGATACCGACACCATCAAACATGGTGATGTCGAGGTCGCTGGAGCGCCCATCGGAATCGCCATTGATTAATTGCCCCAGCGTGCCGACGTAACAATCCCGCGACAAGAGATTATGCTCCACCGCTTGGCTCACTTCGCCTCGTTGGAGACAGTGTTCTGTCTGGTCTGACCAGATCTTGCATCGCGGGAGCAGCTTCGGTTCACACTCAATCTTCTCATGGAGATCGGCGCCCATGCATGACAGGTGTGTTCCAGGTCGAACCCAATCGCTCAAGACAATTGGACTACGACTGTTTGTGGCGGTTACAATCACATCGGCTTCTTGGCAGGCGACCTGAGCATCGACTGCCGCAATGAAAATGCCAAGCTGTGCAGAGAGTTCCGTTGCGGCCTGCTGAGCTGTTTCGGGGACTACGTCATGCAAGAAGACTCGATCAAAGGATCGGGTCGCCACGGCGGCACGCACGCATTGCCTGCCCAATTGCCCGGCGCCAATCACGGCCAGTGTACTGGCATCGCCGCGAGCCAGATGGCGAATACCAGTGGCCGCCGCGGCCGCCGTGCGATACATGGTCGGTAACGTACCGTCGCAAATCATCAATAGCTCACCCGATTCTGGTTCGAACGCCATAATCCAGGAATTCGTGGTCGGCAAGCTGCGTTGTACATTGTGCGTACGCTCTTGTCCAATTTTCATTGACATGAGATTGGCCGCCTTGGTGTAACCGGCGATGCAGGCTGCGAACGCCGCAGGAACCGGCAATTGGTAAATGGCTTTAGGGGGAAGATAGTCATTTCCCCGTTCAAAATCGGCCATGGCCCGTTCAATGGCAGAGATTACACTGGCAATCTGAATGTGCTCGGCAATCGTTTGTCGGTTCAGAAGGATTGTTGGCCGAGCCATGGGATCATCCGCTCGAAAGCGGCCTCGATGTTTTCCATTGAAGTTGAATAACTTAACCGCAGGGCATTACCACATGCGTTGCCAAATGTTCCACCGGGGACTGTACAGACGCCGACTTCTTTGAGCATCCTCATGGCCACATCAAAACCGTCCACGCCGACTGGCAGAGAGGGCATGACGAAAAATGCACCGGATGGTTTATAGCCGGTTAGATGGGGAGTGGCGGCGACAAGTTCCACGACGCGATCTCGACGCCGGCGGTATTCGACGACCATCTGTTCCACGAAGGTCTGTTCGCCTTGAAAGGCCGCTAAAACCGCAGATTGCGTCGGCGTATTCTCGCACGTACTGATGAACATATGAAAACGCTGCAGATCAACGATATTGGCCTTACTGGAAATGGCCCAACCCAATCGCAGTCCAGCGAGCGAATACGTCTTCGAGACGCTACTTGCAACAATGAGATTGTCGAGATGGGGCGCGCATTCCAGGGCACTGGCAAAGGGCTCGTCCAATATCAACCGGTCGTACACTTCGTCGCTGATTACGGCAATTCCGCGTTCGGCGGCGGCGCGGCAAATCGTCTCAATCGTCTCTCGGGGGTAAATCGTTCCGGTGGGGTTACCGGGCGAGTTCAAGAGCAGGGCGCACGTCCGGTCATTCATTGCGTCGATGACTTCTTGCGGATCGACTTGATAACCATTGTCGGCCGTCGTAACAATCCGACGTAGCACCCCTCCGGCCATCTCAACAATGTGAAATAGGACAAAGGCTGGCTCAATTACGATCACTTCGCGGCCAGGTTGGACCGCGGCCGAAAGTGCCATGAACATCGCTTGGCAACATCCGGTGGTAATGAGTACGTTGTCGGCGTCGAGAGACACACTATGGCGGCGGGAATAGAAGTCAGCAATGGCTTGCCGCAACGCGGGCATACCGGCGTCAAGTTCGTAGCGCGTCCTCCCGTCCCGCAAGGCCTGATGAAAGGCCTCAATGACGTAGGGTGGCGGAGGTAAGTCGGGTTGCCCGATCGAGAGATGCACCACATCGGACATTTTCGCCGCTTCGTTGAACATGGTTCGAATCGGCGAGAATGGCAGTGCCGCGAGTCCCGGATTCCATTCAATACCGCGAATAGTAGACTTTGTGTTCATGTTGCGTCACCTAAAACGTCGAGCGAACGCGACTGTCTAGTGCTATCGTCCGGTGCTACAGTCGATTGCCACAAACGGTCCCCTTCCTTGAGCCCCTGTCGACGTCGGCTCAAGGACTTGTTTTCAAACGATAACAGCACGATTTCCTGCACGTCAGGCCCCAATGCCGGAATATCGATAAGACGCGGCAATGAACGGCGGCCATGCCACCCGCTAACAAGAATGTTCATATCCAGAACGTGGGTTCCAAGTTACGGGCGTAAGCGGCAGTCCCGACGACTGCGGCTACTGCGTCTGGAAACCCTGAGCCTGTAGGCACGCATGGGATGAATTTCTAGGGTGTTGCGCCTGCAGGTCGGCCCATGCAATCGTGTCCTGAATCGCACGCCATCGCTTGGCAGGATCCCAGTTGCGTTCTCGCTTGCGCTCCTCTGCCAACATCGATTCGTCGGGCCCATTTTCGGCCGAAACGTTATTCATCACGAGGCTCCCTAGCGAGTGCTTGTTCTAATGCGGCGATTCGTTCTAATTTCTGATGCTCTCTGGGCAAGCATCGCTGACAGGCCAGCATATCGCGATCGCAAATTCCGTAGTAGGACACAGCGCCGGCGGTTCTCTCCCGAACCGATTCGGCAAAGCACGTCGACCAACTGGCAAGTCCCCGCACTGACCGAAAAATGTCAATCGCTCCGTGCGGACTGGTCAGGCAGAACACATGCTGTACCGATAACCAGTCACTCGATTTGTCCTTCACTGGCCCCCAGTCGGCATCGGACTTACCCCATTCCGCAGCGAGTGAAACCAATGCGGAATGGCAAAGTTGGCGATTCGGCTCAGAGTCCTCGATCCAGAGATCGACATCAAACGTGAGAATCGGGCGGTGCCTCAACAGGAAATTCATACCGCCAATCAGAAGGTAGCGGACCTTGTGGCGGTTCATGTTGTCCAGAATGGTATCAACGTTCATGGTCGCGTAGATTCATGGTCGCGCAGGTTCATGGTCGCGCAGGTTCATGGTTGCGCAGGTTCATGGTTGCGCAGGTTCATGGTTGCGCAGGTTCATGGTTGCGCAGTGGATCGTCCTTCATCTGTGTCATTGTTCATTCGGATCACTACAGGCACGCTCCACCTTATCGAAGGTGTTCATAAGTTGATGAATGGCGTTCACCGTGTATCGGCACTGAGGCAAGATCGGTTCTAAATGCCGAACCTCAAAATCCTCAGCGACGGTATCGTCCCAGGCTTTCCGCGTATCGATCCAAGCTTCTCGCAATCGATGCGTAGCCCGTTCTAATCGTCCGATCGCGTCATTGAGTTGTGAGGTTCGCACTTGGTTTTTTCCGCAGCTAACTTCATCGATTTGTCATGGTTGGGCGTCGCCGTTCGACGCACGGGATCAGCCTACGTTCATTGATCCTGTCAGCGACTTGGTGTAGACTATCTGCGTCGACTTTCTGCCAGACAATTAAGTATACGTGAAGGCCATGGAAGATAAAGGTCCACCTGCGAAGGAATTTCGGAACTGCGTAACGCTTGGGCACTCGCCGCGCCTCGCCGCGATTGCGCTCCTAGCGTTGCTACTGTTCGCTGTTCGTCTGGTGGCGTGTCAGATTCCCGTGTTCCGGTACGCCTTGGAGCGTTGGGAACCCGATGCCTATTCGGTGCAGGTACTTTACGAATCCCCATTGACGGCAGAACAAGAGTCTTTGATTTCGAGGCTGAAGCGTACGGGATCGCCTGGCGATCCAATGAATTTGACAGTGGAAGTGGTAGATCTCTCCGGCAAGAGCGAAACCGAACGGACGTCGCTCGTGCCAAAGGGTACTTCCTTACCCGCGGTGATCCTTCAATATCCACAGCGGCAGCGATCCGCTGAGCTTGCTTGGTTTGGTGCTCTGACCGAACAGCATGTACAGGCACTGCTCGAATCCCCGGCTCGTCAAGAGCTGGCGAAACGCCTGCTGGATGGACATTCCGCGGTATGGTTGCTGGTGGAGTCCGGTGACCCGCAGCAGGATGCATCGGCCTACGAACGGCTGGAACAAGGGATCGCCTCAGCGCAGACGCGTTTGTCGTTGCCGCAAATCGATGTGCTCGAAAAGGACGAATCGTTTCGGGCCGACACGAAGGTTGCGCTCCGATTAGAGTTTTCCATGATTCGTATCCGGCACGATGATCCTGCAGAGGCGATCCTGCGTTCCGTGCTGCGGCATTCGGAGCCGGATTTGTCAAAAATCACCGGTCCCCTGGCAATACCGGTCTATGGTCGGGGGCGGACGCACTTTGCTTTAGCGGGAGAGGGCATTCATCAACAGAACATTGAAACTAGCTGCCAATTTGTCGTCGGTGCCTGCTCGTGTCAGGTCAAGGCCCAGAACCCGGGTATTGACCTGCCGATGGCCGTGCCCTGGTCCTCCGAAATCTCCGACGCAGCCATTACCACGGTATCACTTCCGGAACTGTCGGGGCTGGGAGAGTTGGCGGCAAAGGCCGAAAGTGTTTCTGGACAAAGTGTTTCTGAACAGACAGAAGATTCATTAGCTGAAGAGTCATTGGTTGCTCCACCTGCATTACCGGGCATTACCTCCTCCGACGGCCAGGGCAGCGACTTGGGCTCGGCGAACCGAGGGCTCCTTCAGGCAATTATCGTGGCCACCGTAGCGATGGCCGCGGCTGTTGCTGTGGCTAGTCTTTGGATTCGCCGTGGGAGAGACCAATGAGTATCGTGAGGCTCATTTGTAAGGAACTGCTTTTTAGCAAGCTCACGTCCCTTTTGATGCTTTTGGCGGTATCGACGGCCGCTGCCTACGTAGTGACTACGGTCACCATGTTGAAAATCAAGCAACAACAGCTCGTTACGCGCGTCGTAGCGATGGACGATGAAATCCGAAAAATCACGAAGGATATGGGGTTCAACATTAATATCCTTCCGCGAGATCAAAACCTGACCGATTTTTATTCGCAAGACTTTGCTGACAAAACGATGCCGTATGAATTTGTGCAACGATTGGCGGACAGCAATATTGCCACAATCCAACATCTTCGGCCGGCCCTCATTCGCAAAATTGATTGGCCAGAATACAACCGTCAAATCATTCTTATGGGAGTGCATGGTGTCGTTCCCTGGACGCATCGCAAGTCCCCGCAGCCGCTTTCGGAACCAGTACCAACAGGTACGATGGTGTTGGGGTACCAATTAGCAAGGGAACTGAAACTTCCAGCCGGAACTGTTACGCGTCTTCAGGGCCGCGAACTCTCCATTGGCAAAGTACTTCCTGCGCGCGGCGACAAGGACGACATTACCGTATTCATTGACCTCGAAACAGCGCAACAAATGCTAAATCTGCCAGGACAGGTAAATCTGATTCAGGCCCTCGAATGTAACTGTGCCTCAATCGATCGAGTCGGTGAAATTGAAGCAGAAATAGCGACCGTCTTGGGCAGCGATGTGCAGGTGCTCGAACTATCGACGAAGGCGATTGCCCGTGCCCGGGCACGCACCGAGGTCGAATCCGCTGGAAAACGACACCTAGCGAGCTCGCAACGGAATGCCACTATCTATTCCCTATTGGCGATCGTCACTGCCTGTCTCCTCACGGCGAGCCTTTTTTTGCTGAATGTGCGTCAGCGCCAGGGCGAAATTGCCACTTGGCGTGCTCTAGGGCTTTCCAAAACAAAAATCATGCTGCTGTTTCAAGGCAAGGCGTTGCTGCTAGGACTCTTGGGATCTGCCCTTGGCTACGCTTGTGGAACGTACCTGGGGTGGCGCAGTCACGAAGTTGCTGCGACCGAATCTGCGTTGCCGCTCGCAGAGGCCGTGATCAGCGGTGTCGCCTGGGCCGTGTTCGCATTGACACCGCTCCTGACAGTAATTGCCAGTTGGATTCCAGCCGTTGTGGCTGCAAGTCAACAGCCGGCCCTGGTCCTGGCACGCGAATGAACCGCTTCACAACCCTAACGAAGCAACAGCCCACCCTCATGGATTTGCGTTAATATGATTCTTGAAGTCGATTCGCTCACCAAGAGTTACACGTTCAACGGTGCCATCGTGCCGGCGGTCCATAACGTGTCATTCTCGCTCACGGCAGGAGAATTCGTAGCGATTCGCGGCCGAAGTGGTTGTGGCAAATCAACATTGCTCCTGGCCGCCGGTGGTCTACTCGTTCCGGACGCGGGGCACGTCACCGTCCTAGGGCGAGACATCTATGCCATGCGACCGCGCCATCGCGCTGCGTATTTGGCCTCGTCGGTCGGCTTTGTGTTCCAAGGATTTCATCTCGTGCCTTACCTGACTGTGCTCGAGAATCTGCTTGCCCCGCGATTAGCGCTCACGTCCCGTACAACTGCGTCTGATCGACGGGAGGCGGAGGTTCTGTTGCAAGAATTGGGGCTCACCGCTCGACAACACAATCGCCCTCACCAACTATCGGTGGGAGAACGACAACGCGTAGCCGTCGCCCGCGCACTTACGAATCGTCCGTCACTGCTCCTCGCCGACGAGCCTACTGGAAACCTCGATCCCGAAAATAGCCATCAGGTCGTCACACAACTTCGCCGGTTCAGCGACCAGGGAGGTGCTGTTCTGATGGTGACACACCACAATCAAAATTCTGCGGAATTTGATCGGACGTTCGAAATGGACGCAGGTGAGATCTCCAATGTTCACGAGCGTTCCCTTAGCTAATTTGAAATATTCATCATGAAACGATTTAAGGCGGCCATCACCGCGACTCTAATTCTGCTGGCGACGCTGGTTTGGCTACTCTATCGATTTATGAGCCCTTCCACCGGGGGTGTGTCGTCCCGACCCATCTTGATGTACTGCGCCGCAGGACTACGTTTGCCGGTCGAAAAGATTGTAAGTGAATATCAGCGTGAATTGGGGATCCAGGTGGAAGTATACTACGGCGGAACCAATACGCTGCTGAACCAACTGGAAGTCGCCCAGACGGGTGACCTGTTTCTATCTGCGGACGAATCAGCGCTGGAGATGGCATACGATCGGGCACTTGTGGCGGAATCGATTCCCGTTGCGGTGCAGCATCCGGTCATCGTGGTGTCGCCGGGGAATCCTCGTCAGATCCGTAGCACCGCCGACCTATTGCGAAGCGACGTTCGATCCGCGATGGGAAATCCGGATCAGGCGGCCAATGGTACGGTGGTCCGCAACGCGCTACAAAAATTGGGAACTTGGGAGCCTCTCTTCCAACACATTACACGTACGGGCGTTTTTCATCCCACCGTTCCCGAGGTCGCAAACGATGTGAAATTGGGCAGTGTTGATGCGGGTATCGTCTGGAATAGTACGGCCAGTATGATGACGGGCTTGGAAGTTGTGTCGACGCCTGAACTGTCGGCTATGAAATCCCATGTCACCATCGCGGTCCTTGCGTCGTGTCAGCATTCTGCGGAGGCATTGCGGTTTGCTCGTTACCTGGCGGCCCGCGATCGTGGCCTGCCGGCGTTTGCACAGAGCGGTTTTTCGGTCGTCACGGGTGATCAGTGGCAATCGCACCCGACGCTCACATTTTTCTGCGGCACGGTCAATCGCCGCGCCGTGGAGTCGGTAGTGCGAGATTTTTCGGCGCGTGAAGGGGTTACCGTCAACACCGTCTATAACGGCTGTGGTATTCTGACGGCCCAAATGCAAGCCACGCGTCAGAATCAAACGCCAATCGGGTTTCCAGATACTTATATGGCCTGTGATCGGTACTACTTGGAAACGGTGCGAGACTGGTTTCAGGAAGGCAGCGACGTTTCGGATACATCCATCGTCATCGCGGTGGCCAAGGGGAATCCTCACGGGATCCAATCGATCAAGGACCTCGCCCAGCCTGGTCTTCGCATAACCTTAGGACAGCCCGATCAGTGCACCATTGGGGTGTTGACTCGCAACGTACTGCGAGCAGCGAATTTGGAAACAGAGATATTGCGTAACGTGGTCCAAGAGACGACTTCATCCGCACTGTTGATTCCATCGGTCGTCACAAATGCGGCCGATGCCACCTTTGCCTACGCCACGGACACCACGTCCGAACAGCATCAAATCGATACAATCGAGCTCTCGCTGCCGGAGGCAAAGGCCATTCAGCCTTTTGCAATTGCCAAATCAAGCGAACAAAAAAATCTCGCACGGCGTTTCTTCCGGAAGTTGATGGACTCGCGAGAATCTTTTGAGGCGGCAGGCTTTCATTTCCATGACTCCAACAGCCCTACTAGGGGTGTGAACACTGGCTCACCTGATCCCGCCGCGGGAAACGAAGACCTTTGATGACGGACTTGCCGAATCGAATCGATGCCAAGACGCAACGCGTTTATCGCGCGGGGAGTGACTATCCATTTCACATTCTCCTAGGGATTATTGGCGGATTCTATGTCGTCATGTTGATTGGCATTCTCGTAGCGGACGTGCTGTTTATAGTGCAATCGGACGCTCACCGAGCAATTCGCCTGCCGGACGGACTGGAATGGTTGCGTCCATGTCTGCGCCCTCTGTTGGTAATGGGTACGGCCTTGGCGAAGCCAGAGATTCGCTATTCTTTGAGCTTAACTTTGATCTCGTGTCTACTATCGGCCGTCTTGTCGCTCGTCGTGGCGGTGCCGTTGGGGTACAGTCTATCTCGCTACCGGTTTCCCGGACGCATGCTGCTCGACGGATTGTTGGACATTCCGATCGTGTTGCCACCGTTAGTCGTTGGGCTCAGCCTATTGATTCTCTTTCAATACCCGCCGTTTCGGTCGATATCGCAATGGTTTGTCTTCCAAGTTCCAGGCGTCGTGCTCGCACAATTCATGGTGGCCGCAGCGTTTGCCATTCGCACGATGCGGGCGACGTTCGACCAAATTGACGTTCGGCAGGAGCATGTCGCTCTTACACTCGGTTGCTCGCAGGCACAAGCCTTTATGTGGATCGCGTTTCCTCGCGCGACGTTAGGAATGGTCACGGCCGGCACCTTGGCATGGGCACGATCGTTGGGAGAATTCGGCCCTTTGCTGATCTTTGCCGGAGCCACGCGCAACAAGACCGAAGTCTTGTCCACGACGGTCTTTTTGGAACTAAGTATAGGTAACCTCGAAGCAGCAGTCGCTGTGTCGCTGTTGATGGTGATCGTGGCCGTTGTTGTTTTGGTTTTGGCCAGAGTGTGGGGACTGCGGAATATTTCCCTGTAGTGCAGACTCTCGATCGGCTGACAAATCGGAAATACCTGCGCTGACCTGCAAGGCCTCTACGATGTGGCTGTGGTTGTTGCGTTTCAATTCACTTCCTTGTTATGCAAGGACGCGAATCAATTTGTCAATTACGCCAAGAGTCCTGAGATTACTTGTCCGTGAACATCGGTTAGCCGAAAGTCGCGTCCTTGATAGTGATAGGTAAGTCGTTCGTGGTTGAAGCCCATCAAGTGCAGTAGCGTAGCTTGCAAGTCATGGATACCGACTGGTGAATCGGCCACTTGGAATCCGAGTTCATCGGTTGCGCCGTAGGTGATGCCGGGCTTGGTGCCACCTCCCGCCATCATCATAGTGAAGCAATCGGGATAATGGTCGCGCCCCATCACATCGCTCTTGGCTGTCCGCCCCTCCCGAAACGGCGTGCGGCCGAATTCGCCGCCCCACACGATTAAAGTGTCTTCGAGCAGCCCACGCTGCTTAAGGTCCATGATGAGCGCCGCGGTGGACTTGTCGACGGTGGCACATTTTTTTGTGAGTCCTTCACGCACATCTTCAGCAGGGTTCGTGCCATGAAAGTCCCAGCCCCAATCGAACAGTTGGACATAACGCACCCCTTGTTCGACGAGACGTCGAGCCAACAAACAATTATTGGCGAAGCTCGCTTCGCCCGGGGTAGCTCCGTACATTTCCAGGGTCGTAGCCGACTCACGCGAGATATCCATAACTTCCGGGACCGACATTTGCATGCGGAAGGCCAACTCGTACTGCGATATGCGAGATCTTGTTTCATCCGATCCGGACACGTGCAATTGCTGTTCGTTCAGCGTCCGAAGTGCGTTGAGACTAGCGCGACGAGTGTCACGGTTCATTCCCGGCGGATCGGATACGTACAGAACCGGATCTCCTCCGGATCGACACTGTACGCCCTGATAGACCGACGATAAGAATCCGCTCCCCCAGACCGTCTTGCCGGCGCTAGGATTCAACCCGCTTGAAATCAAGACAACAAAACCTGGCAGATCGCGATTTTCTGTCCCGAGGCCATAGACAAGCCACGACCCTAAAGCGGGTCGCCCCATGCGTGGAGATCCCGTATAGAGAAAAAGCTCCGCCGGAGCATGGTTGAATTGATCGGAGGTCATGGAACGAATCACGGTCAGTTCATCCGCGATTCCTGACAAGTAGGGGAGGGCATCCGAGATCCAAGTACCCGACCTTCCATGTTGCGAAAAACGATGCGACGTCCCGAGCAACTTCGGAGTACCGCTGGTGAAAGCAAACTTACGCCCCTTGAGGAATTGCTCGGGACAATCTTGGCCGGTGCGACGAACAAGCTCGGGCTTGTAGTCCCATAAGTCGAGGTGGGGAGGTCCACCCACCATATGCAGGAAGATCATCCGTTTCGCTTTGGGTGCATGGTGAGAATGCCAAACGGACAGTGGTTCTGCGCGTCGACTGGGCGAATCGGCCGGTGCATGGTCTTGCAACATCGACGTAAGGGCCATCGATCCGATTCCGGTTAACGATCCTTGGAGAAAGTGCCGTCGGGTCTGTTCTTGAATCAGCTTGTAGTAGTTAGGATCCATCTCGTATTACCTACGATCTCTATGAGCAATTGCCTCAGCGGCATGCCAAAAATTCATCCAGGTTCATCAGAACATTACTGACGACGGTCCAAGCTGCTAACTCGGACGCGTTCATATTCGGTGGAACGGGCCCCAAAGGGTTGGTGGCCATCTGCTCAGCCGCTTCGCGATCGATCTTATACCGATCTAATAATTCTTGTAATAGTTGTTCCAACGGTGCCAGTTCGGTAGAATTCGCTGAGCGGGCAAGACACAACTTCCAGGCAAACGAAATTCTATCGCGATTCGTCACACCACCTTCCCGCACGATTCGGCGAGCAAGTCCTTGCGCTGCCTCGATGTAGACGGGGTCATTGAGCGTGACAAGAGCCTGCAAAGGAGTATTGGTTGCGATGCGTCGGACGGTACAGAATTCTCGACTCGGCGCATCGAAGGTGGTCATGGAAGGATAGGGGGACGTGCGGCGGTATTGCGTATAGATCCCGCGTCGGTAGCGGTCCTCCCCAGGGCTCGTATCCCAATCGGTGCTCCCGCCGAACGCGGCGCGCAGTCCCAATTTCGGCTGGAAGGGGCGTACACTCGGTCCATATTGTTTTTGGCTCAAGAGCCCCGCCACAAACAACGCCTGATCCCGCAGTGTTTCGGCCGAAAGACGCACACGTGGAGCACGCGCCAGCCAACGGTTGCGAGGGTCGACTTGTCGGTGCTGGTCGGTTTCGGTCGAATCTTGGCGGTACGCTGCCGAGAACACGATGCTGCGAATCAATCGCTTCACATCCCAACCACCGTGTTGGAACTCCCAGGCCAAGTAGTCCAGTAGCTCAGGGTGAGACGGTGCCGCTCCTTGCAGACCAAAGTCTTCACTCGTCTCAACAATGCCGATGCCAAAAATCGTTTCCCACGTGCGATTCACCATCACGCGCGCGGTAAGCGGATTTTCTGAATCCACGAGCCATTTCGCAGCGTCCAGGCGAGTCGGCTGAGATTCGACCGGTGCATTCACAAAGCTTTGCGGCAAACCGGCTGTTACCAATTCCCCGGGTGCGCGAAAGTTGCCACGTAGGTGAATATGCGTAATTCGTCGTTCCGCGGCGGGTAGCTCACGGAAGATGGGCGTGGTACTGCCGTTCAGCGCGGCAAGTTCGGCCTGAACACGTTCGCGTTGGGCACGCATGGCGATTCGCTGTGGTGCCGCCAGCTGATCGATTCTTGCCAGTTCGCTGCGGTCGGCTTCCGTGAGATCTTGGCTTCGCTGCGGCACTTCGAGCTCCACCGATGGGCTCGGTACCTTGTCCACCATTTGCTGCCAGATCGACTTACGGTCGGCGTTGAGTCCAATCACACGAAAATTTTGCAGCCGCTCGCTCGATTTTCCCACCCGATTATAAATGGTGACGCGATCGATGGTGTAGTCACTCCCTAAATCAACTTCCCACCACGGTTGGTTGTCCACCTCCGTATGACTTACCGATTTCCCCACGTCTAAGTCACCGTTGGTGCTACCGTCCAAGGCAAGTTGTGCGAGTCCACTGTCTTTGGTACTCACTTGCCGTGCAGTCCCGTACCGACCAATGTTTTCTTGGCCGACCCATACCTGTACTTCCGAGAGTGCCAAAAATGTCTTTTCAGCGGTCAGTTGAATGCGTACGAATCGAGTCTGCAGCGGACCACTCGAGGAAGGGCCGGGTGACGGCGTAATTGATTCCATTTCTTGGAGGGCATGGTCCAGCTGCGCGAGTTGTACCGTCAGTTGTTCCCTGCGCGATCGTTCTTCCGCGGTATATGCTAAGAGCGTAGGGGATTCGTCTTCGCGATCCGCGTCTTGGGTGTTATTAAAAATGGCAAAAAAGCGGTAATAGTCCCGTTGGCTGATGGGGTCATACTTGTGATTGTGGCATTGAGCGCACGCCATGGTGAGACCCATCCAAACTTGAAGCGTCGTGTTGACTCGATCGATTACCGCCGCGTTGCGAAATTCTTCGTCGTCAGTCCCACCTTCACTATTCGTCATGGTATTCCGATGAAACGCCGTTGCTAGGAGTTGTTCGTCGGACGGATTGGGGAGCAGATCGCCAGCCAGTTGCTCGATCGTAAAACGGTCGAACGACATGCCACGATTGATGCTCTGCAGTACCCAATCACGATACTTCCAGATGGTGCGTTGAGAATCTTGGGCGTAGCCGGCGGAGTCTGCATAACGAGCAATATCTAACCAAGGTCGCGCCCATCGGGCAGCAAACGCTGGCGAGGTCATTAATCGATCCACTAAGCGACGGTAAGCGTCGGGCGACTTGTCGGCTACGAAGGCAACAACCTCGGCTGGCGTCGGCGGCAAACCTGTCAGATCGAGCGTGACTCGCCGGATAAGAATTCCGGAATCGGCGGGTGGATTGTGCGATAGTCCGTGTGCCGCCTGAGCCTGCAAGACGAATCGATCGATGGGGGTCTCGCACGACGTCGACGGGTCGTGCGGCTGAGGAATTTTTGTCGGTCGCACTGCCGCAAAGGACCAGTGTGGTTCGTATTCAGCACCAGCGCGAATCCATTGCTCGATCCGGCCGACGTCCTCGCGCGCGAGGGCATCTCCGGACGCTACGGGAGGCATGCGGAACTCCGGATCGTTGGATGTAATTCTCCGCACCAGTTCGCTCTCCGCGACGTTGCCAGGGATGACGGCCGTGCTTCCGGATGGCAAGAGTCGCACGGCCCCTTCTCGAAGGTCGAGTCGCAAATCGGCCTGACGTTCCGATTCGTCGGGACCGTGGCAGCGAAAGCAAGAACGAGTCAGCAACGGTGCAATGTCTTGGCGAAAAGAGATACGCTCTTCGGCATACCCCAGAGCAGGAATCGCCACCGCCGAGGCGACCAGAAGTCCGAAAAAGGCGACAGCGTTAATCTGCCGGCTAGCGGTACAAATTCGCTTTCGGCATTCCATTGGCTTGGAGATTCTCTCAGTGAGTTTTTGGAGGTGGGACGCAAGTGGCCGACAGATATCGGCCAGTTGGCATTATACCATGTAACCCGATAATCGCGTCGGGGGTCATGTCGTCCCGACACCAGCTGGACTGGCCAGAGATTCAACCCATTCCCAGGATTGGGCCGATTGAGAGTGGAAACAATCTGTTGCCGTAACATCGAGCCGGTCAATCGTTCCAAAGAGAACGGTCGCACCGTCTATAACGGCGGTGATTGGCTGCGTTCCGCACCTACGTTATGCAGGTCGCGGAATTCGTATCCTACGTTTGAAAGAACGATGGGTTTAAGCGGACGAATGGGCTGCCATTCCCTGTTGGGCATCGTCTATGCCCGCGATAGCATCCCGAGTCCTTGACGTGGAGAATTACGTTATGGCCGATTGTAAACGAAAAACGTCCTATATTGACCGTCGTGTCCAAGGCGCTTTGGCTAAGCGACTGATCGCCCATTGGGCAATCTTTCTCGGTGTCGCAGCATTCTTTTCGTACGTTTTCCAATGGCTGCACAATCCTTTCCAGAGTCCTACGCAACTACTGGCAGAAACTTGGGCCACGCATGGCCCTTTTCTGCTCACAAGTGTGCTACTCATCCCTGTCTTTATCTACGACGCGATCAAACTGAGCGCTCGATTTGCCGGCCCGATCTTTCGGTTACGTCGCACCTTTCAATTGATTGCGAACGACGGCAATCCACGTGAGTTGGAATTTCGCACGAATGATTTCTGGCGTGATATGGCATTAGATTTTAACCGAATGGTGAATCGACTCTTCGAACGAGATCAAATCGTACCGAACGAAGTAGAAGAGGAATGCGTCGACGCGGATCGCCAATTGGAATCTGTTCGGTAACCCAACCGGCGTGAGAGGGAGTTTTAGCATGGCCTTTAGCCCGAACTTGAACCGGATTTCAGCAGGTAATTTGCGATTTGAGCCTGCATTTTGCAGGCTCAAATGAATAATGGAGGCAGATTTGAAATGCATGGATTCTGGAACATGCGGTCTAAATCTCTAGTTCGGGGTAACTCC
>JAQCHP010000251.1 GCA_027619595.1 Planctomycetota bacterium
GTAAACACCAGAATCTCCTATTGACCTTTTTGCGGCCCCTTTCTGGGCCGCAAAAGCTGACGTGCACCCAAGTGCGTTATGGATGCGAAATACGAGTTCACAGGGATCGACGGGTCGACTAAGAAAGTCTGTCGCGCCCTGCTCGATCGCCTGAATTTTTTCGCTAGGATCCGATGACGGCGTCACGACGATCACCGGCGTCAATCGTGCTCGGGAATCGGCCAGTCGCCATTTGAGCAGGTTAGTAGCCGTTGACCGCTCACTTGTAAGATCATACAGCCATACGTCGGGACGATGTCGCTGCACGAGTTCGATCGCATCCTCATGGTTCGTAGCTGTAAGAAACCGACCCCATCCCCCTTCCTGGAGGTAACGCATGAGTTGCTCAACGTTCGACGGATCGCTGCCCACGATCAAGACGGCCGATTCGCTATTCGACACCGGAACGAGCGACAGCGAATGGGGACGAGTCGCTTCGATCGGCTCTCCTCCCGATTCGATCAATACGGCCAGCTGTCCGACACATGGCGCAATGGGTGACACAAAGAACCTCCGGAAATGGGATCACATTCCAAAGATACTTTCCGGCTCCCGTGCGTGGGCGGAAAAAAAGTCGGCCCCTACGCCCAATCGCCATGCCATTGGTCGTCGGGTGGTCGACCCAGCAGTCATCATCGCTACGATCAATCCAATCGAACCCCCGGGGATTTGCCGGGGGTGTCAGCAACGACATGAGGAAATACCGAAGTAGGACACGCCAACATTCCAACCCGGAGCGCCACGTGAATCGTTACGTCCGCGCTATCGCTTGGTCATATCACAACTGAGCCCACCGCAGGCGGGAACGTAGGAATGCTTCGTGTAATCCATCACCATGCGGTGTGCACTAAATCGCCATGCTAAGGAACCAATGGAACTCATCATCATACTGATCCATTTGCGCGGAAGACCGTCGATGTCGCGATTGTAGTACAACGGAATAATTTGGTTTTCAAGCGTATGGTAGAGCGATTCCGCGTCGCGTTGATCACCGATCTCATCCGACACGTGGGCCGTGCCATGTCCAATCGCAAATCCATTGGTCCCGTTAAAGCCTTCTGCCCACCAACCATCGAGCACCGATAGATTAAGCCCGCCATTGAGTACAACCTTTTGTCCGCTTGTCCCAGATGCCTCCAGGGGTCGCCGCGGATTATTGAGCCAAATGTCGACTCCTTCTACCAAATGGCGACACACGTTGATGTCATAGTCCTCAATGAACACGATGTGCCGCTGTAGGTTGGTATGGTGCCGCAAATTGGCTATTTCCTGAATCAGCGCCTTGCCCGGCTCATCCTTAGGATGGGCCTTGCCGGATAAGACGATTTGCACGGGTCGATGTTCGTTCGTGACAATCGCCACAAGTCGATCGATATCCGACATGAGAAGATTCGCTCGCTTGTAGGTCGCGAACCGACGCGCAAAGCCGATCGTGAGAAAATCTGGGTTTAATACGTTTCTCGCCGCTTCGACCGACTCGTCCCCTTCACCACGGCGCCGACACTGTCGGCTCAACCTGCGCCGCACGAAAGCGACAAGCAAATTCTTGAGCGAACAATGGGTCTCCCACAATTCACCCGGATCGACATCGTAAATGCCCTGCCACACTTCCGGCTCGCCCATGCGGTAGATCCAACCAGCGGGAAAATACCGGTCGTAGAGTTGACGCATTTGCCAAGCTAGCCAACTAGGGGTATGCACGCCATTCGTAATATGGCCGATGGGGATTTCTTCCTCGCTTCGCCAAGGCCACAAATTGGCCCACATGCGGCGAGAAACATGCCCATGCAACGAACTCACAGCGTTCGCATAGCGGGACATCTTGAGTCCCAGTACCGTCATGCAGAACCTCTCGCCATGATTCTGGGGCTCGACACGACCCAACCCCATCAGTTGGTCGTAACTAATCCCTAATCCGTCTCGCAACGGCCCCAAATGCTCTTCGATGTCGACATCCGTAAATCGGTCGTGACCAGCCGGCACTGGCGTATGCGTCGTAAACACCGTCTGCCTCGCCACTTCACGCAGCGAGTCATCAAAAGTCAATCCGTCTTCTTCCATCCGCGAACGAATCACTTCGAGTGGAGCAAACGCACTATGTCCTTCGTTGAGATGATAAACGCCGGGAGTAATCCCCAAGGCTTTCAAGGCTCGCACGCCGCCAACGCCCAACAGCAACTCTTGTCGAATGCGAGTTCTTTCGTCGCCACCGTAAAGCCGACTGGTTAGAGATCGGTCTTCCGGCTTATTCCCATCGACGTCGCTATCCAACAGGAACAGGCGAACGCGCCCCACCTGCATCAACCACACCCGAGCCAGCAACGGACCATTTCGCGTTTGAATGTTGACAGTCACCGGGGAGCCGTCCGGATCGGTCGCCGGCTCAATTGGCACGTTTTCGACGCGGGTATCCAGATATTCCTCATGCTGAAGGCCGTTCTCATCCAGACGCTGGCGAAAGTACCCTTGCGTGTAGAACAGTCCGACCGCCACCAACGGTACGCCAAGTCCGCTGGCACTCTTGATATGGTCTCCCGACAGTACGCCCAAACCACCCGAATAGATCGGCACCGACTCGTGAATGCCAAACTCTGCCGAAAAATAAGCGACCGGTCGCGCACCTAACACGCCAGCATGGGTCGCCGCCCATGTTTGGTGGTTCGACATGTATTTCTTGAGTTGCCGGTAGGCATGATGAATGCGGCTCAAGAGAACCATTTCCGCGGCACGGGTCTCCAGTCGTTCTGGCGTGAACTCGTTGAGCAGCGCCATGGGATTGTGATCCAGTTGACGCCAGCGGATCGGATCGAGATCGCGAAAAACGCTGATCACCTCCGGATGCCACGTCCACCAAAGGTTACGGGCCAAAGCCTGGCACTTATCGAATAAAGCTTGAGCAGAAACAGAATTGACAGCATGTGACCCCTGGTGAGAAACCATATCTACCTGACTCATTCCTGCTTGTCCTTCCTGGCACACTTGAGGCATACCATGCCTGCACTCGACACAACTTGTGATGCAGCTCGGCAATTGACCTGGAAACCACGAAAATTAAAGGCCGGCAATTCTGCCACTGGCGGATTATACTGCCGACTCGCCTCGATCGCGAGACGAAATTCCCTGCCCCCCCCGATCGCGGCGAGTTCCCTGCCGCATACGACGGGGACAGCTTTTCCACCAACGCACGAAATGGTAAGTTTTCGCGTATGCATTTACGTCGGCGGGGTCCACCAATCCAAGCCACGTCACAATAACCAACGCGCCGAGCCCCCCCAAATGCCCGATCCAACAACTCCTCCCGTGCAGATTACGTGGCACCCGGAAGCAATAAGTCGCCAACAACGCGAGTCGCTGTCGCAACACAAAGGATGTGTCGTGTGGTTCACTGGACTCAGTGGCTCCGGGAAAAGTAGCATAGCCAATGCCGTGGACCAGATCCTCTACGCACGAAACGTACGCTCGTATCTCCTCGACGGTGACAATGTCCGACATGGACTCAACGCACCGCAACAAGTGCTCCAAAGCCTGTACGGCGAATCCTTCGCGCGACGTTTCGGACTGGGGTTCTCCGCCGAAGACCGACAGGAAAACATTCGTCGCATCAGCGCCGTGACTCAGCTCTTCTGTACAGCCGGGTTGGTAACACTCACTGCCTTCGTCAGTCCCTACCGTATCGATCGCGATCGCGCAAGAAGTTACATTACAGAAGCTGGGGGGGCTGGAGATTTTCTGGAAATTTTTGTCGACACCCCCCTCGCCATCTGCGAACAGCGCGATCCCAAAGGGCTCTACCGGCAGGCCCGCGCCGGAACGCTCAAAGGAATGACCGGAATCGACGACCCCTATGAACCACCGCACACTCCAGAATTGACGCTCGAAGGCAACTCAGCTCCCCCCCAAAAGCTGGCGCAGCAAGTGATCGATCTGCTCGTCCATAGGCAAATCATTCCTGCCGTCCAATGTCCGACAGCCTAAGACCGCAGACTGCTCATCGCTCCCAACTTGCGTACTCCCCCAGGACAAGGGGCTAGGTGCCTCCGCAGACAACTCGTGTAAGAAAAAAGCCTCTTCAGAAGAATTCGTGGGTAAATTTCCTTTCGGGTAGTGCTCCGAGGTTGTGATACAGG
>JAQCHP010000077.1 GCA_027619595.1 Planctomycetota bacterium
GGACATACGTCGGGATTGGGGGGAAATACCCCCAGCGACAATGGTTCGACACCAGGCTGAAGCCGTTCGAGAACAAGTTCTCGAATCATCGTGAGAACGCGAGGGTGTGTCCCCACCGTCGACACGCGCGTCATGTGCATCCCTAATTCCTTGCACACGCTGGCTGCTTCCGTGTCTAAATCGTAAAGAACTTCCATGTGATCCGACACGAATCCAATCGGGACGATCAACAAGTGATCGGTAGGGGCCCACTCATGGTGGTGCAGAACGCGAATCCGGTCGCAGATGTCGGGTTCCAACCACGGTTGTTGAGGAGGTCCGCTGCGACTCTGGAATACCAATTCCCAACCCGATACGCCGGCCAGCTGCGCTACGAGCCGACATGCTTCTTGGAGTTGCCGACCATAGGCCGAGGTATTGGCCATTGATTCAGGAATACTGTGGGCGGTGAACAGCACTTTCGGACGTGCATTTGCCGGCAGTTTTGACAGGCATTGGCACAGCCGATCGGCCATTGCGAACAAGAAGCCGGGGTGGTTGTAAAACGCGCGGATCTTGTCGATCACGATCTTCGATGGCGCAATTTCTTCCTGGGCCCGCAATAAGTCCTCTCGATATTGCCGGCACCCCGAATAGGAACTGAATGCGGACGTTACGAACGCAATCGCGCGGCGAACACCGTCCTGGGCCATCTGTCGCAGTGTATCGGTCAGCAGCGGGTGCCAATTTCGATTGCCCCAGTAACAAGGAAGCCCCGGAATATGGCTGGAAAAATCATCCTGAATCGCCTTTAGCAGTTGCCGATTCTGGCCATTGATAGGGCTCACACCGCCAAAGTGGTAGTAGTGCTCAGCCACTTCGTGCATCCGCTCAATCGGCACATTGCGACCGCGGAGCACATTTTCCAAAAACGGCAGGACATCCTGCGGCCCCTCGGGACCACCGAATGACACCAGAAGAAAAGCGTCATAGGGCGGTAAGGCGTTTGCCATGTGCTGTCTACCGTGATTGAACCGAGCACAAAAAAGAAAGAATGACCCCGACGGGGTTCGAACCCGTGTTGCCGCCGTGAAAGGGCGGAGTCCTAGGCCTCTAGACGACGGGGCCAACAGGGGATCACTGGTGATCCTGAACGCCTGATGGTTGGGGAAACTCCCCTCAACGACTGGCTTGCTTGCGCGTTTGCCAGCCTGCGGAAAGGATCCTAAGGAAGCCACGCACGGCCGTCAAGGGCGGTGAGTCCAGGTTCGAATGTCCTCACCTAGGCCGTTACGCTTCCGCGGCAGGGCCACCAGCTTCGTGGCGTTGTTCCAACTCGCCACGCTTGATGGCGTCATAGACTTCGCGTCGATGGACTGGCACTTCTTTAGGCGCTTCCACACCCAAACGGACCTTGTCGCCGCGGATCTCTACCACAACGATCGTTATTTCGTTGTTGATAACGATGCTTTCATTTTTTTTTCGCGATAGAACTAACATTTTTCGTTCCTTCACAACCACCGGCCACGAATCTGTCTCGCCGGGGTGGGTCCTCGCACAAGTACGGTGGCGCAGCTATGCCCTACTTTTTTAACACTGCGCAGGACGGATGCTCCGACGCGGTTTGCCCTTCTATCTACTCTACTTGCAGGACTGCACCAGTCAAGCAACTACGGGATAGTAATGTGGCTATTTTCTGCTCAGCAAGTGATTTTTGCCCTATAACACCTACACTCGATTCGAACTAGGCCCAATTTGCCGGCCCGTTCCTCAAACTTACACCAACCCAACCGCGTATCGCAACCTTCTATACCATAAAGACTTACAGCACATCATCCAAACTGACAGGACCCGATCCGAGCTGATTTCGGCCTCCCGCCGAGACTGCCTAAGTCTTCCCACCAAAACCAACGCTCAACCGGCCAGATCATCGGCGTGCGGCTCATCACGAGCCGGACATTCGTTGGAATATCAATCCCGTCTCTTCTTGGCACTGGAAACCGACGCCAAATCTGCAGGAGAAGTCGCAAGGCTGGTTGCGAGATCCGAACACACTCCTATAATCCGTGAACGACGTGTCATGGCGGTCAAGCAGGATGGACGCGAAAGCGTAATTCAACAATGAAAAAGTGGATTCATGACCTGATGGTGGCCGTGGGCACCGTTACCCATGGGTTGTATATCACTCTCCGATACTGGCTGTCGACCTACGACAAAGACCGCAAGACGTTCACGGAAAAGTTCGAATACCCCGAACTGCCAGTGCCCGTGGCCGCCAGGTATCGCGGTTTTCACCGCTTTGACTTGACGACGTGCATAGCCTGCGATCAGTGTGCCAAGGCCTGTCCAGTAGACTGCATCTACATCGGAAAAGAGCGTGTCGAAAACGGCAAAGGATTTCGCATCACAGGGTATACGATCGACTATTCAAAGTGCATGTTCTGTGCATTATGCGTCGAACCGTGTCCCGTCGACTGTATTTTTATGGGAGCGACCCACGATCTGAGTTGCTACAACCGAGACGGCTGTATTGTCGACTTTTCTCGCCTGCCGGTAGACGTAGCCTGGGGACGCAGCAGTCTTAACCCGATCGCTGTTTCGCAATCCAAGTTGATCACCGAACCAGTGCATGGTGGCCCCAACCAGTAACTCCGCCCACAGGTACTATTTCTGGTGGCAGAATTATGAAATTCACGACAGTATCACACGGCTGGAATCTGTAAGATGGACCAAATGATTGCGAGCTTGGCGGTTGTCAACGGATGGGGTTCCTCCACGTTGCTGGTCGCCTACATGGCGCTCTTTGCCGGGGTAGGACTCGTCTTTGTATTCGTCAATCTCTTGGTCGGGCGATTCTTACGCCCATCCAATCCGAGCCCGGAAAAGCTGGAGATTTATGAATGTGGCGAACCGGCAATTGGATCGAGCTTTGTGCAGTTTGACCTTCGCTTTTACGTGGTGGCACTTGTATTCATCATTTTTGACGTCGAAGTCGCTTTTTTGTTCCCGTGGTCAGCTGTGTTTGGAAAAACCAACCATTTAACGGACCCGAACTTCCAAGTAACACAGGCCAACGTTACGACCGAGAACGTCGAATTGACTCCATCTGCTCGAGCCTTGTATCGCGAACTGGGCGTGTTCAACCCTCCAACGCTGGTGGCAGCAAGCTCCGCGGAGTCGACGGCTATCATTCGTGATTCGTCGCGGAAATTATTGGTGTATGTGACACAAGCGGCGGCGTTTTTTTTCGTGGTGCTGCTAATCGGCTTCGCTTATGAATGGCGCACCGGCGCCTTGGACTGGATCCGGGCAACCACCAACCGAAACCAGATGCGGGTGCGCGACGCTACAGCGGCTCGAGAACCTCCTGCCAAGCCGTCGCGACCGATTCCTGCATAGAGCAGCCACCTGTTTCCCCTGTACCCGTCGCGCACAATAGCTAAATTTGTGCCGACCCTGGCCACGATCAGCCTCAACGGACCGACCATGAGCGAAAAAAGCCTACTTCAATTGCTTCAGTCCCGTTTCGGAAACGTCGTTACCGGAGGAGATGCTGACGCAATTGACCCTTGGATCCAAGTAGAACCACAGAGCTTGCTCAATGTGTGTACGTATTTGCGGGACGACAACAAACTTCGTTTTGATTTGCTCAACTGCATCACCGGAGTCGACTACTTTGAGCCAGACGCTAAGAAGGCTGCCAAGTCTCCTTGGCAGCCCCACACCGAATTGGTCTACCACCTGTCGAGCATTGCACTCAAACACACCCTGGTAATTAAGGTCGTATTGCCGCGCTGGAAAAACGATCAAGAAGGTTCACTCCCTGAAGTCGACTCCGTGAGTTCTGTTTGGCGGACTGCGGATTGGCACGAACGAGAAGTTTACGATTTATCGGGTATCTTTTTCCAAGGACACCCCGACCTTCGAAGGATCTTATGCCCCGAAGATTGGGTTGGTCACCCGCTTCGTAAAGACTATCAGATGCCACTGGAATATCACGGGATTCGGGGACGTTAGTTCTGAACACCGCTAGACGGTCAATGACCGAAATTGGCTGCAAGCAAAGGCAGAGTGAATTATGGCGACTGGATTTGATTCGCGTGTAGTCGAGTACGATGTTCGTACGGATGAAATGCTCGTCAACATGGGTCCACAGCACCCGAGTACACACGGCGTTTTGCGACTCGTACTGCGAACCGACGGTGAAATCGTATCGGAAGTGACACCCCACATTGGGTACCTTCACCGCTGCGCGGAAAAAATTGGCGAAAACCTTACACCTCGCCAATGGATCCCCTATACCGACCGCATGGACTATTTGGCCGGCATGAATATGAATCTCGGCTGGTCGTTGGCCGTCGAAAAATTGATGGGGCTTCAACTGCCCGACAAGGCGCGACATCTACGAGTGATCATCGCCGAACTTGGCCGGATCGCTAGTCATTTGGTGGGAATGGGTGCCTATGGACTCGACCTCGGTACTTTTAGTCCTTTCTTGTACGCCTTCCGCGAACGTGAAAAGATTTTGGATTTGTTCGAAGAAGTGTGCGGCGCGCGACTTACCTACAGTTACATTACCCCGGGTGGAGCCACCGCTGATCTCCCGCCGGGCTGGATCGGCAGATGTGAAGCGTTCCTGAACGAGCTTGTGCCGATCATTAGCGATTACCACAACTTGCTCACTTCCAACGCTATCTTCATCAAACGCACGTGCGGAATCGGTGTCCTCAGCGCCGAAATGGCCATCGATTATGGCTGTTCAGGGCCGGTACTACGAGGAAGCGGAGTCGATTATGACTTGCGACGCGACGGCGAAGAGCGTTACACCGAAATGTATGACGGCTACTCATTTGAAGTCATCGCTGAACGCGACGGACACTACCCCAAAGATCACCAATATCCCAAAGTGCCACAAGATGCCGTACTCGGCGACTGTTGGCATCGATTTTACGTCAGAATGCTGGAAGTAATGCAAGCGATCGACTTGCTTCGCCAAGGATTCGACCGATATTCTGCCGCTACCGGTGATTGGGGCACCCCCATCAAACTGACACAAAAACTTCCGAAGGGAGAAGCGTATTTAGAAACCGAAGCACCTCGGGGTCAAATGGGCTTCTATCTAGTAAGCGATGGATCGTCCATACCGTGGCGTGTTCGCGCTCGCAGCAGTTCATTCTGTAACCTATCGGTCACGCACGAAATTTGTCGAGGCGTGCCGATTGCAGACGTCCCAGCAATTGTCGGATCACTCGATATCGTGATGGGAGAAATTGATCGCTAGGGGGCTTGCTGCTGAGCGGGCATTTGTGCCATATTCAGCCGTTAATAATCTCCGAGCGAATTGTCGTGTATGCAGTCAGTCAACGCTGAGCCCCAATGAGGCTCAACGTGATTTTATTCTTCGGGAAACATCCTGGGGCAAAGCGGATCGTGGCCGAATTTATCAATTCGTTACTATCGTTATCGTCGGACCATGCATTGGGTTACGTGGTCGCTTCGTTGATCCATTGCGTATTGTTGTTGCACGTCATTGCCGTCGGTGCTCTAGTTTTCATTTGGATGGAACGCAAGGTATCCGGACGGATCCAAGACCGGCTAGGGCCAACGCGCGTGGGTGGCCGCTTCGGCTGGCTACAGACTTTGGCCGACGGCCTCAAGCTGATCACAAAAGAAGACCTGATGCCGGGGGCAGCCGATCCGCTGTTATTCCGTCTGGCACCCTACCTCAGCTTTGCCGCTAGTTTTACCGCATTTTTGGCCCTTCCGTTTGCGGACGGCTGGGCAGCGCAAGTCCTCAATGTTGGAGCCTTCTTCGTACTGGCGGTACTGGGTCTCGAAGTCTTCGGCGTCATCTTGGCGGGGTACGGCTCGGGATCCAAATGGTCGTTGTTCGGTGGCATGCGGGAAGCGGCTCAAGTTGTTAGCTACGAAGTACCCTTGGGACTTTGCGTCCTTGTTCCCGTGACCGTTTGCGGTACGCTTAACCTCGTCACCATTGGCAATATGCAAGCCGGTTTGTTCACGAATTGGTTGATTTTCCAAAATCCCTTCATGCCAATTGTGTTTCTGGCATTCTTTACGTGTGCGATGGCAAGCGTCAATCGAGCCCCCTTCGACTTGGCGGAGGCCGAGAGCGAATTGGTAGCCGGATTTCACACGGAATACTCCGGGCTTCGTTGGAGTATTTTCTTTATGGCCGAGTACGGCTCGATGTTTGTTGTGAGTGCACTGGCGGCCATCTTGTTTTTTGGAGCGTGGCACGGTCCTTTGCCGGTCTTTGCCAGCATATCTGCTTCGCCCTATCTGATGCACATCGCGAACCTCGCCGGATGCACTAATTTTATTCTAAAAACAGTGATCGGCGTGACGGTGATGATCTGGATTCGGTGGACTTTACCTCGTTTGCGTATTGATCAAGTCATTACGATGTGCTGGAAGTACTGCGTGCCGATCGCAGCATTTTGCTTAGTTGGAACGGTAGCATGGGAAGTAACCGGGTTGCCTTGGATTGGAGACATGACTCCGAATCGGAATCCGATGGGGTCTGTTCGCGAACATTGGGCGCAAGACGATCCAGTGGCATCGACATCCCACAGCGTCGTGATCGCGGAAGGGCGCCGCAATGACTGATTTTACGGAATTATCGGCAGTCGCCATGCTGCCATTGGGAATTGTCTGGCATACCGTATTTTTTTGGGTATTTGCCGCCTTAACGAGCGGCTTCGCCATTGCGGTTGTACTTGAGAAAAACGTCGTGCGCATGGCCCTCTATTTGATCGCAACCCTCTCAGCGACCGCAGCGCTCTTCATGCTCGCCGGTGCGCATTTTATTGGGGCGATGCAGATCATGATCTATGTCGGGGGAACTTTAGTTCTTTTGATCTTCGGCGTCATGCTGACGGCCCAGTCGGCGTTTGTATCGATGCGGACCTCCGGTGGTGAGTGGGTAACGGGCGCGATTTTAGGAGGTGTCTTGTTTGCCATGTTGGCTACGAACGCCATTTCCGTGAAAGCCTGGCGAACTTACTACAAGGAAGGGACGCAGGTCTCGGTCGATGCTGTGGAAACAGTTGCCCCGATCGGCCTGGCACTGGTAGGTATTCGCACCGATGCGAGAGTCGAATCGCCATCGGGACCAGCAGCGATTCAATCCGGCTACCTTCTTCCATTCGAGATCATTTCGGTCCACTTACTCGTGGTCCTCATTGGCGCTGCCTACTTGGCTCGCACCAAGGTTCAGCTTCCTGGGAGGTCCGCATGATTTTCTTCGACGAACCCGTATCGGTGGCCCATTTCGTGCTTATTGGTTCCTTAATGTTCGTGGCCGGCATTCTGTGTATGGCTACCAAACGGAATACTTTGGGGATACTCATGGGCGTTGAGTTGGTACTGAACGGTGCCAATATCAATTTTGTGGCTTTTGGTAGCCCGCTGCTTCGTCCACAATCGTTGGGTTTGGACGGACAAATGTTCGCCTTGTTTGTAATGGTTCTGGCCGCAGCAGAAGCCGCCGTGGCCTTGGCCATCGCGCTAAATTTTTACCAAAACTTTTCCACCATCGACGCGGACCGCGCCGACCAGCTTCGAGGCTGATGGAAACGAACGCCTGATGGAACCTACTACGATCACATCAATTATTCCTGGCATTTTGGGCGCAGCGGTGCTGTTGCCTTTGTGCTCGTTCCTCGGCATTTTTCTGTTGGGACCACGCATGGGTCGCCATGGGGAAGGTGGAGGCTACGTCGCTTTAGGCGCAATCGTCAGCAGCTTTGTCCTGTCGTTCGTGTCATTGGCAATTTGGCTATCGAACTATCCGTTGGTAGCGTCGCATCACGGGGGTGAGCACCACGCTGCCGGCGACCACGCTGCCGGCGACCACGCTGCCGGCGACCACGCTGCCGGCGACCATGCTGCTGACGACCATGCTGCCGGCGACCATGCTGCTGACGACCATGCTGCCGACGAACACGTCGCAGGTAATCCTCATTCGTTATCCGGTGTCTGGTATGTCCTCGGACGTTTCGGAAACCTGGAAATGAACATCGGGTATTACGTCGATTCGCTGACGATCGCCATGTTTTGCATGGTCACCCTTATAGCGTCGTGTATTCACTTGTTCGCCATGGGATACATGCATGATGAATTGCACGACATCGTGGATCATGAAGTAACGTTAGCGGATGGATCGCATCTTCACCGGCCAGGGCGTTACCACCGGTTCTTTCAGTACCTTTCTTTATTCTGTTTCAGCATGCTGGGTTTGATCGTCGCCGGCAATGTTGCGATGACGTTTGTCTTTTGGGAACTAGTCGGCATTTGCTCCTACTTTCTCATTGGCTTTTACGTCGAGCGTAAGAGTGCCTCGAACGCTGCGAATAAAGCGTTTATTGTCAATCGAGTCGGCGACTTTGGGATGATTATTGGGTTGATGGCTTTGTGGAGCAGCCTGGGTACCTTTAGCTATGGCGACAGCGTCGATCACAGCGGTCAAACTCAACATGGCCTGTTCAGTCTTGTGCGGCCCGACGCAGCAGTTCATCCGTTGGGTGTCGACCACGCCAATGAGCTCATCGTCCCCGACGCGATGGTGCGCGCTGGAGCCGCCGAGCGGGTTCGCGAAATCGCTCGCGAGAATCGTAATGCTTCGCCGGAAGAGCTGGAACATCTTTTGGCGGCTGCTGTACCCGGTTGGCGTAGCGGTACCAATGTGCCGCAGGGTGGGTACGGCTACACGCTGCTGTTGATTGCTGGGCTCGGCATTTTCTGCGGATGTGTGGGCAAGAGTGCTCAATTCCCGTTACATGTGTGGCTACCCGATGCTATGGAGGGTCCTACTCCTGTGTCGGCCTTGGTACATTCCGCCACGATGGTGGCCGCGGGTGTCTTCCTCGTCGCACGATTTTATCCGTTGTTTATTCCCGAAGTGCTGCTGATTATTGCGGTAACAGGGACAATTACCCTTTTTATGGCGGCCACGATCGCCATCGTGGCTACGGACATCAAACGAGTGCTGGCCTATTCTACGGTCAGCCAACTTGGTTACATGATGCTGTCGTTAGGAATCGGCGGTTGGATGGCAGGTGTTTTGCATCTGTTCACCCATGCCTTCTTTAAGAGCCTGTTGTTCATGTGTAGCGGCTCGGTAATTCATGCTGTCCATACCAACGAGATGCCTCTCATGGGAGGCCTGCGGAAGAAGATGCCGTGGACGGCGTATACGATGCTGGTAGGCTGCATGGCGATCGCCGGAGCCGGCATCCCCGGTCTGATTGGCCTCAGCGGATTCTATTCGAAAGATGCCATTCTAGCGCAGGCTCTTTCGTTTCGCGCACTCAATCCTGCTTGGGGAAGCTTCTTTTTCGGAGCGGCCGCGTTGGGGGCGTCTATTACGGCCTTTTACATGTTCCGTCTATGGTATCTGACTTTTGCTGGGACACCTCGTGATGCGCACCGTTTCGAACACGCTCACGAATCGCCGCCCATTATGTACGCCCCCCTGGTCATTATTTCCGTTTTCGCTGTGGCTTCTGCCTGGGAACCAACGCATGCGATCATTGGCGCTACGGCGGCAGCAGCCTTATTCGTTTTTCTACTCATGCGTTCCCAGGTCAAATCGCCCGCTGCCGGCCATGTTGTCCACCATGACAACCATGGTGAAAAACACGTCCCCCATGTCGCTCACGGTGACCACCACTCCCATGGTGGCGAAATTGGAAAATCGATCTATACGGTACCGTTGGCATTGAGCCTGCTCGTACTGGTGGTGGCGAGTGCAGCCGCAATTTGGGCACCCGCGTTATCGTTGGGAAATCTGCTTGAATCGGCCCGTCCGGCAGGAACTGCGAGAAATCAAGCGGCCGCATTGAACGCGATCGTCGTTCCCAACGAAGAACTCAGCCACAGTCCTCAGATCCATCAATCAGCCGGAATTGTCGCGTTTAGTACCGCGTTGGCCGGCTTTATGTTGGCAACGATCATGTACGGTTGGCGCAAGCTCGACGCGTCCGAAGTGCGTCAGCAGTTTGAGCCAATCTATCAGTTTCTACGTAATAAGTGGTGGTTTGACGAGCTGTATCACGTGCTCTTTTACCAGCCAACCCACTTGATCTCTGGATGGTTTTCCTGGGTCGACCGAACGTTGCTCGACGGATTGATTCATTGGTTGGCCGCCACGGTACGGGCCATCGCGCGCACCTGGGACGCCGTAGCCGACCGGGGCATCATCGATGCCTTTGTAAACTTTTTCGCCGCTCGAACCTATGCTACGGGTCTAGGGCTTCGTCGAGTGCAAACTGGCAGCCTTCGTCAATACATCATGTTTATTGCCTTGGGAACTATCGTGTTGTTCCTCGTCATAGGACTGCTACGCAATTACACATTCGCCCAATTTCCATAGATCTCAACTAAAAAGCCAATATTGAATAGCTATTATGTACACTGCAACTGAACCTAGCTCACTTGGTTGGATTCCTAGCCTGATTGTATTCTTGCCAGCGCTGGGTGCGTTGCTCTTGGCTTTGTTTCCGTCGAAGAGCGACCAAGCGATTCGCTTTTTTACGTTAGCGATTACCATTGCGGTATTCGTGACATTGGCCGCCTTTCTGATCTTTGACACGGGGCATGGCTTGACGTTTCGAACCGACGAAGCGGGCATGCAAAATGTCTATGTGCAACCCTGGATACCATCTTTTAATATCCAGTACTTCATGGGAATGGACGGCATCAGCTTCCCGTTGCTTGCCCTGACTGCGTTTGTCAGCGTATTGGCCATGGGAGCCAGCTGGTCAATACAGAAGCACGTCAAAGCGTATTGCATTTTGTTCCTGCTGCTAGAAACGGGAATGTTGGGAGTCTTTATGGCGCTCGATTTCTTCCTGTTCTATGTCTTCTGGGAA
The DNA here is from genome assembly GCA_027619595.1 of Planctomycetota bacterium. Taxonomy (GTDB): domain Bacteria; phylum Planctomycetota; class Planctomycetia; order Pirellulales; family Pirellulaceae; genus JAQCHP01. Next base: position 10,875 of record JAQCHP010000077.1, read on the forward strand.
GTGATGCTACTGCCGATGTATTTCCTTATCGGCGTATGGGGCGGACCGCGCAGAGAATATGCGGCAATTAAGTTTTTCCTCTATACACTTTTGGGCAGCGTGTTGATGTTGATAGCCATATTGATGCTCTATTTTCAAAGTGACGTGCGAACGTTGGCCAAGGCGCAACCTGATCTCGTGACAAAACTCTCCTTGCCAAGTGAGGTATTGACGGAGGCCACGAAAGAGGGAGCCCCGCTTCATACCTTTAACATTCAAGCATTGGCCGCTATGGGACAGCACACAGACCTCTTTAGTAATAAGGAGGTCTTGTTTGACGGATGGACGATTCAGCACTGGGCGTTCATCCTGCTATTCATTGGATTCGCGGTGAAGGTACCTTCGGTGCCAGTGCATACTTGGTTGCCTGATGCACACGTCGAAGCACCCACGCCGATTTCCATGATATTGGCAGGTGTGTTGCTGAAGATGGGTGGATACGGCATCCTTCGTATCTGTTACCCGATCTGCCCGTTGGGTGGTTTTGATTTCGCTTATGGAGTCTGTTTAGTTGGCGTAATCAGTATGGTGTACGGGGCCTTTGCAGCCTTGGCTCAGAAGGACTTTAAACGTCTTGTGGCATACAGTTCTGTGAGTCATATGGGCTACGTTGTGTTAGGCCTGGGAGTATGGTCCGCCGCCATCGCCGACGGAAATCCCGACCTGATGACATCAAGTTATTGGAATCAGGGTATCCAGGGTGCCATGTTTCAGATGATCGCTCATGGAATCAGTTCGGCGGGCATGTTTTTTATGGTCGGCGTTATCTACGATCGCGTGCATCATCGAAATCTTGACCAGTTTGGCGGCCTATTTGGCAAGATGCCCCTCTATGCTGGACTCGCAATTCCAATCTTTTTTGCGGGGCTAGGGCTGCCCGGGTTGTGCGGGTTCATTGGCGAGGTCTTTGTGGTGCTTGCCGTATGGAAGTTTAGCCAAGTACTGGCCATCATCTCCGCGTTTGTAGTCATCCTCACTGCCGGCTACATACTCTGGGCCATTCAACGCGTGTATTTGGGCGCAGAATACAAGGGACCCCATCCCGAAGCACTGACTCCTTTGAACCTTCGCGAAGTATCGATTGCCGTACCGCTGATCATCTTTGCTGTCCTCTTTGGCGTGATGCCCACGTTGGTGCTCCAATACATGGATAAGTCGATCTCACTTCAAGCCGACCAGCTTACCGCATGGGCACGCGAACACGACGAACATAAGTCGGAGCCCTCGAGTGTACCGGCCTTGGCACAAACGGAAACCTTACCAATATTTAAATTTACCAAGCCGACAGATCGTTAAGAACTGTTCGTTAAGCATTGTTGAACCGGCAGTTGTTTGCACCCGCTTCAACGCCTAAGGAAATTCGCCTTTTTGTACATCTCTCCAAGGGCCTAACGCCGTGGATTTTGGTCAAGTTATTACGCAAGTTATTGGTGATTCACAACAATCACTGTGGCCGGCGGTTGGATCCGGCTTTAAGCCGGAGATCGTGCTTTGCATTACCCTATTTGTGCTATTGATTGCAAAGTGCTTTACGTGGGGAACGCGGATTGATTTGGCGTTTCCGCTGACGTGCATCGGACTATGCTTGTCGGTCTACGTCGCCGAACCTTGGAACTATTTAGGCGACGGTGCTCCGCCTCGCACTGAGCTGTTCACTGGCATGCTGGTCTTAGATAGCTTCACAGCATTTTTTCGCGCGATCCTACTGTTGTCTGCTCTGCTGTTAGTTATTTTGACTCAAATCACTGGAGTTCCCGATTTATCGGACGCGACAGACTTTTTCTGTTTGGTCCTGGGAGCAATTGTGGGGCTTTGCCTTATGGCCAGCGCCAATCACGCATTAATGATATTCTTGGCGGTGGAGATAGCCAGTATCCCCTCGTACGTACTGGCGGGGCTTTTGGAGAACCAACGCCGTTCGAGCGAAGCGGCACTAAAATACTCCATCTACGGCGCTGGAGCGGCTGGGGTGATGTTGTACGGCATTAGCCTCCTTACCGGTGTTTTGAACACAGCACATTTGCCGTCGATGGCTCAGGAACTGGCCACTCAGTGGCCCGTGTATGAGGCTGATACCCGCTGGGTTCTGGTAATGGGTGGATTGATGCTGGGAGTCGGCTTGGCTTTTAAATTGTCTGCGGTACCCTTCCATTTTTGGTGTCCAGATGTGTTTGAAGGTTCTGCCGCCGAAATTGGTGCATTTTTGTCGGTCGCCTCCAAGGCGGGTGCCCTTGCTCTGTTGGTGCGTGTTTCGTTCGGATTCGGGCTGTTGAACGTCGAGCCGATGCACTTTCCAACCGACACGAACTCGCGCGCTGGTATGTTCTCGGTCACGGACAAGGTCCCCTCAGACGTTTCATCACACAACCCGTCTGAGTCCGATTCACTCAACGTTACCGATCTGAATCACCGCTTGGCACCGACGCGAAATTTCATTATCTGCTTGATTTCGTTAGTGGCAATGATCACTTGCACCTTTGGCAACCTTGCAGCTTACGGACAAACCAACATCAAGCGATTGCTTGCATATTCCACGATTGCTCACGCCGGTTACATGATGATGGCTGTGCCCCCGGCTTTGGCGATGGCAACGACTGACGCAAGCGGCGCGAGGTACGCGATTGCTGCTCTTGGAATGTATATCCTAACGTATGTCTTTATGAACGTCGGTGTTTTTGCCGTTGTAGCACTCCTTCGCAACTCACTCGGGAGCGAAGAGATCGCCGACTATGCCGGACTTATTCGCAATGCGCCCCTGACCGTCATTTGCTTTTCACTCATGATGTTCAGCCTCTTGGGCATCCCCCCGCTGGCAGGATTTATCGGAAAATTTGCTGTGTTTGGCGCTCTTACCGACGGATGGCGTTCGACTGGGTCCCCTTTGTTGCTGGGCTTACTTGTCGTCGGTGGGCTCAATACAGCCTTGAGTGTTTATTATTACCTGCGAGTTATTAAGGTGATGACGTTTGATCGCGAAACGGATTCCACTCGACCTCGGCCGCTGTCCGTTATCTCTCCCTTGGGTGCATGCTACGTTTTCGCCATTTCGGTACCGCTATTGGCAATTACTGTCATGGCCGCACCGCTGCACAAATGGTCCCTCGCCGCCGCACTTCAATTGTTTTAGAACGTTCTTAGTCTACCATGGAATCTATGCTGATGAAGGATGCTTCGACATCGATCGCTGTGCTTGGTCGGTTGCTACAGATGCATGCAACATCTTTGCCAACGTATGTGGCCAACGCGCGCCCCTGGATCGGAAACGGACAACGCCAGTCCGAAGAGTGTCTCAACCAAATTTCGCGTGATCATCAATACATGGCCGGCAAGATCATGCAGAGAATTCTGGCGTTGGGAGGGTCACCGGAACAAGGCAGCAGATTCCCGATGGAGTTTACCGATCTACACGATCTTTCGCTTGATTTCATTCTGAGTGAAGTCCTTCGATACCAAACAGTATTGGAAAAAACCATCAACGAATGTGTCGCCAAATTGGAAGCACATCCCGAAAGTCAATCGATCGCCTGTGAAGCGGCCGGAATGGCGCAAGGACACCGAGAATTACTGCAGGAGCTGTGTCACACGACATCAACTCATTGACCCAGGACAGTATTCAGCTCATCGATACGCACGCGCATCTGGCAGACGAATCGCTGTTTCCAGACCTGTATGATGTGCTTCAGCGTGCTGCGGGAGTGGGAGTGGTGCAAATGGTCGCCGTTGGCACAACCCTCTCGAATAGTCGGATATGCCTCGAGTTGGCGAAAAGACACCCACAGCTGTATGCTTCGGTGGGAATTCATCCCAACTATTGTACTGCGGCTGGTCCCACAGACTGGGAACAGATTGTGGAACTTTCTACATTGCCGCGAGTGGTAGCATTGGGCGAAACGGGGCTTGATTGCTATTGGCAAGACGTGCCACTCGACTTGCAACGGGATTATTTTGAGCGACACTTGGCATTATCACGCGTGACTGGCTTACCGGTGATTATTCATATGCGTGAGAGTGGTCCACAGATTTTGCAGGTTTTGGCAGACGCAGCGAGAATTGCTCCGGTAAAAGGCGTTATGCATTCCTTTTCCGGTGACAGGGCACTGGCCGACGCATGCCTCGATTTAGGGCTCTATATCAGCTTTTCCGGTATGTTAACGTTCAAAAAATCGGTAGGCCTGCGGGAAATCGCTGCGTGTATACCGGACGACCGAATCCTGATAGAGACCGACTGTCCCTACCTGTCACCAGAACCGATTCGTGGCAAACACCCCAATGAGCCGGCGCGTGTGCGACACACGGCGCAATGTTTGGCCGATGCACGTGGAGTGTCCGTCGACACGCTCGCTCAAATCACGACAAGCAACGCAAGAACCCTTTTTCAACTGAAAGAGACCTAGCACCATGTCCAAAAAGTCCATCGCCGACGTCGACGTAGCGAACAAGACCGTGCTCATGCGAGTCGATTTTAACGTGCCCGTGGAGGACGGAAAAATCACCGACGACCTGCGGATCCGTATGGCACTGCCATCGATCGAATCCGTACTTGACCGCGGCGGAAGGCTCGTTCTCATGAGCCACCTGGGACGGCCAAAATCAAAACCACAAGCTGAGTTTAGCTTGGCGCCCGTTGCAGCACGACTCGATGAACTGCTCAACGTACCTGTCACGTTTGCGCTCGACACCATCGGACCCGACGCAGAGGCCAAAGTTTCGCGCTTGGCAGCCCGCGAAGTTGTGCTCTTGGAAAATTTACGATTTGACGCAGCGGAACAAGCTGGGGACGCACAGTTCGCCAGCAAGCTCGCGCGTTACGGAGATATTTACTGTAATGATGCATTCGGTACCTGCCACCGCGATGACGCGTCGATGTGTGCAGTTCCCTTGGCGATGGCCGGAAAACCCCGAGTCGTTGGATTTCTGGTCGCCAAAGAAATCCAGTACCTTTCCGAAGTCATTCGAAACCCTGCTCGGCCCTTTCTCGCGATTTTGGGCGGTGCCAAAGTCTCCGACAAAATCAACGTAATTAAGAATCTACTTACCATCTGCGACCGAGTTCTGATTGGTGGCGCCATGGCCTACACCTTCTCCCTGGCAGAAGGGGGTCGCGTCGGTAAGAGCCTCGTCGAGCCTGATAAGCTCGACTTCGCCCAAGAACTCATGGCACAAGGCGGTCCTAAATTGCTGCGGCCAAGCGATACAAATTGTGCTACTTCGCCCCTGCCGGAAAGCCAAAAAATCATCGTTGCCAATGGAGACATCCCCGACACCATGGCGGGATTCGATATCGGTCCGCAGACGATGCAACGTTTTGAACAGGAGATTCTGAAAGCCAAGACGATCGTTTGGAACGGACCGATGGGAATGTTTGAAGTTCCCCCCTTTGATGCCGGTACGAAAGCCGTTGCGATCGCCATCGTGGCAGCCACAGCAAATGGTGCCACTTCAATTATCGGAGGTGGCGACAGCGCAGCGGCAATCGAGCAAATGAATTTGGCCGACAAAGTCTCTCATGTGAGCACCGGTGGTGGTGCCAGCCTCTCGATGCTCGAGGGCCAAGAATTCCACTCTGTAAATCTATTGGATGATGCGTAACACGGGAACTGCCATTACACAGTTCGCTAAATCGTCCGCATTGCGACGCGAATGGGCACATTTATCGAATCGACGTGGGAGGTTCGATCGAATCACTTTGGCGGGCTATAACAGGTCCGCCTTCAGTTCCATCGAAATCATACAAACAGAAATGTTCCTGATTGGCCCCAAGATAGCCTCTCAAATTTCCTGACAATAGATGCGACACGAATGGAACCGGCTTCAGGCTGCGATACCCAGTGGAAAGTGTGATGAACTTTTCGTCCACTGCCTGTCCCGGCGGCTGACTCGCCGACGAACTTATCAAGCGTTCGCCCTTGGCAGGTAGCGGGCAACTTTCCGCAGCATCCACGTGCCGAAAATCGACTTTCCCACGAGTATTCAAGCGAATTTTGCTCGCCAAGGCAGGCTTGCACCAAATCACAAATCGTTCACTTCGCGTACTCTGCAAATGAATCAGCTGGTTTGCAATCTGCGCTCCCTGATCGGGCAAGGCAAAGTAACTAGCGATTACGCACAACATCGCCAAGGCCGCATTGAGTGTCATTCCCAGTCCTTGCGCCCGGTAAATCCAATCTCGCTTGGGCAGTGTGCACCCAATTGCGGCAAACATGAGCCCGATCGTCAATAGCGATGCCACGGCGCCTGCTTGATTTCGCAATTGCCAGGCGACTGTAATGGACGTAATTCCCAGCAGCAAAACCACAACGGCGGCAACGCTCGACAGGAGCAGCATCCACTTTTGCAACTGAATTTCCGACCGATTCGCCAACCAACATCCGATCAATAGACAACTGCTCGGCGCAGTGATAAGCAAGTATCGGTGCGAATATTCAGTGACGAAGGACGTGAGGAACCAATAAAAGAGACACCACCCCACTAGATACTTTGCCCCGCCAAACTGTTGATCGCGGTCCGAAATAGACCCGATCATTTTGACGGGTCCGCACACCATGAGGGGAATTAACCATGGAATCCCTGTAACGAACAGCGTAAGCAGTCCCTCAACCCCATTCTGCAATGGCTGCGCCATGACGGTAACAAGCCGATCACCGACTTGGTCCCGCCAGAATATTTCCCAGGCTTCAACACCGTGAAACAGAAACATTGCCAGGTACCACCAACCAGCGACGCAAACTCCTACGATTAAGGATGGGAAGTGCAATAGACGCCGCAAATCACTGATACGAGTCGCTTGCCACAGATAGACTATGAGGAAGTACGCTAGCAACGTTAGTACCGGAAGTCCCTTCGTTGCGACGGCGCCACCCGTGCCCACGTACGCCAGCCAAAAACTTGTCGCTGCGAAGTTGCGGTGCACATGTATTCGTAAGAACCCCCACACCGCCAGCGAGACAAAGAAACAGAGGGGCATATCGGGTAACGAACGCGTGGCACTTAGAACCACCAACGGATTGCAAGCTACAATTTGGGCCACCAGAATGGCTACATCACTTCGCCTCCATATATCCTTCGCAGTCGCATACGAAACAAGAATCGTAGCAAGCCCAAACACGATGGAAGAAAAGCGGGCTGAAAACGGCGAGACATCGAGGACAGAAAAGCCCCACACGACAAGCCAATATGCGACGACCGGCTTGCGAAATCGGGGAGTTCCATCCGCCTGACAGGGCGTCAGGAGATCGCCCGTTCTCAACATTTCGAGCGCACCATCGGTGTAGTGCCGTTCGTCGGGATAGTGCACTACGTATTCGCGAGCAATCGTCACCGTGGCTAGAAGAAAAAAGACGCAAATCAACAGCAAGCGTTTTCCAGCTGGCCAACCGAATCGTTCGTGCGAAATAGTCTCCATTGGGACCGCGCTTTGATGCACCTCAAGTATCCTTAGCTCCAAAGGACAACTCGTTTACCGACGTAAAATGTTATCGATGATTTTTTCGGCAGAAAAATATTTTTTGGAGATACCCATGCGGTCGGCGACCTCTGCCGTCAGTTTTTGGATCTGCTCATCGCCTATCTTCAGTTTTCCCAATAGCTGCTGCTGTTCCGCCAAGAGTTTCGACTCAAAGTTCGCTAGTTGCTGGTCGATCTCCTTTTGACTTGCCTGTACAAGCGTCTCGGCACGTCGCGTGACTTCCTGTTGCGCAACATGACGTACCGCCTGCGCAAGTTGCGGTCCCAGATTCGATACGACACGGACGTGCGGACGGGCTGGCGAACCGTCGATTTGCACCAGCACTTCGAGATCCTTTGTACTCGACGCAACTTGGTCGACCGAATTCTGGAACGATGCAAGATGGACGGGCACCGATCCGGTTCGCATGGATACTCCTTCCTGCTTCAGTCGCAACTCACCCTTGAGATCATTATTAGCAATTTCTAGTTGTGACCAGATATGGGCATGACCTTCCGAAACGATGAGCGACAATTGGTTTTGATCGCCCAATTTTCGTTCTGGCAGCGGAAATCTTAGGCAATTTATAACGACCCGGTCCTTGATGTTCTCACCTTCAGTTTCACGGACAGCGTGCAATTCAGCCAGGATTGTCCCTTGCGTTTGGGCGTGCAGTGTCATCGGAGCGTCGGACATCGCAAGTTGGTTCGTAACATTGCTCATTTCGCCGACAAACTTCACAGGCTCGTTCCCCAGAATGCCTTCCCCCTCAACGGCTAGATGGCGTATGAGAAATTTCGGAAGGTTGGGCATCCCTCGAAACACGATATCTTCACCACGAACGGGAGCCGCAGCCGGGGCCTCTTTCGCGGGAAATTGATGGCGAAACCACTGAACCCAATCGGTGGCCGTGGATACATGAGCCGCGAGTTCTCGACCTAATAGATACTCGGAAATCGCTTCGGGACTGATCGTTTCAAGATTGGCGTGCTGCCGTATGAGTTCTTCATCGTGTCGCTTCGCCTCCTCCAGCAACTTCTTATCTTGACCAATCTGATCTCTGAATTGGGACAACCCTTCCCGCACTGCCTGTGTACGCTTCCGTAAGGAATCGGCACGCACGGCAAAATCCTGGTAAAGTTCTAATGCTCGCAACGGATTATCACTGGTTTGTTTTACCATCGCAACAAGTGCTTCAGTCTCCTTAGATACGTCCTGAACGTCGCTTTCCATTTGGGAATACCGCTGCGGCCACCGCTTGCCTAGTTCCCGAGCGACTCGTACCGAATCAAAGCTATTTTCAAGGTCCTTTTGGAGCTGTTGCGAGCGACCATCAAGCCATCCCTTTCCCAAACTTTCTAGCTTGTCCTGAAGGTTTCCACCGCCTACTGTCCCAGTCTGGCTGGTTGTCGTTGGAATGAGAGCGCCGGACTGCTCCCGTACCGTACCCATTCGAATGCCGCTAATCCGGCCATCGGAAATAACGAACCGCCGCTGCATGAGTGCACCGGTATCAAGTTGCAGGCTGGCAACTCGCGCTTCGAGCAAATTCTTCTGCGGCGATTTGCGATCCGCGATCGCGATTCCATCGATCTGGAGTAGACCGGAACTAATCGCCGAACTTAATTCGGTAATATCAACACGCGCCCCCGTCGACCCTTGTCCAATACGGATGAGCGACCACCTTAGGAATGGGTCGAGTCCCCAGCTTACGACGCACCAAACAGACAACAATAACGCCGCTCGTGGTGCAACATATTTCCACCGGATCACGATGCACTCTCCCCGCTCGGTCGTTGGCTGTCTTTGTCGAGCTTACAATAGGCAAACAGTGGCTGACTGAGATAATATGCTGGAAGGAAAGCCGCACAGCCGAAGATGAGCGAGCCTAAGACAACCGTGTTGTGCAGACCAAACCAAGGGACCAGAGGAAGCTGATACCAAGCGGCAAATTGATTCTGCCAGCCGCCGTACGTGAGTATTCCGCGCCCGACCGCATCGCACCACGGGTCAAATCCTGGCGATATCCATGAAATACAAAAGGCCGTTAGCAAACCCATACCGGTATTGACGCGAGTTGCTAGCAGCAACGTGGCGAACAACACCGCTGTCAGGTTCCCCTTCGGTAGAAGACCAATCACCAAACCGAGCGCCAGTCCAAGCGCCAACTGGTGTCGAGTCCGTTCACCGCGGATAAGATTGAGAACGGACCGCAACGGTGACAGAAGTTGCCAATCCATAGAAGAACCCCCGCCATGAGACATTTGGGCACAACCGCGTCTTGCCTATTAATCGGCACAGTGCGCAGACTTTAGCAGGGGGATTGCTGAGAATTCAACCTCAGCTATTCAACGCGTGATTGCTAGCTGACAGCCGCCAGCATCCGAAGCGGCTCAACGTACCGGCACCGAATCGACCCGAGCCTGCTCGATCCGATGCGTCGCTGACGCCAATCGCGGCAGAATCGCCTGCGCCTTGACATAGCCGTCCATGCGATCCACCACGCGATTCTCCGGCGAAATGATAATTGTCGTGGGATAAACCCGTACACCAAGACGTTGTGCGAGTCGTTGATGATCTGGTCCGCAAATCTGAATTGGAACAAAGTTTTCGTTGATGCTAGCGACTACCTGTTCGTCATGGTAAGTCGTGCGTTTCATTAGCGTACAGTAACTACAGCGTTCCATAGTAAAAACCAGAAGCAGCGGACGTTGCTGCTGGGATACCTCCTCGGTGGCTTTCTTCAGGTCGTCACGCCATTGAATCGTAGGTACGGATTCGTCAACGGTCGGCGCATCGGCCCAGGCCGATGCGAACACACAAAGTCCCATTAAAAGTATGGCCAATTGGCGAAATCGATCCATCGAACGACCCTCACTCTTTCATTCCAACCAGCGACCAACCCACCGCACTCAGGGTGTATCGTCGGAACGACCCGTCCAAGTGGCTCAAGTTCGTGCAATTCTGCTGGGGTTCTTTTTGCTAGCCGCCGTGCATTAGTACCATGTGCTACGTTTCGGACAGAGGATAAATCTTACCGGCAGCGGTAGGTTCTGCCTCCCCAAGCCTCAAATTCAGCAAATTCGGGATGATCAGCCTATCATCTTGGCGCCACCAAAAAAACCATGAAGCGATATCCAGCCTCTACCCGCCGTCATCGACGAGGTATATCCATCGTTGAGCTTTCGTTGTTTCTTCCGGTAATCATTCTGATTGCTTTGGGAACACTTGAAACGTGTTCCATGATTTACCTCAAACAATCTTTGGAAATAGCCGCCTACGAGGGCGCCCGTGTGTCGGTCAATCCATCGTCGACGGCGGAGAATGTAGAAGGGCAGTGCCTGCAAATTCTGTCGGAGCGTGGGGTAATCGATGCCGAAGTGACTATTACTCCAGAAAATATCCCCGGGGCACCGGTAGGATCCTTTCTCCAGGTCTCTGTCACGGCGCCTTGTGCTGACAATTCGCTGTTCGGCAACATGTTTTACAGCAGCAAGACCTTGAATGGCAGCGTTGAAATGATGAAGGAGTTTTAGGAGGTTCATATGACTCTCAACAAGCCACCCACCGCGAATCGATTTGTTGCAAACTCAAAAGCAGGGCAACGGCGTCACGGCGCCATGTTGGTTCTGTGCGCCTTCTTGTTACCAGTTCTCTTAGCTTTAGCAAGCCTTGCGATCAATGTCGCCTTCATGGAACTCTGTCGCACGGAACTTCGCACGGCCACCGATTCCGCAACTCGCGCCAGCGGGCGGACGTTGGCTCTGACAGGAGACGAGAATGCTGCGCGGGCGGCAGCGAGAGACGCAGGTAGCAGAAATACGATTGGCGGGCAGCCACTCAGCTTGGATGACGGTGACTTCGAATTCGGCCGGGGCCTACGTCCTTCCATTACATCTCGCTATGCCTTCACAGCAGGCGGGGCCTTTCCGAATGCCGTGCGCATTACTGCACACGGCCCCAACATACCGCAATTGATGCCTGGATTCTTGGGAAACACTGTCTACGAACCGGTGCAAATCGCGACTTCCACACAAACCGAACTTGACGTTGTGCTCGTGCTCGACCGATCAGGCTCGATGGCCTACGCGTCCAACGAACCGGCAGTCTATCCGCCATTCCCCGCGGCAGCCCCGGTCGGATGGGACTACTGTCAGGCCGCGCCTACTCCGAGTCGCTGACGCGACCTCATTTTGGGCGTTGCCGACTTTCTGGACGTACTCAACTCCTCGCCACAACAAGAATCTGTTGCTTTAGTAACCTATAGCAACACTTCATCCATTGATGTCGATTTGACGACGAACTATGCCAGCCTCAATGCTGCGTTGATCAGTCACACCAATTCGTTCTGTGGAGGCAGTACCGCGATCGGCCGAGGCGTGAACGATGGCGTTCGCGCACTACTTGACCGCGGCACCGACCGACCGTGGGCCAGCAAGGTCATTATCGTGATGACCGACGGAATTCACAACACCGGCGAGGGACCTATAAATCCGGCGCAAAATGCAGCGAACGGCGGGATCCAGGTACATACAATTACTTTCGCATTAGAAGCCGATCAATCGCTCATGCAAACGGTCGCTTCAGTGGGAGGCGGCCGCCATTTCCATGCTACATCGGGTGCCGACTTGCGAGATGTGTTCCGGCAAATCGCGCATTCGCTGCCGACGATGCTTACCGAATAACTCCCGTGCACATTACTGCATAACAACTGAATGACCACATGAGTCCGTTCGGTGTTTTGAAGGAGACCAAAGATGCAACGACAAAAGTTATCTCGCTGCGGTATCACTACGGTGGAGTTTGCGATTGCCGTCAGCTTACTTTTTCTGATCGTCTTTGGCACCATTGAGTTCTCCCGTGTAAGTATGCTGCGGCATGCCGTGGACAATGCAGCCTACGAAGGGGCTCGCCATGCGATATCGCCTGGCGCGACAGCCAATGACGCGGAAGATCGTGCGAATCAGCTCCTCGCAGCAACTGGACTTCGCGAGGCAACCGTCACCGTTGAACCGAATCCGTTGACCGAAGCATCGACTACCGTACGAGTCCGCGTCGATCTTCCGGTCGATGCCAACAGCTGGCTGGTCCGCTTTCTGGGTGGCCGAACGGTAACTTCATCGTGCCAGTTGATGACCGAACGCCCCATCATGGTGCAAGCGGAATCTTTCGTCGTACCACCACCTCCAACGCCGGAACCGGAACCAACACCGGAACCCGAGCCGGAACCAGAACCGACACCAGAACCGACACCGGAACCCGAGCCGGAACCAACACCAACACCAACACCAACACCAGAACCAGAACCAGAACCAGAACCAGAACCAGAACCAGATCCGCCTCCTCCGACTCCCACGCTGCCACCGCCGGATCCGGAACCCGAGCCACCGCCAGCGCCTCTTCTGTAGTGCATCTCTTCGTCGCACTACGTCGATTCGGGTCATCGGAATGGTCTGCAGATGGTTGTGTTGACCGGTCAGTCGCCTACAATGACAAGCATTTGGCAACCAACGGGAACCATGCCAATGCGACGTTGTACATCGACACTTCCAGCTGCTGCCATAATGGGATTCCTGGGTGTCGCCATCGGTGCCTTTGGTGCACATCGGCTTCCAGCACTGCTCCACGAACTAACGACGGAGCAACGAGAATATCGTTTGGAAGTTCTGGAAACAGGCGCACAATACCAGTTAGTCCATGCGCTTGCCTTACTGGTACTGGGAACGCTGCAAAAAACCGATGAGCGGCCCGCTCGTTGGCAGGTCCCTGCGATTAGCCTAACCGTCGGGATATTGCTTTTTTCAGGTTCCCTCTACGGAATCGCCTTCAGCGGCGTCAAGCAGCTTGGCATGATCACGCCGTTCGGAGGGCTCGCCTTCTTAATTGGATGGAGCTGGATCGCCATCGCGGCACGGAGCGATCGGACCTAGCCGCGAGTTACTTGCCTAACAGGCAACGCCGTAGCGGATTTATCATGCGCAAAAAACGCGGTTTTGTTGAAATTGCAACAATGAGAAGGGAGCATTCCAATAGCCCGGAGGGCGATACAAGTCAATGCACTGTGAATTGGTGACTACTTCAAGCACGCGCACTTCATGATGAGTACTTGCAAAATCTTGCAGACCATGACACTGCGTGTGACCT
>JAQCHP010000252.1 GCA_027619595.1 Planctomycetota bacterium
CAAATATGCATTTGATTTCCGCTGGAAACACGCCTTTCCTACAGTCAAAACCCAGGTTTAGGGCTTTATTTGAAATTCAAGTTTGGGTTAGGGGGGCCGCGATCGGTACCGCCGTACCGGTTTATGGCCGTTGTGTTTGCTTTTTTCGAGACCGTAAGAAAGTGATTTCATGGTGGACACCCTGGGCCGAAATAGCGAGGTAGTTGTCTTTGTCGTGGATGACGATCCACCGTCGCGTTCGTCGGCAGCGACGCTCATTGGAGCGCGTGGCTATCGCGTGCAAACGTTCGAGTCGGCCGAGTCGTTCTTGGCGAACTACGACGGTGTCACGTGTGGTGTCCTCGTAACGGACTATCTCATGCCAGGCATGGACGGATTGGAATTCCAGCGGCAGTTGGCCGAAAGAAAAGCAGACTTGCCGATCATCCTTGTGAGTGGTTTTGCCAACATTGCGACGGCGGTTCGCGCGATGCGTGCTGGGGCAATCGCCATGCTCGAAAAGCCTTACGAACCATCGCAACTGCTAGATGCCATTGAAGAGGCTACCAGCCTGGCTCGTCGGTGGTTCGAGTTGCGACGTCGAAACGCTGAGGCGAAAGGGCGTCTGTCTTCGTTAAAAGAGTGCGAACGGCAAGTTATGGAAATGATTTTGGCCGGGCATGCGAACAAAACGATCGCATCCCGTTTGGATATCAGCTTACGCACAGTCGAGCGTCGTCGTCACGACATTTTAAATAAACTAGGAGTTCAAACAATTTTTGACCTTGCGGATCTGGTGAAGGATTCTCAATGGAGTGTTTGGCAAATTCCTGGGAGGGGCGCATTGGCGGCCGCAGATTCTGATGGGCTGGATCAAGCCAATTCGGTCGTGGGGGCTGCCGATCCTTAGGCGGTCCGTGGTAGAATCCGGCATTGCGAACCCCTTGTTGATTCAGACTGCCGGAGGAAATTCTCAGTGATTGTCCATATCGCTGCTTACAAGTTTTTCGATTGGAGCGATTTGGAGCGTTTTCGTACTGAGTTGCGAGAGCTGTGCCAGGAAAACGGCCTGAAGGGGACGATTCTTTTGAGCTCGGAAGGGATCAACCTTTTCGTGGCCGGTCGTGCCGAGGCTGTCGATTCGCTGATGCGATACTTGGCCGGTGTGCCGGGGCTCGGCGACCTTTCGGTTAAACGGTCCGAAACGGACCGTCAGCCGTATTCTCGTATGTTGGTGAAGGTCAAACGTGAAATCATTTCGTTTGGTCAGCCTAAAATTGATCCGGCTCGATACACTTCGCCCCGCGTTTCCCCTGACGAGCTGTGCCGTTGGATCGACGAGGGGCGTGAAATCACTCTGCTGGACGTACGCAACGACTATGAAGTGGACTTGGGGACATTCCAAAACGCAATTCGACTTAAATTAGAGCACTTTCGCCATTTCCCCCAGGCACTTCGGGACATGCCATTGTCGCGAAAAACGCCGGTTGTGACTTTCTGCACGGGTGGCATTCGCTGCGAGAAAGCTGCTCCGTTTCTTGAATCGTTGGGATATGAAGCGGTTTATCAGTTGGATGGCGGAATCTTGAACTATTTTGCCCAATGCGGCAGTCGGCACTTCGAAGGCGAGTGTTTTGTCTTCGATGATCGGGTCGCGTTGGACGAAAGGTTGCGTGAAACCGGAACGGTTCAATGCTATGCATGTCAGGCGCCTGTGACACAGGTTGACCAGGGCGACGCACGGTACGTTCCCGGGAAGTCGTGTCCCCAATGTTATCAATCGCAAGACGAACGCCAACGTGCTTTGCGTGACACTCGCGAATTGCGGATTCGGCAACACGTTAACCCGCTACCTGGTAGTCTTCCCTATGAAAATGTCCGGGTCGTGCTGGTTGAGCGCCACGGAGAGGGACAGATGTTGCTCGACTACCTCGATCAAAACTTTCCATTTGTGGGGCGACAGCGGTGGGATGAACGGTGCGCCGGAGGGTGGATCGAGCGAGATTCCGTGGTCCTGCGGGGCACAGAGACCTTGCACGCGGGCGACCGCTTGAAGCACCGCCTACCGGGTACGGTAGAACCTAGCGTGAATGCCGATATTAGGATCCTCTATGAGGAATCTGGGTTTGTCGTCGTCAACAAACCGGCACCACTGCCGATGCATCCCTGTGGGCGATACAACCGCAACACGCTGGTGCACATTTTAGGAAAGATCTATGACCCAGAAAAGTTACGGGCTGCACACCGTTTGGACGCCAATACTTCAGGTGTGGTGGTACTGAGTCGAACGGCTCGAATTGCCAGCAAGCTTCAACCGCAGTTCGAGAAGGGGCTCGTTGTGAAACGTTATCTGTTGCGGGTAATCGGCGACTTTGCGCCGGAAGTCTGCGTGTGTACGGAGCCGATCGGTACGACACTGTCGGCTGCCGGGGCACGAGATATCGAATCGGGCGGTATGGCGGCCGAAACCCACTTCCGCAAATTGCAGAGCTTCAGTGACGGTACTTGTTTGGTTGAGGCGCGGCCAGTGACCGGCCGAACGAATCAAATTCGAATCCATGCTTGGCATCTTGGGTTTCCCATCCTCGGGGATCCAATGTACCAGCCCCATCGCATCATTCGTGATCGACAAACTTTGTTGCCAACCGAGCCGCCCATGTGCTTGCACGCCGCGGCACTTTCATTTCTTCATCCCGAGACACGTGATCGCCTGACGTTTGAGGCAGAACTGCCGTCATGGTGTTTTCAATGATGTCACGAAATTTCTCGTACCCGCAAACCTAGTGGGCCGATTTCGTCGACCATGACACGCGTGCCACGTGGCACAAAGTCGCCCGACGTGTGGGCGTTGTAGACGTGGCTGCCGAATCGGATCTGGCCTCCCGGTCGAAGCGTGGATTCCACAATAGCGATGTCTCCTAACTGCGGCGCGACTCGGCTTGCTTCTGCGTCATCCGTTGGTTGATTCGTTGGGCCGGCGACCTTCGTTGATGGTTGCTCGGCAGTCGCGGGTGTCAAAAGCAATCTCTGAAGCCAGGGAATCGATTGCATGTGGCTGAGCATCAGAACACCGATCAAGCCGGATCCTACCAGTACTCCTGTAACGATGAACAAGCTCTTGCCAAAGCTAAGCCACTGGTCGGGACGTTCTGGCACAATAAACGATTGACTGGCCAGGACGAGACTACTAGCCATGCAGACCAGGCCGGTGAGCCCCCAGACTCCAAAGCCGGGCAGTACGAAGAGTTCCACAGCTAACAACAGAACCCCTAACACGAACAACACGATTTCTAGCCATTCTGCCGTCCCGCCTAACATTCGACTCCAGAAAAATAGCGAAAAAGACGTGATTGACAGCATGCTGCCGAAGCCGAGTCCTGGAGACAACATTTCTACATAGAGTCCCGCGATTCCGCAGGCGAGAAGAATGACAGTTGCGACGGAATGATTCAACACTGAGACCGTCGTGTCTCGGAGCGTCCAATCGACCATCATCAAATTCTGTGGGTCGATGTCCAGTTCCTTAAGCAACTCGTTCTGGTTGTTTGCTTCCATCTCGATGAGTCCCAATTCCTTGGCACGCGAACCTGTGAGTTCTAGGAATCGTCCCGCCTGTGACTCGAGGATCATCTGCATTTTTTTCCAGACGAGTGGTTCTTGGTCGGATGCAATTTCTTGTTCGGTGGCGAGGCGTACGGAACCATTTTGTGTGTGTTCGTAGCGGTAGACGATAGCGTTCATGTCCACCATGGCTTCCGCCAGGGCAGGTGGCCGCCCCGTTTCCTCAGCCAACCGGCGGATTCGGCTGACCAAGTCACTGCGGATTTTTTCGGGAGCGTGCCGAAACATAAAGTTATCGTCTAAGAAAATTGGGCCAGCGTCGCCTATGCGTGCTCCGGGCGCCATCGCGATGCGATCGCAGGACAGACAAATGAGCGCCGCGGCGCTCAGCGCCTGTTGGGGAACATAAGCGACTACTTCCATGTCTTGAATGGCGCGCAATTCGTCCGCAATATTTGAGCGGCAAGCAGTTCGCCGCCAGGACTATCGATTTCTAGAATGATCGTACGAATCCCGTTATGG
>JAQCHP010000253.1 GCA_027619595.1 Planctomycetota bacterium
TGGACCCCCGCCCGTTAATCGTGCTGTCGGGTCATTTTGGCAATTTTGAAGTCGGTGGCGTCCTGACGGGGCTGATGGGCTTTCCGACCTACAGCGTGGCCCGTCCTTTGGACAATCCCTTTCTCAATCGATTTATCAATAAGTTTCGTCAGGCGACGGGACAATTCATTTTGCCAAAGACGGGAAGTTCACAACTTGCCGATCACATCCTGCGGGATGGAGGAACGCTGGCGTTGCTGGGGGATCAATCGGCCGGTCCGAAAGGTTGCTGGGTCGAGTTTTTTGGTCGGCCTGCGTCATGTCACAAGGCCGTTGCGCTGTTTTCTTTGACATACCAAGCACCCTTGTTGCTTTGCTACGCCCGACGCGTGGGGAAGCCGCTACAATTTCAGTTGGGCGTGGCCGGTAGTTACGATCCCGCACAGCACGGTCTGTGCGACGTGCGACACTTGTCGCAATGGTATAGCAGTTGTTTGGAGGACTTGGTACGCAGTACTCCGGCGCAATACTGGTGGCTTCACCGACGCTGGAAAGGTGCTCCCGTACGCGCCAAACGTGTGCGAAAGCAGGCCTTACCTGCAGAGGGGGGAACACGTGAGGTGGCTTAATGTGGGGATTTCGCCATAAGGGGCTTCGCAGTTAATGAGCAAATGGATGCGTACTTGCCACGTTGATGAATGTCCGGTGGGGAATGTGCGAGAATTTATTCTCGACGGGCAAATTCTCGCGGTTTGTCATGTGGATGGCGGTTTTTACGTCGTAGACGGCATCTGTTTGCATCAAGGTGGACCTTTGGGGCGGGGTAAATTGATGGGTTGTCAATTGACCTGTCCGTGGCATGGTTGGCAGTACGATGTGACGACAGGTTGCCACGCGTCGAGCTCCGCCGTACGACTCTCCGTGTGGCAAACGGAAATTCGCGATGATTACGTCTGGGTTGCGCCGTTGAGCGCCGCCGATCCTGCACCCTAGAAGCACCCATGATCGATTCACTCGCCGGAATTTGCTGCCGCGCTTTTAATAACATCGATCCTCCACGCTTGGCGGAGCTTTGGAATCAGGCTGGCGACCAACGGGGATTGGTGCAGCCGATCTCCGCGATGACATGGGAAAGTGAAGTGCTCGCCAAGCCTTACTTTGATCCGTCGGGATTGATTCTGGCGGAACGGGACGGCCAGGTGGTCGGCATGATCCACGCCGGATTCGGGGCGGTGGAAGGGACCTGTGAACTCGAATATCAGATGGGAGTTGTCACACAAATTATCGTCCAGCACGGTCCCCACCAAAGTGACATTGAGGACCTGCTCTTGCGTCAAGCGGAGGCCTATCTTGTTGGGAAAGGAGCGAAAGTCCTCTACGGTGGACAAATGCAGCCCCTCAATCCGTTCTATTTCGGTCTCTATGGTCGCAGTGACTTGGGGGGGGTACATTCAGGCGACGAATCGATGCATGGCGTATTGCGCCGCGCCGGATATCAACCCTGCTCGCATTCGGTGTCACTGCAGCGAGAATTGTTCGGTTTCCGGCCACCCTCCGACCGCCGCGCCATGCAGAATCGTCGACAATATCACGTCATCGTGGATCACAATCCCCCTGCCGTCGATTGGTGGCAAGCGTGTATGTTGGCAAACACCGAACGGGTTTGTTATCGCCTTGTTCCCCGGCAGGGTGGTCCCGTGGCGGGTGAGGCGATCTTCTGGAGCATGGAAGCCATGAGTCGTGCGCGCGGTGCGACGACCTTTGGGCTGCTATCGCTATCCGTCAACAAAACAACCCGCGGACAGGGGCTGGGGGGATTCCTCGTCGCTGAATCGTTGCGACAATTGCACGACAACGCCGTCAAAATTGTCGAAACACAAACGATGTCCGACAATGTTGTCGCACGCCGCCTCTACGAAAAGCTTGGTTTCGCGGAAGTGGCGCAAGGCACCGTGTACCGGCGGCCGTAAAGGGGCGAACGAAGTCTGTCGGAGGCCTATTTTTGACCGTCCTCTTTCAGTAAGAGATCAATCCATTTCCCAATATAGTGGCCATGGTCGTGGAAGGTGCGGCCACTGACCAAATTGCCATCGACGACACACGGAGCATCGACAAAAACACCTCCGCAGATCTCCAGGTCGTAACGGCACTTGGCGACGGTTGCCATGCGACGTCCCTTGACGCATCCGGCGTATGCCGGGATTTCTACCCCATGACAAACGCACCCGATCGGTTTGTTTTCGGCAAAGAAGTGTCGCGTCACACGGACCAGATCTTCGTCGTAGCGAATGTACTCTGGAGCGCGGCCGCCACTAAAGAAGATCCCGCGATAGTCCTCGGGTCGTATATCGCGGAAAGCAACGTCCGCTTGGATCGTATAGCCTTCCCATTCTTTCGTAATGGTCCAACCTGGCCGGACCTCATGCATGACCATCTGGAACCGCCGTGCATCGGGGCCCGCCACGACCGGTTCTAGTTCGGCTTCTTGTAGCCGATAATACGGGTACAAGGTATCGACCACTTCGGAGGCGTCCCCCACGATAATCAAAACTTTTCGAGATACGGCAGGCACGGTAATTCTATCCTTTCTCAATTCTTAACGGAATTTTCGGTGCGACGAGCTGTTGCACTGCTGGGCCAACGATAACTGGGCCAACTACAACTGAGGCAACGACAACTGAGGCAACTACATCTGGGGCGTTACCTGCCATTTCAAATCCATGCTCTTTTCGAGTTCCTCCAACTGCTGTTGTAAGACCAGTTGCCTTTCTCTCATGCTCATGATGTACGTTGTCTCGCTCACCGATGGACCCAGAAAGCGATCGCGCAGCTCGCGACTGTTCGTCTTTTCCTCTTTCATGTGCACGACGTAGACGATCGTGCTGGGGTTATTTACAGTGACTCCAAATTGGCCAACCTGGAGTCGGAAGATGTCCTGCATCGTGTCCCAGCCGGCAAATTGCATGTCCGGTACGGCGCTCGGGAATATGTCTCCCCCTTCATTGATAGGCAAGTTGTTGCGTGACATCCAGCTAATGCCATTGTCGGGATCGGGGACGAAGACGGAATATTTGCCGCTCCCGGCGAACTGATCGACGAGCGACTTTTCCGCGGCACGCGCCTCTTGCGCCAATGCTTCCCCTTTTTTTCGCGCGAGTTCAACGGCCCTTGTCATCTTCCACGCTTGCACCACTGCGGGGCGACAGTCCGAATAGTCTTGGATTTGCTCCTTACTTTCGCTCGCCAGCCAAAATACAAACTCATTCCCCATTCCCGCATTGCCAAAGCGTATCGGCCGAAATGTCTGAGTTGCATCGCTGAAAGCACGCTGCACGAGAAATTCTTGGTCGAAACCTTGATCACCGCGCGGCACGACCTGCATGACGCCTGCGATGTCTCTGTGTTTTTCTAAGAACGTCATTCCGTCCATCAAGGGCAAAGCCTCGTATTGCAGGCCCAATTTCGCAGAAAGTGCTGTGATGTCCGGCTGTTGTGGCTCGGAATCGTTGGTTGATTTTTCGCTTTGAATCTCCCATTGCAGGTGAAGATCGTAGTAGGTCTCCATGGCCTGGTTCACTTCGACGAGGGCCCGTTCGACACGTTCAGCAACTCGAGGCAAGGCAATACTGTTCTTGATCTGATCTGCAACTTTCTCCAGCGGTTGGTACTCGGCGGGCTGAGTATCCACTTCAGGCGACGGAGTCGCGTCGGTAGCTCCAGCCTTTGTCGCTTCAGGTTCCGTCGCGTCAGGTTCCGTCGCTTTAGGTTCGGCTGCTTGAGACTCGGTTGCTTTAGGTTCTGCTGCTCCCTCCTCCGTATCTCCAGGCTCCGTGGCATCGTCGCCGCAGGACGTGTCGGGTTCAGCCGACTTTGTTTCCGGGGCTTCTGTGGTCGATGGAGTAGTGGGGGATGGCTCGGGGTTCGGTGGACTACTGGTCGCGTCGGACTCGGAGTTACTTTCGGTAGGACTACCTAAGTTGTCGAGCAGTCGATCAAGGTCGGCGCTGACGCGAAAGTCTTCCTTGTGCGAGTCATAATACGTTTGCACTTCGGCGTCGGTGACCTGCGCCATTTCCTCT
>JAQCHP010000254.1 GCA_027619595.1 Planctomycetota bacterium
GGCATGTTCGTGCAGAGCGAAAAGTTTGTCGAAGAGCATGGCGGACGGATCGGCGACATCGCGGTCTGGGCCCACACGAACATCGGCGGGCCGATAACCCAACGCAGAAAAGCGTTCGTATTGTCTGGAACATTGACTTTGGCAGGGTGATCGCTCCGATTGCGATGAAAGCGTTTCGGCAATGGTCAACGAGAACACAATTGATCCGAATTCGGTGATTCAATCGGTGCTTGATGTCGATGGCATCATCAAGCCGACGCTGGAGAGGCTTGGCATTGTCACCGTTGCGCAACTTGCGCTACTCGATGATCGGGATTTAGCGAGGATCAGTGGCGTTGGGGAAAAAAAGCGGAACGTCCTGTCAGAGCTAATTGGCAAAGCAAAACAATTACTTGAAGTGGCCGACTCCTCGGCGAAGACACCGGCGGTAGATCAACATCCTTCAACTGAGCCGCAGTCTGACGTTCTAACCCCGATTCGGGATCTCGTATTCGTCCCAAGCATGATTGCGAATCAGCTTCAGCGTCTTGGCGTGCAGACTGTTGACGGTCTGTTGAGTCTCGACGAGGAGCAGGTCATAAGGCGTGGTGGATGGGGCGAAGGGAAGCTCAGGCTGTTGACCGCCCTGAAATCCGTTTACGGCGTTTACGCAACTCGCAAAGAACCAATCAACCAAGACCTTCCGCTCGACGACATTGTTCCACTTTGTCTGCTTCCGAATCAGACGGTCGGAGAAATCCGCGTCAAGGAAATTGTCGCGCCATCCTTCAAATACAGTTTTGCAAGTAAGACGAGAGCCCGTGACTTCAGCGCATTGCAGGCTTTGCTGCGGCTACTCGTCCTTTCGCCCGAGGATCAACGGAAGTTCACTTCGTCTTTAGCTGAGGCGAATTCGTCTCGACGCGATTTGCATCGCGAGGCAGCGGATACTGTCCGACGCGATGAGACCGTTGGAAGAGCACCACTCATTTTCGTTCCGAGCATTTTGAAACGATTGTTTCGGCAACATCAAATCTCGCTGACTCGTGACCTGTTTCTGCTGGATGCAGAGAAGCGACGCGAGCAAGGAGGATGGGGGGCACGGAAATTACAGGTCTACGGCGAATTGCAGTGGTTCTATTTCAGACTGGTCTTCCGTGGTGAAGCAATTATTGGTTCGGCAACTCTGGAGCAGTTGATTGGCAGTGATCTCGTTCCCGAACCCCGTCTTAAGGCGATGCGGATCGATGACTTCGTGAATGACGCGAGTGACGATGGAAACTCGACTGACGAAATCGACGAATTGCGCACCCTGATGCGGCTGTTGCTGAATCGACCGCAGGCAGACTCTTGGACGTCAGATCGCCCACTGTCATTTTTGTGGCAGTTTTCAAACTCCAAGATGAATTGGCGAGATGTTCCACTTCGAATTCCGAGCCGTGCCGTAACGCTTCTCGACGAATTCAATGTGGAAACACTCGATGATGTTGATCGGCTGGCGGTCAGCGGCTTTGTTGATTGTCCAAAAACTAAAACGATGGTTGCCGTGACAGAGCAGAGCAACTTCACAAGCCAGTCTCTGTATGCGATTCGAAACGAACTCTATTTGCTTTCTTCTCAGGGACTGGACCAATATCGGTTCGGCAACACAGGTAAGCCGCAGTCGTGCGTGGAGTTGGTTGATCGTGTGTTTGCCGCGATTAGTGACCGCGAAGGGCAATTATTACGTCATCGAAGTGCCGGTGAGACCTTGGAAGAGGTTTCCAAACACTTGGGGATAACGCGGGAACGAGTCAGGCAGATCGAAACGGTCAGCATTGAGAAATGTCGGCCATTTGTAGAGGTTGCTCGCGAGATACTCGCACCGCTTAAAGATGAATTGGATCGCCAGCTTCTGGTTCCCATTCCACGAGCGTTTGCTCTCGTTGGCGCAGAAGCCGAGTGGCAGATCGCCTTCGTCAGTGCGGTTGCCGAGACGTCATGTCATGTCCTCGCCGCCCGAAATGTGTATTCGAAATTGTCCGCCTCCAACATCGAGTCACTTCGACTATTGCTCAGCCACTTAATTCGGTCGGAACGCTTCCGCATCGACTCAACTGGGAAAGTGTCTGTGAGGGCGTTGATCAATGCCGCATTGGAAACCAATGGTCGATTAGGAAATGAATGCAGCGAGTTCGTGAGAGAAAATGACCTCACACTGACGGCACAAGCGATTACGTCGTTGCTCGGAACGGAATGGTTGATTCCGCATATACGACGGCAAATCGTCGAAGCCGGTATCAACGGACTCGCGTTTGACGAGGTCGATACATACGGGTTGATTACGGACTTCGCGGAGTTGGAAAGGATGATGGCTGCGGAGGCGGACGTGCTGGCTGGCGATCGCTTGCGGCGACCAGGAATAACGTACACGAAGACGGATGAAGTTGTTGAGGTGGTCCGTCAAGCAGCGGGTCCAATCTCGCTTGAGGCAATTACGAGTGCGCTCCGTGTAACTTGGTTTCAGCCAGAAATTGTTGAATGCCTCAGTAAGCGATACGAGACCATCCAGCATGGGTTCGGCGTCTACATCCACATGGAACAGCTTTTTCTTTCACGCGCCGACGTGAAGGAAATTGGCGAATGGGGAGCCGCACTGCTCGCGGGCGAGAAGGGACAAGTCCAAAGTGATGTCCTCTTCGATCTCTACTCAACGGTCGGGGGGCATCATCCACTGGCAAATAAGTTTCAACTGGCGTCGATCATCGGAAAACATCCCGACGTTCGCAGAGTGAGTGTCAGTTCTCTGGCTCACCGCAATAGCCTTGACGAAAAGACGCTGGCGCTTGCATTTACGAATCCAGAAATCGCTGCCGAGTGGCATCCTGACAAGAATGGCACCGACACTCCGGAAACCGTGAGACCGGCGTCGAATAAGACGTTCTGGTGGAGGTGCGCCAAGGGGCACGAATTTCAGGCTTCGTTGGCAGCAAGGACGCGGAATGGCCAAGGGTGTCCAGGATGCGTTGATCGCTGGACCGTCGAGAAGATTCGCCAGTTCGTGAAATCGCTGCGAGAGCACCTCGATACGCTCACGCCTGCGGAACTCTACGTCATTTTTCAACAAAGTGGGCTGTTGCAAACAGGCGGGGCGGCTCGCGGTTTCGTAAAGGCCCTTGCGACCGGCCGGTTTCCCAGAAAAGAACTCGACAAGTTCCTTGAGCGAGAGGAATCATTGGTTGATGAGTTTCTCGATGACTCGGAACTGGCACTTGAAAACCAGAGCATCGACGAAGACGAGGAAGTGGTCGCGGCTTCAACGAACGAGAAAAGTGAAGCCGCTGTGGTTGAAGATTCGGTTCAACAAGAAGTCAAACCGCTGCCGCAGGTCCGAACAAAAGAAGCATTGAGCGCGCTCAACAACTCGGTGGTGGCATCGACGGACGGAGAGGCCGCCGAGTTTCTGCTCGCGTCTGCGAAAGGAAAACTCTGGAGCCACGCATACGTTGATGAGGTGGGAGCAGTTGCGCAGGCGAAGGAGTTCGAGGGGAGCACTTACGCAACCAGCGTTAAAGCCGAGTTTTTGAAGGAGTATGAAGCGGCGTGCTCGCTCACGATTCCCGACGGTTATTCATTCAAGATCGACGGGAAACAGACTCCACCGAACTTGATGCAAAAGCTCGTCGCTGTACGTGTCCGCGATCTGCGACGCTTTGGAAATTGGTCAGGCACCGGCGCGGGCAAGACGCTGTCGGCGATTCTTGCGACACGAGTTGTCGATGCTGGCCTGACTGTCGTGTGTTGTCCCAACTCTGTCGTTGGCGATGAAGCCCACGGTTGGGCGCATGAGATTCGGTCGGTTTATCCGGATAGCGAAGTCTGCACGAAGACTTGGAAACCGGAATGGAGCGGACACTCACGGCATCGATATCTGGTGCTCAATTATGAGCAATTCCAGCAGCCGGACTCGGAAGCGGCATTGAAGCGATTCATTGAGAGCAATCGCGTGGATTTCGTTGTCGTTGATGAAATCCACTTCGCGAAGCAGCGACAGGCAGACGAGATGTCACGTCGCAAGCGGTTGGTGATGG
>JAQCHP010000255.1 GCA_027619595.1 Planctomycetota bacterium
AAGAAGTGTTGTGGCCGCATGTCTTCGATATTTCCGCCCAGCTCTTCCAGCATTTGGTAGATTGGGACTGTCCCAATCGGGACGGTGGATGCCTCGAGGATCGCCATGCGGATCGCGTCAATATTCTTACCAGTCGACAGGTCCATGACCGTGTCTGATCCGTAATGCACCGCGGTGTGCAATTTATCCAATTCGCTCCCTTGATCGCTTGTAACGGCCGAATTGCCGATATTGGCATTGATCTTGCAGGTTGCGGCGATCCCGATCGCCATCGGTTCCAATCGCATCTTGAGATGTTGGATATTCGCGGGAATTACCAGGCGTCCGACCGCAACTTCTTCGCGGATCACTTCCGGCGTGAGATTTTCACGTTGGGCGACATATTCCATCTCCGCAGTGATTCGACCGCTGCGAGCCGTTTCCAATTGAGTCATCACGATGGACGTTTCCTATGAGGATGTGTGTGAAAAACGAGCGTGATCAGGGGGACTCTGAGATTCTAGCGGCTCGTCGCCTCGTTGCCGAGCCTTGGTCTTTAAGAGCGAGCGTGGAAGTCGGATTGGGGTGTAGCAGCATTGCGACGAAGGTGCAGGAGTGCGACGAGTCGATCGCAAGCCATGTTTGTCCATGCTGCCGAAGTCATTGCGCTGGACGCGATTACATCAAGTCAAACGTGAATTGGCCGAATGGTTGACAGAAAACGCACCAGAATATACAATCCACAGATAATATATAGATATTTATATGATAAATGCGTTCGCTTGATCGGTTTGTCCTTTCGCTCCGGGCAGTTTCATCGGCCGGACAAATCGCGTACCTAGGTTACTCGCAGTAATGCGAGAAAGGGTTTTGCCATGCGTCCATTGGCACAAGGCAACCGGCGGAACGGTAATCGGCGGAGCGGCGGTCGGCGTTTGGGGCGTCTCTTTTTGTTCGAACCGTTGGAAGAGCGAAAAGTCCTGTCGGCCTCCACGGGGGAAACCGCTTCGATCCTTGCGTCTTTCAATATTTCGACGCTCGCCTCGGGACGCTCACTGGAAATACCTACAACGTCGTTCGTCCTACCTGCGGAGTTAGGGACTGCAGTCGAAGAATCGCTGCCGATTTTGGGCATTCCGCAAATGCGGCTCGATCCGCGGTTCGCGGGGATCGACGGGACCGGCACGACGGTCGTCATTATTGACACGGGGATTGATCTAAATCATCCGTTTTTCGGTCCCGACAGCAATAACGACGGTGTCGCAGATCGCATCGTGTACCAATACGATTTTGGGGGCATCAACGGAATTCCGGACAGTAGTGCCAATAACAGTGACACTCCAGAGACCCTGGGCAATACGCACGGCACGCATGTCTCTAGCATCGTTGCATCCCAGGACCCCAACTACCCTGGAGTGGCCCCCGGTGTCGGCATTATTCATTTAAAAATATTCGATGATTTTGGGAGTGCGACCTTTGGGCGGTTGGAACAGGCGTTGCAATGGGTCGTTCAAAACGCGGAAGCGTACAACATTGTCAGTGTGAATATGTCGGTCGCAGATGGCCAAACGCATGAAGTTCCCCTAGTGGGTCAGGCGGCGGCGATCTACGGATTGTCGGATGAATTGGCCGCATTGCACGATCTGGGTGTGGTGTCAGTAGGTGCTGCGGGTAATCGGTACCTAAGCGTCGAGGGTCTGGCGTATCCCGCAGCGGATCCGAAGGTTATCTCGGTCGGTGCCACACACGACGTCGTGCTGGAAGAGGGATTTTTCTTTCTATTTAGCCTTACACGGTTTGGGGCCCCCTGCATCGATTGCATCGCAGCGTTCTCGCAGCGGCACGTAAATATGCTGGATGTCTTTGCCCCCGGATCGCCCATTACGGCGGCCCAGATTGTCGAGATGGGGGACTTAACCGTTGCCCAGCACGGAACCAGTCAAGCGGCGCCTATGATTGCCGGCATGACCGCCTTGGCCCAGCAGCTTTCCCTGCAGGTCCTAGGACGCAAATTAGACGTCGAGGAATTTCGCGGCCTCCTACGAAATTCGTCCGCTATTATC
The DNA here is from genome assembly GCA_027619595.1 of Planctomycetota bacterium. Taxonomy (GTDB): domain Bacteria; phylum Planctomycetota; class Planctomycetia; order Pirellulales; family Pirellulaceae; genus JAQCHP01. The sequence continues at coordinate 2,043 of JAQCHP010000255.1, forward strand.
AACGATGGCGATGATGAGGTCGACTCGGTGTTCAACACGGGGCATAACTTTCGCCGTGCCGATATGCAAGGCCTGGCGGCGGCCATTGTAGAGTTGCGTGATCCGCAACCGGTTGCAAGTGGTGCCGTGTTTGCCAACGAAGGAACGCCGTATTCGCTTGTTCTGTCCGCAACGCAGCAAGGCGATGGCGAAATTATTGAATGGACAGTCGATTGGGGGGATGGGACCGTTGACGTTGTGGATGGTTCTACCACGTCCCTATCGCATGTGTTTGCCGACGGTCCAGAAGACTATACGGTCATTGCTACTGCCACCGATCAGTATGGTTCGTATGCGGCCCCTGCGGTCTCAGTGCACGTCAGAAACGTTGCGCCAGAACTATCCATTTCCGGTGCACCGTTTGTCCTCACCGGGACCAGCTATGCGTTTTCGCTTTTCAGTGTCGATATCGGAAGCGACGCGATTGCCAGTTGGAACATCGCATGGGGGGATGGGACCGTTGATGAGGTGGTCGGAAACCCTGCGACCGTTCACCATACCTACCAAGTGCCTGGTATGTACGAGATTGTAGCCAGTGCCACGGACGAAGACGGCAGCTATTCGGCGAACCCCAAGACGGTCCTTGCTGCACCAGTTCAGATTGCCGGCGGAACATCGGCACAGGAAGGGGCTGCGTATTTCTTGAATCTGCTGTCGAGCCCTTTGTTGAGTGAGCCCGCGACGGAATGGTTGATCGATTGGGGTGATGGATCTGACCCAGAAATCGTCGCTGCGGGCGTCGGTTCCGTCTCCCACGTTTTTGCCGATGGTCCCCTCAACCACACGATTCATGCAACTGCTACGCTCGGCACCCTTTCGTACGCTGCCAATTTGGTGCAAGTTGCGGTTCAGAATGTCAGTCCGACGCTCACTCTGTCCGGACCGTCCACCGTGCTGGCTGGGATTGCTTATCCCCTTTCACTTGGCGCTGTCGACCCCGGTAACGATACAATTGCCGGCTGGATCGTACATTGGGGAGACGGTACTACCGAACCATGGCCCGGCGGCAGCGAAGTCTCGGCAACGCATGTCTACGCGGAACCGGGTGACTATCAAATTGTGGCAACTGCCATCGATGAAGATGGAACCTATGACGCAAGTACCATCCTAGTCAATGTTTCCTACGTACAGATCGCTGGCACTGCGTCGGTACAGGAAGGGTCCGCATATGGTTTGGAAATGTTATCGAGTGCTTTCTTGAGTGAACCCTTGACACAATGGGAGATCGATTGGGGCGACGGATTGGGCCCAGAAATTGTCACGGGGAACGTCGGTTCCGCCTCCCGCGTTTTTGCCGATGGGCCCTCCAATCGCACCGTACGTGCATCTGCGTTCGATGGCACGACGACGTACTTTTCCAATGAATTGTTGGTCGAGGTACACAACGTTGCACCGACGCTCACACTGGACGGACCTGCAGTCGTGAATGAGGGAGATGTCTTCACGCTGGAATTGGCCGTCACCGATCCGGGCGCGGACACCGTCAGCAGTTGGACGATAAACTGGGGCGACGGCATGACCCAAGTGATTGAGGGGAACCCCTCCTCGGTCGAGCACGTTTATGCGGACGACGCCGCGAATCCTTACTTGATCCTCGCAACAGCTACGGACGAAGACGGCTCGTACGACGCGTTGCCTTTCTCGGTGACGGTCACGAATGTTGCAGCTACTGTCGCCATCATCGGTGGTACCGTGGTGGACGAAGGTTCCGTCTATGTGCTCAATTTTGCCGCTACCGATCCAGGTGATGATACCGTCAGCGAATGGGTGATTCATTGGGGCGATGGAAGTGTAGATACGATCCTTAGTCAATTGTCGTCGCTCGAGCATTTGTACGTGGATGGTGCAGATACACATACGGTGTATGCCGTTGCCACGGACGAAGATGGATCGTTCACGTCGAACGAAATCGAAGTGACGGTGCGGGATGTCGCTCCCACATTGTTGATTAGTGGGGCTTCAGTC
>JAQCHP010000256.1 GCA_027619595.1 Planctomycetota bacterium
GAAACAACCTTTGGACACTCACCATTCCAAAAAAAAATCCCGGGGGTTTGGGGGCTGGCCCCCAAGGGGGAAGACAAACGGCGAAGCCTCCACTAAAATGCTCTCTAATTCAACCAGGAAACTGTCTCATTCGCGTTGACACATTCCGCAACACGCCCGGATGCGACGCAGACACTCGCTCGCGCGTCGTGCTAGTAACGGTGCAACCTCTGTGAGTGAATTTCGATAGTCTCACTAGGATGCGCCGCCTTCTCTGTCCGTCTCACATCGATCGCGAACGTGCAGTGGCATCTTCACAAACATACCTCGTTGTGATTTTAGGATTGCTTTCGTTGCAGCTGACACAATTTCCCTTCCACGAAGTCTCCAAAACCAACTCAGGTTGCCACCATGGAGGGTACGCCCGGAAAAGGAGGTCGAAAAGTCACAACGTCGCTGATGGCTCCACGATTGCGGCGTTGCTCGCCGGGCTTTCGATACGCTCTTTTCCAACGGTACTTGCCAACTCGGACGGCGGACAAAATTGTAAAAAAGAATCCGTTACGGCACGGTCCCCAAGGGGCGTGTTGGAGTCACGCGTTTTCTCTCTGGTGAGCCTTGTCTCTGATGAGTCTTGCGAACGGCAGAGGGAACGAGTATATTTTTTTCGCGGTTACGGACCGCGAGTTTCTCCGACTGTCTGTGTGCGGGCGGTTGTCAATTGAGCACTAGTCCAAACGATTTTGGTGGGCTGTACACATGACGAACGGCACTATACCCGCATCGGAAATCGATGGCGACTTCCTCTGTATTCTTGCGCACCACCTACCATTTCTGCAGGATTTACATGCTCGCAATAGTTTGGCGCCACTGGCCGCTTCGCTGCAAACATCGGGCGAAGTTCTTGGAAACGCTTTTACCGTTCAAGAGGGAGGCAAAAGTCCCTCGTTTCAGTACGTATTGAGTCACTTCGCGCAACAGTTCCGCGCCGGATTTCGCCAACAGACGATTCGCGCTGCCGCGTTCTTTTTTCACGGCTGCGTTCATAACGACGCAGTTCGCGAAGCGAGAACCATGGCGGAAGCAAATTCCATCGTCGCTTGGCTCGAACATGCATCCGGCCAATCGATTGAGGCGGTGATTCGCTACAGCTTGGGAGTCCGTTCGTCCAGTTCCGATGCGGTTCAATGGATATACGATCCGCCAGTTTTCCGTTCGAACCCTGTCGCCGTAACGTCCTTTGCGGATGATGAATAGTGCAATCGCATTCGCTTAAGTAGCCTAGCCCAAGAATTCTCCATGCTGACAAAACTGAAACAGTACGCTTTCATCTCAGTTATTTTCATTTGCTGCAGTTTTCAAGGTGCCGCCGCAGAGGACCAAGCTTCTGCCACGAATGACACTGCCACGAATGACACTGCCACGAATGACACTGCCACGAATGACAGAGCTGCTATCTCAGTCGAGTTACGGCACCGAACGGCTGATCCGACAGCGACCTACTTGGTCAAGTGGCGGGCCGAGAATTGGGATCCTGCCGCATCCGCCTTAATAATTTGTGATATGTGGGACGCCCACCACTGTTATGGCGCGACACAACGCGTGAAGGAACTGGCTCCGCAAATTAATAATCTGACGGAATACCTGCGACGTCGTGGGGTCATGATTATTCACGCGCCGAGTAGCTGTATGGCTGCCTATGAAGGGCACCCGGCTCGAAAGCGTGCTAAGGAGGCTGCGCCGGCGGAGTCTTTGCCGAGCGACATTGACGATTCGTGCAATCAAGTTCCTGCCGAGTTAGCGGGACAATATCCGATCGACCAAGCTGACGGTGGTTGTGACGACGACCCGCGAACTCAGCAAAAATGGCGTGAATCGTTGCAGGCACAGGGCAAGAAGCCAGGGGCACCTTGGACTCGTCAAATTGATACGATTCGAATCGATGCAGCCGATGCAATCAGTGATCGTGGTAGCGAGATTTGGAACGTGCTCCACCAAGGGGGGATTCGCAATGTGTTGATGGTAGGTGTGCATACCAACATGTGCGTGCTCGCTCGGCCATTTGGATTGCGACAGCTCGCCAAGAACGGATTCAACGTGGCCCTGGTGAGGGATCTGACTGATACGATGTATAATCCCCATCAATGGCCCTTTGTTAGCCATTTTACGGGGACCGATCGCATAGTAGAACATATCGAAAAATATGTCTGTCCTACGATGGAAAGTTCGCAGATCTTAGGAGGTACACCTTTTCGGTTTCGCAACGATCATCGTACGGTAGTGGCGATCGTTGTATCTGAAAATGAATACCAAACCTCACGAACTTTGCCAGAGTTCGCGGAATCGCATCTGGGGCACGATTTCGCAATACGAACCACGCTGAATCATGACATGAAGCATGTATCGATCGATGGGTTGGCGGAAGTACTTCAAGGTGCCGATCTTCTTTTACTAAGCGTCTGGCGACGTGCCTTACCTGCAGCACAGCTTTCCGCGCTGCGTGCCCATATCGACGCCGGAAAATCGGTGGTAGGAGTCCGTACCAGTAGTCACGCGTTCGTTCTCCGTGACTCGGTACAAACGCCGCCCGGACTGGCAACTTGGCCAGACTTTGATCGGGCAGTCTTGGGTGCACATTACGTCGGGCACCACGGCAACAAGTCCGAAGATGGTGGCCCGCGCACACTAGTGCGAGCGGTATCTTCCGAGCCACTCCATCCGATCTTGACCGGACTTCCGCTGGAAGAATTGATTGTCCCGTCTTGGCTTTACAAGGTGCAGCCGCTGGCGGACACGGCAGTGCCAGTGATGGTAGCTCGAGTCGAGGGTCGATTGCCGGAGGAACCGATTGCATGGACCAATATGCCGCCATCGGGGTCGCGCGTTTTTTATACGTCGCTCGGACATCCGCAAGAATTTGCCGACGAGCATTTTCAACGGCTGCTTCTCAACGGGATCTACTGGGCAGCTGGACGACCGGTCCCCGGTTTGTTCGACCCTACTGGAGAATAGTATGTCGCCGATCGCTCCGCGATCGCCGCGTCATAGAAGGTTCTCATGTCGCGCGTGCTGCCAGATATATCACGTCCAACGAACAGGAAACTTGGTTCGCGGAGCGAACCTCGACTATGGTCCCCTCCGATAAAGATATTCGCCAGGTTTTAAGTGTGCCTTTGCTGGGTTCGCGGCGATATACCGGCGAAGGTAGTTGTATTGTTCTAGAGTTCGTACTAGATGATCAAAAGCCTCGGGTTGCCAGAAATGCCCCTTGTCGCCAATTGCACGATTTATCTGAAAAGCCGAATAGTGCATCCAAGAATCGAGTTGAGCTGCCATGATATCGGGCCTGGCAAACGCTACTAGTAGATGGACGTGATTGGGCATGATGACGAAATCACCCATTCGGTATCGCACGCCGTCAAAGTGCATGAGCGAATCAGCGACAATCCTTGCAAGCCTAGGGTCACGCAGCAAACAGCGACCGTGGCAATCGTCCAGGCATGTTTCACGCTTACGATCGAATACACGACGAAATTCAGCGTTTACATGGTCTTCGAGTGACTTTATTGCGTCCGACCAATGGCGAGCGCCCAACAGCCCACGCTGGCGTAGCCAGTCGTCTTTTTCGCGATCCCAGCGTTGTAGTACGCACTTGGGAAGTGAATCGATAGTACGAAATGTAATAAATACAATGGCTCCCGCTTGTGACCAGTGTGGTCTCAGACGTTCGTAGATTAGGACGTCAGACTTGGGGTCGAATAGATTGCCAATCATTGGAATTTACTAGTTCAAAGTTTCGAGTGTGATTGTGGAAAATGTTGGTGTGTAAGCGACTAGTCGGTGCTTTTTGGACTTCCGTGTTTCACACATGTGACGAAAAGGGTCTTTGCAATCGCCGAGTGGAGTACTGTCCCGCATGGCCCCGAAGTCCCTCTCCGTCACTAAGACGCCTTCGTCATGCCAAACCGAACGTAAAAATTTTCGGAATTCTTTGTCGCCGATCGCTCCGCGATCGCTGCGTTAAAGAAGGTTCTCGTCTCGCGCGTGCTG
>JAQCHP010000078.1 GCA_027619595.1 Planctomycetota bacterium
CGAATCTCGCAGACGTTGCTGGCCTGGGTCGCCGACCGGCTCAAAACGAATCTGTCGAGCGTACCGGTCTGTTGCGGGAGCCAGATTTTCGTTGGTAATTTTGCTAGAGGTCATAGGGTGCGGGCGGCTTATTTTATTGACTTGCTGTGAGGTGCCAGACAGCGTATCCACCGAGTTGGGTATGAGGTGCCAAGTCGCGTTGCAACCGATCGCATTCGATGCGCGAATCGTCATACGAGAGTGTCGGACTGCATGTGCGATAGGCGATGATGGGTCGGTCGGTCTGGGAAAGCAAATTGGCGAGGTGCGTCGTGGCATTGGCGGGCCAAAACCAAATGTCCGGTAGGTCGTAGGGTTGACTACTTTCGACGGCTCCGCTTTGGATCGTCATTCCAAGTAATAGATTTGGTGCAAGATGTCTCAGCTGCGGAAGTTGGTCGGCTTGACGTGGATCCAGAATCGCCATTGCGACGGCGGGGTAGCGTAAGGTTGGATATACTTGGTGCCAGACCGAGGGGTTCAACTCGCGTAAATCCAATACGACGGGAACGCCGTAGCGAGACGCTTGATCCAAAAGAATTGGTTGATCGGGCAAGAGTCGCAGTGATGTACACGATTGCCGCCAAGCCAGGAATTGCTCGTCATTGGGCCTGTCCCCGGCCCGCAGGTCGATCATGCGAAAGACGTAACGACGATTATTCCACATGAAATTGGGGCCACGACAGCCGAGACGTCGAATACCTAGGATTGTGTCGAGCGACTGAGCTGTCGGTTGATGTTTGGCCTGAACACGATACCAGAGCGGGAGTTCTGGCGTCCAAAAACACGGATCATTGAGTATCGCCGCGGACAACAGAGTTTGTCCCGGTCCCGCGTCGCGAAACGCAGTTCGGGCGGGAAGCGTAGCGGCCAAATCGGAGTGGGGTCCGTCCAAGACGGCATCGATCGGTGCAGAATTGTTGGGCGCGAACGGTGCGTGATCTAGGTCAGCGGAACTGGAATACTCCAGATAAACATACGCCTGGGCGTCCGACACGTCGCCATGAAAAAGTCGCCAGGGGAAATTCTCTTGAATGACTTGCTGCATGCTATCCTGTGCACCCGCTTCTTCGCTATCGCTTCTTCGTACTCGATGGTCCGCACCCGATTGGCATGTTCAAAGAGTTGCCAGCCGTTCAAATTCGCGACGTAGGTATCTGCCGGTAATCGACTCGTTACATGCGGCGACGACTTCAGGCGTACCTTGTCGCACTACCCGTCCGCCGGCTTCGGCAGCCCCAGGCCCCATGTCAACAATATAGTCGGAAGCCATCATGAGTTGTAGGTTATGTTCGACCACAATGATCGAATGACCGGCGTTCAACAACGCATCGAAGCAGTCTAAAAGCTGCACAACGTCGTTGAAATGCAAGCCAGTGGTTGGTTCATCCAAAAGGAAAAGTGTGCGGTTGCGAGTCGACCGGGACAGGTAGGAGGCTAATTTCAGTCGTTGCGACTCTCCGGCCGCGAGTGTATTTGCCGGTTGCCCCAATCGCAGGTAATCCAGTCCAACATCGATCAGCGGCCGCAGGCGGTCTTGTACCTTTTCGTGACCCCGAAAATGACTTATTGCTTCTCGAACGGACATATCGAGGACATCGGCGATATTTTTGCCTCGGTAGGTAATTTGCAGGATTTCACGACGATACCTTCGTCCATGACAGTCGGAACAGCGCATCATGACATCGGAAAGGAATTGCATGTCAATCTGTACGTAGCCATCTCCTTGACAGCCTGTGCAGCGACCGCCATCGAGATTGAAGCTAAAGGCGCTGGCGGAAATGTTCCTCGTTCGGGCTTCAATCGTTTCGGAGAAGACCGTCCGGATTGCGTCGAAAGCTTTGACGTAGGTTACAGGATTGGAGCGTGGCGATCGCCCGACGGGTGTTTGATCAATACTCACGACGTCTTCAAGGGGGCCGTCTCCGAAAATATCGTCGAACGGTAATGCAGCGGGTGCGTTCTTTCGTTTTCGGCGGCAGAGGGCGGGATAAAGTGTGTCCTGAACGAGCGTACTTTTTCCGGCGCCGCTGACACCGGTCACGACACAGAGGACACCAAGTGGAAAATCGACATCAATGCACTTGAGATTGTTGCCGCGTGCTTTTTTCAATTGCAGGATCCCGCGTTGCGTCGGACGTCGCGACGTGGGGACCGAACGGCCGCGACGACCCGAAAGGTAGTCGCCGGTGAGGCTGGCGGAGGTGGCGATCAGTTCGGCCGGAGGACCACTGAACACCAGTCTCCCCCCCTGCTCGCCGGCGCCGGGACCCATTTCGATGATGTGATCGGCGGCTCGCAAAATCTCTTCGTCGTGTTCGACAACCAATACGCTGTTGTTGCGGTCTCGCAATCGACGCAACGACTGCAAAAGTCGTCCGGTATCACTGGGATGTAATCCAGCTGAGGGTTCATCGAGGACATAGAGCATGTTGACAAGGCTTGATCCGAGCGCGGACGTCAAGGAGACTCGGTGCATTTCACCGCCGCTCAGAGTCGACAAGGGTCGGTCCAATGTAAGATATTCAAGGCCTACTTCTCGCAAAAATTCGAGTCTGGCCCGAACTTGTTCTAGGATGCCACGAGAGACCTGACGATCCTTATCCGAGAATGGAAGCGAGGCAAAGAAGTCGATCGCTTGGTTGATTGGGTACGCACAAATTTCAGCAATATTGCGGCTTCCCAATCGCCAGCACAAACTTGCTTCACGCAGACGCTGGCCCTGACACGTCGGGCAACCAATTTCTGAACGATAGTGATTCAACATTTCGCGCGCGTGGGCTTTGGACTTGTGGGACTCCAGCTTGGCGAAAAAACCCTTCAGCCCGGAAAATTGCCCCGTCGATAGGCCGTCACGAATGACTTGCCGGTGCTGCGGAGCCAGCTCACGGAACGGAACGTCGATGGGGAGACCGATGTCGTCAGCGATCGACAGCAAAGAGTCGAGTTCATGGCGGTGCTCGGATGAATTCCATGGTGCGATGGCGCCGTCTCGCAGCGATTTCAGGGGATTAGGAACCACCAATTCCATGTCCAAATCGAGTAGTCTGCCGAACCCTTCGCAGGTCGGGCAGGCGCCCCATGGGCTGTTGAAACTAAAAAGTTTGGGTTCCGGAACGAGAAACTCGATTTCGCATCTTGCGCACGACAAAGATTGACTGAAAGCTAGGCGATACCAGATTTTTCCATCGACCGAGTGGGGGGTCGCCCCTCGCATCGAATTACTTTCCGTGTCGTGTTGTTCCGATGATCGATGGTCACGTAATTCGGAGTCTACGAAGATACTGCATTGTCGAAGTCCATGCTGTAATGCAGTCTCCAAGGAGTCATAGAGTCTTTTCGGTGCGTACTCGCCCGTCTTTAATCGATCAACCACGACCATCGCGGCTGGGTCAGGTTCTGATGGCTGGTCCGGGAAATTGTACATGCGGCCGTGGCAGAGAATACGGAGGAACCCTTGTTCCTGGAGCTGTTGAAGTGATCCGCTCCAGCTTTCGTCGGTCCAGCCCTCAGCCGGGATCGGTACGGGAAAGGCTACCTGGAAGCGAATATTCTGGGGCAACTCGGCAACCCGCATGGAAATCGATGCGGCGGAATGTCGCTGGACCGTATTGCCACACTGAGGGCACCGCAATTCGGCCATTCGCGAGAAAAGGAGACGCAGGTAGTCGACGAGTTCGGTTGCCGTGCCGACCGTGGCTCGACTCGATCCGCGTGCGTAGCCGCGGGTAACTGCAATGGAAGCGGGAATTCCGGAGATTCGATCCGCTTCCGGCTTTTCCATCTGTTCCAAGAATTGCCGGGTATAGACCGAAAAACTTTCGACGTAGCGTCGTTGCCCTTCGGCGTACAGCGTGTCCAGTGCCAGGCTTGTCTTGCCGCTTCCACTGACGCCACACACCGCGACCAATTGGTTACGTGGTATGTCCACGTCGATTCGCTGCAAGTTGTGGACTTGCACACCTCGCAGTTCGATAGGTGGGACATCCAAAGCAAACCTCTCTACCCCACATGTTGCAGAATCGGGCGCTAGCGTGACGGACCGGGCCATGTCGCAAATTACACAGGGAGCAGGGCCGCCCTTTCTGTCGCCGCCATCGTATGGGATCATGTTCGTTTTGGCCACTGCGGTTGCCCATTTCCGGTGGTCAAAGCGATTCGTCCGTTGTATTCTGGACGTACATAGAAAAATTGCGGCCGCGGAATCTCTGGGAATTACCACGCAAATGCGCATCGTCAATCCATTTTACGCCCTTCTGATGGTGGCGGGCACGCTGTTTACAGTGACGGCCATAGCGTTTGGAATGATGGCTTTGCGTGAAACTCACGGAAGTCCCGATTGGATGGGCGCGAAAGCGAGTTCGTCCAACGTAGCGGTCGGTTTGGTAGTCCCGGTGGACTCTCAAGAACATCCGTTTGATCGGATGATGAAACGGTATGGAATGACATGGATGCTGGCGGAATTGGCCGTTCTCGCGATTGGGACGTTTGCTGCGATTGGAACCGATAGTTACTGGGAATCGCGGGCCGCGCGACGAAATTCGTCCTAGCTCAGCACTTGTTAAGGATTGGGGCCCTACATTCGGGTCCTTTCAACGCGACCCAGGTGGAAAAATGAGTTCCGCAATCGAAGAAGTTGAGCGTCTGCGGCGGGAAATTCGCTATCACGACCGGCGCTACTACGTGGACGCCGCACCCGAGATTTCCGACCTGGAATACGATCGCCTGTTGCGCCGACTGTTAGACCTGGAGCGGCAACATCCCGACCTTGTAAAGGCGGATAGCCCCACGCAACGTGTTGGTGAGCAACCGGTGAGCCATTTACAGTCGGCGCATCACTTGACTCCCATGATGTCCATTGACAACACGTATAGCGTAGCTGAAGTTCGTGAATATGCCGAGCGTCTCCATAAGCTGCTCCGTGGCGAACCGATAGAATGGGTTGTGGAACCGAAGATCGATGGAGCGGCGGTGTCCTTGGTTTACGAGCGGGGCACTCTAGTGCGCGGAGTAACACGGGGAGATGGGAGCACGGGCGACGACATTACCCACAACGTAAGGACCTTAGTCGATCTCCCCTTACGATTGGAGGGTAACCCGCCGGAGTTCCTCGAGGTTCGTGGTGAAATCTACATGCGAAACTCCGATTTGGTAACGCTCAACCAGCGACAAGAAGAACGCGGTGAATCAACGTTTGCCAACACACGCAATGTAACAGCAGGCAGCATTCGGTTACTCGATGCGCGTGAATGTGCTCAACGGCGGCTGCATTTGTTTTGTCACGGCCGAGGATCGTTGGAGGGGATCTCGGCCAATACGCAGATGGAGTTTTTGCAAGAAATCCGCGGTTATGGAATTCCTAGTGCGCCAGGGGTTCGATGCCTCGAGTCCCTGGACGCGGCGCTGGCTTATTGCGAGGAACTCATTGGACGACTTCACGGATTTGACTTCGAGGTCGACGGTTTAGTGCTCAAAGTTAACCGATTCGAACAACAACAGCGATTGGGAAGTACGTCCAAAAGTCCACGTTGGCTGATCGCTTACAAGTTCGAGAAGTACGAAGCGATGACGGTCGTGCAGGCAATATCGGTGCAGATCGGAAAAGCAGGAACCGTGACTCCCGTGGCTGAACTTCAGCCGGTGCAACTTGCTGGAACTGTGGTCAGTCGGGCGAGTTTACATAATGTTGACGAGATTCAACGCAAAGATGTCCGCGTTGGTGATTATGTCATTGTCGAAAAGGCTGGCAAGATTATTCCCCACATCGTTCGAGTGGAAAAACATTTAAGGACAGTCGACCTACCAGCCTATCAATTTCCAACGCGTTGTCCGTCGTGTGATGCGGAGCTTGAGCGAGATGAAGGAGGCTCCTATATTCGCTGCAAGAATCCCGACTGTCCTGCGCAGTTTAAGGAACAGGTTCGTTATTTTGCCTCGCGGTCGGCGATGGATATCGAAGGTCTGGGCGACAAATTGGTGGACCAACTCGTTGGGAAAGGGATCGTCAAGCGCCTAGGAGATCTGTATCGGCTGAGCAAGGAACAATTGGTCGAGTTAGATCGCATGGGCAGTAAGTCGGCCGATAATTTATTGCTGGCGATCGCCGATAGCAAGTCCCGAGGTCTTTCGAGACTGCTCAACGGATTGTCGATCCGACATGTGGGTTTGCGTGGGGCGCTTGTTCTGGCACGACAATTTGAATCGATCGAATCGTTGCAAGAGGCGTCCGAACAGGCGCTTGCCACGATTCAAGAAATCGGTCCGACGATCGCTGCAAGTGTGTACCAATTCCTGCAGAGTCCACGGGGCAAGGCAGTCGTGGAAGATCTACGTGATTGTGGGGTTGTGATGACGGAGCCTACGTCGACTAAGCCAATCCCTGACGCAGTCGCGGGCGGCTTAGTATCTGGAAAGACGTTTGTTGTTACCGGGACTCTGCCCAGCATGTCACGCGAGGCGATCGAACAGTTGATCGACCAGTATGGGGGGCGGTCAGCCAGCAGCGTGTCGAAAAAGACCGACTATGTCATCGCCGGTGAAAAAGCGGGCAGTAAGCTCACGAAGGCCCAGGAACTTAGTGTACCGGTGCTGTCGGAACAAGAATTTCTCGATTTAATCGGTCGCTGACGCCTGGGCAGGCTCCCTTCGTTGAAGCTGCTTTGTTCGTTCAAATCGAAGTCGCTCGATTTGCCGTGGGTTCGATTTGATGACTGTGATTTTGAACTGTTCCCAATCTAAACGCTCGCCTAGTTTGGGGATCCGTCCTAACTTTCTCAGGATAAAGCCAGCTACTGTATCGAAGTCCTGATTTTCAGGTAGGTGCATGCCCAAACGGTCGTTTACATCGGTGATCGAAAGTCGAGCCGATATCTCGAATGTATGGTCGTTGATTTCACAAATGTCGTTATCGTCGGGACCGTCGACGGCTTCGTCCGATTCGTCGACAATTTCTCCAACGATTTCCTCCAACGCATCTTCGATCGTGACCAACCCAACCACATTTCCGAATTCGTCGCGTACCATGGCCAGGTGACTACGGTCATGCAAAAATTGCTTGAGCAGTTCATCCACGGGTTGTGTCGCGGGTACATACCAAATGGGCCGCAGTAGCTCTCGCCAATGACGTCGAGATTGGGTATCTTGCCGGCTCATTTCGAACAGTAGGTCTTTGACATACAGCACGCCGACAAGATCTTCTGCTTCAGGTCCTTCCAGTACGGGAATCCGAGTCCTCTGGAACTCACTGACCGCTGCGAGCATTTCGTTCCAACTCATGGAGGCGTTGAGCGTATCCATTTCCGAACGTGGTGTCATGATACCGTTGACACGATTGTCATCGAGCAGCATGACCCCTTCAATCATGTCTAACGCATCTCGTTGAAATAGCCCATCCCGAATTCCTTCGCGGACGATGGAACGAATTTCGTTTTCAAGAACCTTTTCACGCTCATGTTTTGTGGGAAACGTGAGTCCTTGACCTTGAAGGCGACCGGCGACATGCGTTAGCAGATCGGCTGCGGCGGCCAATGGCAACAGGGCTCGACCAACCGCCTTGCAAACTGGCCAAGTCCAAGTCAGGATAAAAATCCCCCACCAGCGAGATACCGCTTGTGGGATCCAGATCGTGGCCGCCAGCATCACGACTACGCCCAATAGGCACGGCGCCAGGCTCCAAGATAAAGCATGTTCGTGGGGGACGGATTCCCACCAGTTGTAGCCGGCAGTGACCGTGGAGAGTGTGGCCAGCAGTTCCAGAGTTTCCATGCCCAACAAGACTCTGGATTCTTGCTCGTAGATTTCTTCGAGTCGTTGTTCGCGGTGATTGGCGCGGCAATAGTGGGCCAGCGAATGCCACGACACGTCGCGTAGAATTCTGGCGATCGCCGCCGCGAAGGTGGTTACTGCGAGTGCAATCAACGTAATTGCGACTGCGGGTGTGGGAGTCACGGGGAAACGTCCTTGTTGGTATCACTACGGAAGATTCCCATTTGTGCGAGGTATTGGTTCTCCAGAACTCGCATTTGGATTTGTTCATCCGCAGTCGAATCGTCGTAGCCCACAAGGTGCAATACACCGTGGATTAGGTACAGGCAAACTTCCTCCATGACCTCCCATCCGTATTCCCGAGCCATACGCACTGCGGTATCCGAGCTCGCGATAATTTCGCCTTCCAAGAATTCGGGATCATTTCCCAGCGAAAACGACAATACGTCGGTGGGATAGTCATGGTCCAGGTACTGACGATTCAATTCATGCATTTTTTCGTCATCGACGATGGCCACGCTGATTTCGGCTCGCAGAATTTGTTCTCCCCGGAGCACGCAATTCACAGCCTGTAGCAAACGGTCCTCGTCGATCGGAGTCTCGGACTGACAATTTGCTACGGAGATTTCATATTCGGAATTGGCGAGATCGTCCATCTCTTGCATCGAGACTTTAGGCAGGCTGGGCGTCGGAATATTTTATTCGTCCATGATAGACGGCCGACAGCGACTTCGTAAGGCTCTCTTGGACGGTTCGTAGTTCTTGCAACGTAAGCCCACAGTCGTCAAATTGACCGTCCATCAGGCGGTTCATGGCCAACTGATCGACCAAGCTCTCGATGCGTGATGGACCGGGGTCCTGAAGTGATCGAGCGGCGCTTTCTACCGCGTCGGACAGCATCAATACGGCCGCTTCACGGGTTTGCGGTTTTGGTCCCGGATAACGGTAACTTCCTTCGTCGACTTCTACGGCATAGGGATCGGTTTCGTCGAGTTGGTTCGTTGCTTGCCGATAAAAATACTCCACCAACGTTGTTCCATGATGCTGTTGAATAAAATCAGTAATCGCCACCGGCAGGTGATTCTTGCGTGCCAAATCGGCGCCGTCCTTGACGTGTGCAATAATCACAAGCGTACTCATCGTCGGGGGCAACGTGTCGTGCCGATTACGCGACCCTAGCTGATTTTCTACGAAATATGCCGGTTTCATCATCTTGCCAATATCGTGATAGTAGGCGCCAACCCGTACGAGTAACCCGTTAGCGCCGATGGAGTCGGCAGCCGCTTCTGCGAGGGATGCTACGTTGATCGAATGATTGTAGGTGCCTGGTGCTCGACGAAGCAATTCCTGCAACAGCGGGTGTGAAACATCTCCTAATTCGAGCAAGCTAAGGTCTGTCTGGACGTCAAACCATTGCTCGATGAAGGGCAGCAGGGCCGTAATGAGTAGCCCAGCCAGCGAGGCGTACATCCCTTGCCAACAGGCTTTTTCCAGCAAACCTTGCAAGTGGCTGGCGCCCAATGAGATCTGGACGCCGAATGTTGTCATGAAGGCCATCGTCCCAGCAGCCAAACCAATGTAGATAAGTCGAGTGCGGGTTCGTATTCGCCGAAGTAGGAGGAGTGCGGTGGCGATCGTCGTGAGCATGGTAACGTATTCCGGCAATCCCTGACCATGGCAGAGTGTGACGGCCAAGGCAAGGGATGCTGAAACGACTAACGCCACTTCCTGTTGGTAGACAATCACCAACGTCATCGCTAGGAGGAGGCACGGAATAATTTCCGCTTGCGAAATACGCACGCCCCAGTAGGCAATCAATACAGTGATTACCACCAGCGTCAATGCGCTCAAGAAATGTTTCCATTCCAATATCTTGCGCGGACCGCGAAAGTAGATATAGGCGGCGCATACCAAAAAGAGGGAAGCGAACAGTCCCCACCTGGCAATGCCAAAATAGAATCGCCACCAATTTCCTAACTCACCGATGTATCGCCGATGCTCGGCGTTGAGCAGTTCAACACTTGTCAGAATGCTTCCGCGTTTGGCAATTACGTCATCAGCGCTATACTCGCGAAACGCCGGTGGCACGCGTTGGACTGCTTCGCGTTTGGCTATGTCGGTTGCTGGACCGTCAAAGTGCAATGTTTCGGGGAGGTGCTTGCTGAGCCAACCGAACAAATGTTCGGCCAGGACAGCATTTCCAAGTTGTTGCTTGAGTTTTTCGAGCAACTTTGTGCGGACCGTCACATCGGGAATGAGCACTTCCGGAACCGGCACCCGAGATGACTGTGTCGGGTCATCACCGCGATAGATGCGAATTTCGGTCTTCCGGCCCTCGTGGCGGTCGAGCTTCTTTAGCAGTCCAATACGTTCAAAGTCAGCCAGCGCGGCAGTAATCTGTTGGTCGAACGAATCGAGATCACGGTCGTTTTCTAATTGGCCAAGAAAGGTTTCGAATTGAGTTCGCTGTTCTTCGATTTCCGGTACGGTGCCGTCTGCGGGCAGGAACTCTGCCCACAGTGCTTGTACATTGGGGAAATCATGCCGTGAGTCCAAGAGCTGAAATATTTTACCCTTGAGATCTTGGCGAATTTCGGCCAAGGGTTGCGGGTCATGGCGGTATACGTGTTCGACGCTCTGTCGCGCCTGCGCGATTTGTTCCTCGCGACGGGCTTCGTCGGGGACACGAAAGCCAACGCGTGCGACAATGTCGCGGGCAGGAATATCGCCCGTGCGGTAACCGAGCTGAGGCATCCAGCTTTCTGTGATTCCCCAGAGGACTAGAGTCGTCAAGAAACAGACGAGTACTCGCAGTGAAACGTCGCTGCGACGAAGTGTTCGCCAAGTTCGTTCGAAGCTGCCGGGTGGCAGTCGAAACGACGCGACTCGATCCGAACGGTTTCGCGTATGATTTCCTAAAGACATAAGATTCTTGTCAGATTGTGCCAGACCGTGAAGTCGGGTATAGCGTTATCGTTCTGCCTCGTCGTACGCTTGGACAATTTCTTGCACCAACCGATGGCGCACTATATCAGCCTTGTTGAGTCGCACCGTAGCAATTCCCTTGATGCCCTGCAGTCGGGAGATCGCGTCGCTCAGGCCACTGCATGTATTGGGGGGGAGATCTACCTGCGTGGGATCTCCGGCTACGACAATCCGCGAACCGGTCCCCATGCGTGTGAGGAACATTTTCATTTGAGCGACGGTTGTGTTTTGTGCTTCGTCCAGAATGATGAAGGCATCGTTGAGCGTCCGTCCGCGCATATAGGCCAGCGGCGCGACCTCGATGATATCCAGGTCCATACGTTGGCGTGCTTGTTCGTAGTCCATCGTTTCGTTCAAGGCGTCGAGCAGCGGTCGTAAATAGGGATGGATTTTTGCCTGCAGGTCGCCGGGTAAGAAACCCAAACGTTCTCCGGCTTCAACAGCCGGCCGCACCAAGCAAATCTTGCGAATCAAGTGTGTTGTAAGAGCTTCTACGGCCAGCGCGACAGCGAGGTAGGTCTTGCCGGTCCCGGCGGGTCCCACAGCGAACGTCAGCATATGATTTCGCATGGCGTTGACGTAGGCATGCTGGCCACTCGTGCGCGGACGAACGTGGCGTCCGGCTGTGGCCGTGGCGATCGGCGGTTCGTGGATCGTGGTCGCATGATTGGATGCATTGCCCAGGGCTGCGTCGACATCGTTGGACGACAGGACTCCCTGGCGCTCCGCCAAAGCCTTGAGTTGTTCCAGGACTTCGGTCGCGCGCACCACTGAGTCCGCTAGACCCTGCACGCGGATCGTGCCGTCGCGGTGAGTTATGTCTACCTGCAACGCCTCGCGGATCTGCCGAAGATGCTGGTCCCGAGCGCCAAAAAGCGACAACAGGAGTTCGGTACCCACCAAATTGATTGTGGCTTCGCTCATTCCGACTACGGCACGGATTGCGCCGCAAAATATCTCGTATGGCCGATTGGCAAGGGAGTGCGTCGCATCCATTCCATCCAGAGAGGCCAGGAGACGTTGGTCGACGGTTTTTTAAAGTATTAATGCTACCGTCAGTTGCAAGTATATCACCCCGGGGGCGGCTTCCGCCAACCCGGGGTGAAAATTCATCGGTAAGTGGCTGCCGGCAGAAGGCTTAGGAGGATAAAGCGGGCGGCAGGGACACTCGTTCGCATCGTTGCCGGCTGCCTAAAGCCATCCGGCGTACCACCACAAGAAGCCGACGGGGGCAGCAAACAGGACCGAGTCCAGCAGGTCCATTGCCCCTCCGAGGCCCGGGATCCAGCTGCCTGAATCCTTGATTTGCAGGTCGCGCTTGAGGAGGGACTCCGACAGGTCCCCTAACATCCCGGCCAAGGTTACGCTGACTCCAAATCCGGCGGCCGATATCCACGGTGGCGTCGCTTCATCGGGCGCGACCCAAGAACTAAGGTAGCCGAGGGACAGTACCGCAGTGGTGGCCCCCATCGCCATGCCCCCGATGGCTCCAGCGACGGTTTTGGCGGGGCTCAACAGCGGAGCAAGTTTTCTGCGGCCAAAATTCCGACCGGCGAAAAAGGCGCCGACGTCCGACATCTTCACGACCAGCAGGAGCGAGAAAATAGCCAACAGACCCCGCCGATCTGGTTCAATAAGTCGCAGCAAGATCAGCATGGAAATGGGAACGGATAAATAGACAACGACAAACAGCGAATGTGACAAAGTTGACAACCAGCGTTGCGGAAAGGCATAGCGCCGCATGCAATCTAGGAACAAGAACATCATGACGCCCGCGATTGCCAGGATCGCTCCCATCGCACCCATCGCAATGTTGCGATACCAGACGGCCGAAAAATACGCCGTGCCAATCACCAGCGGGCAGGCAATGCAGACGCTCCAGGGCATCACCGGCAAGTCGCGTTTTTGCAACCACGAAACGGCTTCACTGGCGGCCGTAAAGGCGGCCAATAGCGCTAGGGGCAGCAGAAAGGCACCGGGCCAATTCTGCAATAAATGCGATTCGCACCAGAACAACAACAAGATCGGTGGGACGACCAATGCCGCCCCGACTAGCCTACGCCAAAGCACGATCGAGGTACTCCCTTAGGGGCCTTCGCTCAAACCACCGAAACGCCGCTCTCTTTTGGCATATTCGACGAGCGCTGCTTGTAAATCCGATACCTCGAATTCGGGCCATGTCTTTTCGGTCACCCACAATTCGGCGTAGCTGATCTGCCACAGCAGGAAATTACTAATTCGCATTTCTCCGGCGGTTCGAATCAATAGATCCGGATCGGGCATATTCGCCGTATACAAGCTTTGTGCAATGACTTGTTCATCAATGCTATCCGGATCAAGTCGATTGTCACGTACTTGCCGTGCGATGGTTCGCACGGCATCGACAAGTTCGCTCCTTCCGCCGTAGTTAATTGCCAAGCAAAGTCGTGTACGGTCATTGCGAGACGTCATCTCGATCGTTGTTTCAATTTCCCCCATGACGCTATCGGGGATACCGTCGCGACGGCCAATTACGGATACACGTACCCCTTGCTGCATCAACAAACTGCGTTCCTCGATCATATATTGTTCTAAGAGATGCATGAGGAAGTCGAGCTCAAGCTGTGGCCGTTTCCAGTTTTCGCTGGAGAGACAATAAAGTGTTAGCTGAGCGATATTCAGGCGAACGCATTCCTCGACCGTACGGCGGACGCTGGCCACTCCGTGGCGATGTCCCTCGATACGGGGTCGATCCTGCTTTTGTGCCCATCTGCCATTACCGTCCATAATGACGGCGATGTGTCGTGGCAGCACGGACGGTGGTTGCCAAGGGATGGTTTCTAGCGGGTCGGGCATGGACAATCCTCCTTCTTCGCGGGCTGCGCCTAGGGGCAATCGGCCGTGAAGCGGCGCCAACGTGATTTCCTGGCGGACACCCACCGCGACTTGTTTCCGGGGATTTCGTACCGCTTTTTCAATTCGCTCGACGAGCTAGTCCCCGCTCGACGAGGCAGTCCCAATCGGAGTGGGCGATGATCGTCTGTTCTCGTCCCGGTCCTACGGACACGATTCCCACGGGCCGTTGGAGTAATTCCGACAGTCGGTCGAGATAGGCCCGCGCGGGGGATGGCAAGTCCGCCAATCGCCGCACGTTGCGCACATCCTTTTGCCATCCTGCTATCGATTCGTAGACAGGCTTTGCACGTCGTAAGTCATCGGCGTGTGCGGGGAACTGGGTGACTCGCTCGCCGTCGATCTCGTAGGCAGTGCAGACCTTAATTTCTGGTAATTCACTCAACACATCAATCATCATGACCGCTAAGGAGTCCACGCCACTGAGTCGCGCCGAATAACGGACTGCGACGGCATCAAACCAACCGCATCGGCGGGGACGACCGGTTGTAGTGCCGAATTCATTGCCTAACTTTCGGATATGCGCGCCGGTTTCGTTGTCTTGTTCGGTTGGGAACGGACCCCCGCCGACGCGAGTGGAATAACACTTCATGACGCCCAACACACGCTCGACCCAACGTCCGGGAAGTCCGGACCCTGAAGAGACTCCGACACCGGAACTATTGCTGCTTGTGACAAATGGGAAAGTGCCGTGGTCGATGTCCAAGAGAGCCCCCTGCGCTCCTTCCAGGAGAATTCTTTTTCCAGCTTCGGCGTTGTCGAGTAGGAACGCCGTCGAATCAACCATCAGCGGCTGCAATCGATGGGCATACTGCTGATATTGCGCATGAATGGCGTCAGGATCGAGCGGGACCGATGTTTCGCTCCCTCGGATCGCGGCAAAATAATCGTTTTTTGCGGCAGTAATTCGGGCGACAATATCGCGAAAATCAGCTCGGCCAAGATCGCCCAAGCGAACCGCGTAAAGTCGGCCGACTTTATCGCGATAGCACGGCCCGATGCCGCGAAGCGTCGTGCCGATTTGTTCGCCCTGTACACTACGGGAACTCTGCAGCCGATCTTCTTCTACGTGCCAGGGAAACACGACGTGGGCACGGCTACTCAGCAGCAGGTTCGACTGCACCGCCACACCACGTTTTTCCAGTCCTTCGATTTCCGCGAGCAGCGTTTCGGGATTCAGGACCACCCCCGCCGCAATCACATTCTTGACGGCTGGGTTCAAAATCCCGCTGGGAATTAAGTGCAGTTTGTAGGTCTGACCATCGACGACCACCGTATGTCCAGCGTTGGCACCGCCTTGATAACGTACAATGACGTCGAAATCCGCCGTCAGGAGATCCACCAGCTTTCCCTTGGCTTCATCACCCCATTGCAGACCAATTACGCACGTGGCGGGCACAGCGGACTCCTCTTAATCGTATCTTGGCGTACCAAACCCGCCAGTTTATTTCTGTTGCCCCGGATGGACAAGGCACGGCAACCCCACAATGTCTCCACCTGAGTCGAATTCTGTTTTCGACGACAGACTAACCTTCTGGGTATTGGCGGCAGTATTCGTAGAGTGCCATGGCGGTCGCCGTGGCGACATTATAGCTAAATGGGCGTCCATAGATGGGGATTTCCACCACGTGATCCATTTGGGACAACAGGTCGCCGTCGAGCCCCAAGCGTTCATGTCCGACGACCAATACCGCCTGGCGAGGAAAGCGGAATTCGTGCAAGCTGATCGAACCTTCTGCTTGTTCCAAGCCGACCAAGGGTCGTCCCGATTCTCGCCAGCGTCGCAATGCCGGCAGAAGTGTACGATGGTTCTCGATGGTAATTTGCTGCAAACTATCGCGCGCGATGGTTGCGTCAATCTTGGGATTCCCCTCCACGAGCATGTGCGTTAGGCCGCAGCACCCGGCGACGCGCACAATACGTGCTAGATTCACGTTGCTTTGCATTTTGGGCACGGCCAAAACCAACTCACGCGGTTTGGTCAACTGGCTCGGCGGTTGATGTCGTATATGCCGAAACTCGTTCATGTTTCGATCTCAGGCAGGTTTGTGGGCTGGAACCAACACCAACCTAGATTAACGCGTCGAACGAATCGAGTCTTGGGTGGTTTGCGTTGTCAATATACGGAGACTTACGTTACATTGGATTTCTGTCGGAAGCTCGAACAATCAGGAATGAGGATATGTATTTGACTCGGCGGCCATGGTTTCTGCTCGTCACATCGATCGGATTCTTGGGCTTATTTTGGTCTGCTTTACGGGTAGGGACGCTGGCACCGGCCGAATTCAGCTTTGCCAACGGGGCCGATATCAAGAGTATCGATCCAGCGATCGTAACGGGGCATCCGGAAGGGCGGATCATCAATGCGGTATTTGAGGGTCTGTATCGCAATTTACCAGCGCATACGCTACCTGGATACCAACCGGATGGTGACCCCAACCGGATGGTACCCCAACCGGCCATGGCAGAGAGGTATGACCGGTCTGCGGACGGGTTGACTTACACATTTCACATCCGACCGTCAGCACGCTGGTCGGATGGGAGTCGAGTGACGGCACACGATTTTGTGTGGTCCTGGAAGCGATTCTTGCATCCCGATACCGCGAACCAGTATGTCTATCAGCTGACGAGTTATGTGTCTGGCGCGAAGGCGTTTAATACGTCGCAAGTCGGTCCGGGCGACCGAGTCGAAGTGGAATTGCCGGACCGTCTGCGTCCCTATGACCCATTTCCGACGGGAACCATGCTGTATGGCGTTGTGCGTCGACGCATTGAAGCGCCTCGCCCTGCCATGGAGGGACTGAGGCGCGCTGAACAAGACGAGAAGCTCGCCGAATGGCACCGACGATGCAAGTTCGAGGTAGACATCGTGCCAGTGGTTCGGAATGATGACGAACCACACAGCACCCCCCAGATCGATTGGGCTGCCGCAGGAGAACGTCGCGTGTTTGCCAAGCAGGACGCCTTGGCCGACGACATGGGCGGTCCCCTAGAGGGCCATCACCCAACGGAGGAATGTCTTCACATCTTGCCTCATTTTGACTCGTCGGTTGGCATTCGCGCCATCGATGCGAATACTTTTGAGGTGCGACTTGATCATCCGACGGCGTACTTTCTCGAGTTGTGTGGATTCTACGTTCTGTATCCAGTTCATCGCCCATCCGTAGAACGGTTTGGCTATCCGGCGTGGACTCGTCCCGAACACCTCGTGACAAATGGGCCGTATTCGATCGCGTTTCGTCGAATTCGCGACCGAATTCGACTTCAAAAGAGTCCTACCTACTGGAACGCGAAAGAAGTAGCCCTCAACACGATCGACGCTCTAGCGTTGTCATCGCAAACGACGATGTTGAACATGTACCTGAATGGACAACTGGATTGGATCGACGATCCGCCGCAAACGGCAATTCCGGACTTGCGACAAAGGTCGGACTGGCATGGCGGAGTTCGCTTAGGAACCTATTTCTTTCGACTCAATGTCAACAAGCCACCTTTGGATAATGTGCAAGTTCGTCGTGCGCTGAATCAAGCACTCAATAAGCAACAAATCTGCGAGAGCGTTACGCGAGCTGGAGAAGTTGCGGCGAGATCCCTGGTTCCGCCAGGTCTGTCCGACTATCAAGCTCCGCTGTGCGACGACTATGATGTTGCTGCGGCTCAACAATTGTTAGCAGACGCGGGATATGCCGGCGGACGCGGATTTCCACGCCTGGAGATTCTCTACAACACAAGTGAGAGTCATCGCACAATTGCCGAGGTTGTTCAACAGCAATGGAATCAAAATCTCGGCATCCACGTTGATTTGCGGAATCGTGAGTGGAAAGTCTATTTGGACGATACGCAAAGCCAGAAATACGAAATTTCGCGTGCCGCCTGGATCGGTGACTATCCGGACCCCAATACGTTCCTCGACATGTTCGTAACTCAGGGACCCAATAATATGACTGGTTGGGGGAATTTGCGATATGACGAGGCATTGGCCGGTTCTCAGCAGGAACTCGATCCACAGCGTCGGCTTGAGCTTTTGGCGGAAGCGGAGCGAATACTCATGGCGGAGCTCCCCATTCTTCCCATCTATTTTTATGCGTCGAAAAATCTCGTACGGGCAGACTTTTCCGGATTCAGCGAAAACCTTCTCGACGTCCATCCATTGCATCTGTTGCGACGCCGTCGCTGATGCTAACTGCAGTTCGTACCGGATACCTAAATGTTGAGAACTCTGACTTGGTTCGTCGTCCAACGCGTTCTTTGGTCGTGCGCGACGTTGTGGTTGGTGTTTACCGCGACGTTCTTCTTAATGCGGTTGGTACCGGGAGGTCCATTTCAACTGGACCGCAATGTCAGCCCTGAGATCCGCCGAAATCTCATTGCGAGATTCCGGATGGACTTGCCTCTGCCGCAGCAATACTGGGAGCATCTTTTTCGGACAGCACGCGGCGACCTGGGGCCAAGCTTTACCATTGCCGACTACTCCGT
Source organism: Planctomycetota bacterium (assembly GCA_027619595.1). GTDB lineage: Bacteria > Planctomycetota > Planctomycetia > Pirellulales > Pirellulaceae > JAQCHP01. The sequence goes on from JAQCHP010000078.1 coordinate 18,157, forward strand.
CAATGAAATTCTTGGACAGGGCTTCGTGGTATCGTCCGCGCTCGGTGTTTTTGCACTGCTTGGCGCGCTGGGACTAGGTGTGCCGGCGGGCGTTCTGTCGGCTGCCTATCGAGGTCGAAGTGTCGATCGATGGGTGATGCTATTGGCGACCCTGGGAATCGCCGTCCCCAATTTTGTGTTGGCTAGTTTGTGTATTCTTGTTTTTGTGTTTGTCGTGCCCGTTTTTCCCGCGGGAGGGTGGGGGACCTGGCGGCAGTTGGTGTTACCCAGCGCATGCTTGGCGGCGCCGTTTGCGGCTTATATTGCCCGCCTTACCCGAACGGGAATGTTGGAAGTATTGGGACAGGACTACATTCGCCTAGCAAGGGCTAAGGGATTGAGGTCTTCGGCAATTCTGGTTCGACACGCATTGCGTGGGGCGATGTTGCCAGTGGTTTCGTACTTGGGCCCCACAACTGCTGGGATATTGACCGGATCCTTGGTGTTAGAGAAGGTATTTGCCTTGCCAGGTATGGGCAGCCATTTTGTCGACGCTGCCCTACAAAGGGACTTTACTCTGGCGATGGGGGCCGTGCTGGTATATACACTCTTGTTGTCGGTAATGATGCTGATCGTCGATATTTCCTATGTTTTGCTCGATCCAAGAGTGAAAATCGGTGAGTAACGACTCCTGGGCAGTAGGTGCGAAGTCGAGACAATTGATCAGACCTTTTAGAGTCGCGAGTACATGGGCGGGCCGAATGTGGGAATTGCCGCGGATCGACGAGACAAAGAGCTACGGTCACATGCTGGCGGAAGCTCGCGCGATGCGCGGTACTTCGCTGTCGCGCGATGCATGGACCCGGCTCCGACGAAATCGTGCTGCCTGGATATCGGCAATGTTTCTGCTGTGTCTATCGGTGTTAGCGGTGCTAACGCCGCTGCTACCACTCGATTCGCCCCAACGCCAATATTTAGGGTCGGGCGCTGCGAATCGTCAGTTACTACCGCCCAGTTGGAAAGGCGGAAGAATCGAAATTGATGGGCCCGGGGGAACGATACCGCTGAGTGTCGCACTGCGGCGATATGATGAACTTCTGCGTCATTCGACTGTCGGTGCAAAGGTTGAGGTGATGCACCCTTTCCTTCGTTTATGGCATGATTTGCGGCCTGTGGACTACGTGCTCGTGAGGTGCCGACTGCGCTGTTTCGGCGACTGGTGTCTGCCTTCCTGGTGCGGTACGGATCAACTCGGTCGCGATGTGCTCTCGCGCTTGCTGTGGGGTACGCGGGTCTCGCTCAGTGTCGGTGCCATCGCCGGATGTGTGTCGCTAGTGATAGGAGTATTCTACGGTGCCATCGCGGGGTATTTTGGCGGATTCGTCGATGCAATGATGATGCGATTCGTAGATGTGTTGTCGTCAATTCCGTTCATATTCGTTGTCATTTTTGCTATCACGGTATTGGGAAAGGAAGAAATTCGCGCGGAACTGCAACGCCACGGTATCGAACGCATTGCGATTTTTTACCTGCTAATTGGCGCCATTTATTGGCTTACCATGGCGCGTGTGGTACGAGGACAAGTCATTTCGCTGCGCAATGAACCGTTTGTGGAAGCGGCACGTGTGTTAGGTGCCGGGCACGTACGGATTATCTTGTTTCACCTGTTGCCCAATTTAATCAGCATTGTGATTGTTTATCTCACGCTGATGATTCCGAGTATTATTCTCTTTGAGGCGTTCCTGTCGTTTTTGGGGTTGGGCGTGGAGCCACCGAACGTCTCGTGGGGGATCCTGGCGAACGACGGAATTCAGGCGATAACTCCACTACGTAGCTACTGGTGGCTAGTTTTTTTTCCGGGCCTAACATTATCAATGACGCTGCTGGCCTTGAATTTTTTGGGGGACGGATTACGCGATGCTCTTGATCCACGATTGAGGCAGCACTAGACCAACGGGCACGTTGCGAATTCTTTTTTTTGAGCGACGTGGGGATTGCATGACCGTCGAGCGAAACAATTTGAAACAGAACACGATTCTGCAAGTGGCCGACTTACAGGTGGAGTTTCGTACGCAGTACGGAGTCCTGACGGCGGTGAACGACGTAACATTCCAGGTGTCCGCTGGGGAAACTTTAGCGATTGTGGGCGAGTCAGGTTCAGGTAAGTCGGCCACTCAATTGGCAATCTTGGGACTGTTGCCAACACCACCCGGTCGCGTCGTGCGGGGCCGAGCGATGTTTGGGGGGGAAGATTTGTTGACACTCTCCGAACGGCGTTTGCAAGACATTCGTGGTCGGCAGATTGGGATGGTATTCCAGGATCCGATGACGGCGCTGAATCCGTTTTTAACGATCGGTACGCAATTGGCTGAAATGCCCCGTCGACACTTTGGCAGTTCGTCCCACGATTCACGTGAGCAGGCTTTGGCCATGCTGGAGCGGGTAGGGATCGTGCCTGCGGTCAAACGGTTCGATGACTATCCGCATCAATTCTCCGGCGGCATGCGACAGCGAGTGTTGGTTGCCATGGCACTTATTTGTCGCCCCCAACTGGTAATCGCTGATGAGCCAACCACCGCGCTGGACGTTTCGATTCAGGCACAGATCCTTGATCTAATTCAAGAACTGGCGGTTCGCGAAGGTACCGCCGTTGTCATGATTACGCACAATCTTGGGGTCGTTGCCAGTCGTTGCCAGCGTGTCGTTGTCATGTATGCAGGTCGAATCGTGGAGATGGCCTCGGTTCAGGAATTGTTCAGCAATCCACGCCATCCCTATACACGGGCGTTATTGGCATCGATTCCGCGTGTTGACGCGGTCAAGTCGCGTTTGGTGGCAATTGAGGGGCAGCCACCCGATTTGGTGTCGCTCCCGCCGGGATGTGCCTTTGCGCCGCGCTGTACGCATCGGATTGCACGGTGCAGCGAAGAAGTGCCGCAATTAAATTTGAGCGAAGGCGGCACGGAAGTAGCCTGTTGGGTCGATCCTGGGACGATCGATTCGGAGAATGTACGCCATGAGACATAATTTGATGGCCGAATCTGAGCACGGTGAATGGCCCAGCGACGATTCAGGCGCGGTGCAGGCAGTGGACGGCGGGCCACTCCTGTCCGTCGAAGACCTACAAGTGCACTATCGGGACGGTTGGGGGTGGAAATCGATGGGGGTTCCGGCCGTCGCCGGAGTTAGCTTCGACGTGCGTGCGGGTGAGACGCTGGGGATCGTTGGGGAATCGGGATGTGGTAAATCGACCACACTGCGCGCGATCGTCCGCCTGGTACCGATCCATAACGGCCAAGTGTATTGGAAGGGTCAGCGAATCGATCGGATGCCGGAACGTGCAATGCGCCCGCTGAGGCAACAGATACAGATGATCTTTCAAGATCCGTTTTCCTCGCTCAATCCGCGTATGACGGTGGGACAAATTGTGGCGGAGCCCCTGCATAACTTTGGTCGTTATCCTCGTGCCGAGCGCAAACTGCGTGTGATGGACGTGTTGCACCGCGTGGGGCTGAATCCCCGCGTGTTGAATCGATATCCCCATGAATTCTCGGGAGGGCAACGTCAGCGGATTGGAATCGCCCGCGCACTCATCGTGCAGCCAGAACTCATTTGCTGTGACGAGCCTGTTTCGGCATTGGATGTCTCCATTCAGGCGCAGATTGTCAACCTGTTGCAGGATCTGCAACAGGAATTCGGACTGGCGTACTTGTTTGTCTCGCACGACTTGGCGGTCGTTCGGCACCTAGCGCATCGAATCGGTGTGATGTACCAGGGCAAGATCGTGGAGCTTGCCCCGTCGGAAAATCTGTATCGGACGCCCCTGCATCCCTACACGCAGATGCTCCTGAAGTCGATTCCCGTACCGGATCCATCTATTTCGTTAAGCGTGGCCCCGGAGGCGTTGAGTATTCAAATCGAGGCGTCCCATAAGGGATGCCCATTTTCGGCGCGATGCCCGATTGTGCAAGAACGGTGCCGAAACGAAATGCCGAGCTTGGAAGGGACGGAACACCAAGTCGCCTGTTTTAATGCGCGCTAGATTTGCATCTCCACTAAATGTGGTACATCGGCTCCACGCTGATTCGGGAATCTTCCAACAGTTGCTGCATGTTGGTTTGAAGCAACAACTCCCGCTGTTTGCGGTGCACTTTAACCCATGCAGCGCGGACTGCGGCAAGCACCGAATCGTGTGTGTCAGCCGTGAGTTCGTGGTCCGACGGCGGTTCTGTTAATTCCAAACTGGACAGGACATCCCAAAGAGAGATCTCCTTGGGAGTGCGCGTAAGTCGATATCCGCCGGCCGATCCACGAGTGCTTTCCACAAGCCCAACCGCCTTGAGCTGCAATAGGATGTGCATCAAGAAGGGAGCAGGGATAGCGTGACGGTCGGCGATTTCTCGCACCGGAACGCACTGTTGGCTTTCGTAGCGTGCAGCCAATTCGAGAATTGCAACGCATCCGTATTCGGCGCGAGCCGTTAGTTTCATCGGCTCAATCCGCTTTATGGAGCCCACATTCGGTTTTCGCCGTTCCGCTCCAGCGGCCCGCTCGCTCATCTTCTCCGAATAACACGGATCGGGTGCAAGGCCAGCAGCCAATGCTGGTGTATCCCTGGTCATGCAAGGGATTGTAGGGGATGTTTTCTTGAGTGATCAACTTCCATACGTCCTGTTTAGTCCAATTGACAAGCGGATTCACTTTGACCAAGCCAAACTTTTTGTCCCAGCCAACAATGGAAGCTACCGATCGGTCAGGACTCTGGTCACGCCGAATCGCACTGATCCAAGCGGACTTGCCCTTGGCGACTCGCTCCAGCACCCGCAGCTTGCGATCCATGCAGCATTGATCGGGATTGATCTTGTACAGTGGGCCGCCATGGATTTTTTCGTATTCTTCCACGGTTTGTTCGGGGCGTTCCAGTTGAATAGCAATGCCGTAACGTTCGTGTACCCGTTCGACCAACGCAAGCGTCTCCGGAAATTGATAGCCAGTTTCCAAATTGAAGATGATCGTCTGCGGAGCCACCTGCGCCAGCATGTGGATCAAGCACATCCCTTCGGGACCAAATGCAGTTCCCATCGTCAGTCCGGGAGCATATCGGCCCGCTGCCCACCGCAGAATTTCCGTCGGACTGGCACCCTCAAGTTCTTGGGAGCGAGCGGCCAATTCAGCGATAAACTCGGGCGAGCCCGGAGTTGCGGCCAACTCCTGCGTCATTTGAGCATTCCTCGGTGCGAGGGCGCGGCCTTCCGCAATTCGATCGTTGATTCGTGAGTCATTCTTGTCACGACGTGCACCCGTTGCCGATGGGAACTTGATGATACTAGGTTCAATAGGTGGCGACGCTTGCCCCATCCGCACCTCGTCCGTGTAACTCATGCCGGCATGGGGGTTCGGCGTTCTCGAAGACGTCCTCGAGTAGGCTGGCTGTCGACTCATGGCTAATTATCTCAATCCTAGTCAGTTTGGTCAAGTATGGTCCTATGGTTTAGTATCGGTTGGCCTGGCCGGCGTTCATCAGTGCACCGGGCTTTAGCGCTTTTTGTGGCCGTGGGGCCCGGCTGGCGGACCGGCGGGGAGCTCTAGCTTTGCTATCATTTTCCGAACAAGTCGTTCGGAA
>JAQCHP010000079.1 GCA_027619595.1 Planctomycetota bacterium
ACCCGACCGTTAATCAACAGCAATGGACAATCGAGTACAAGTTTAAGTTCTTGAACGCGGTACCGCTAGGTCAAGGTTTGGTAACTGGCGCTTGGTTCTACAACTCTGGAGACGCGGCTAACACCGACCCAATTGGGCGAACTCGCCATCAATTCGGCACTATAGACGGCACCGCTGATGCGGATCTGGGTTTCGAAGTAGTTTTTGCCGACGGTAACCGCTATAACACTGAAAACCCTATTGGCGCTTGGCCGGTAGATGAATGGCAGACCGTTCGGGTCAACTTTGATAACACCGACGACTTTCCATATATGTCGATGTACCTCAACGGTGGCCTCGTCAAGACAGTAACTCACTCAAGTCCCGGCGGCAGCCTGATGGGAGGCCAAGATGATCCAATCCTCAATATTGGCGCATCAGACGGCGGTACCGCTATGGACGTCGAGTGGGACTACGTTCGCATCAAGACGGGCTCAGTCGTACCCAACGGCGAGCCTCTCAACGCTGTCCCCGAGCCATCGTCGTTCGCGATGCTCGGCTTGGCCGGACTGGCCCTACTGCGTCGCCGCAGCTAGTCGTTTCCTTGCAAGGTTTTGCGGCTCGATAGATCTTGAAACTGCAAAACATTACATGCTTTAAATCGGTTCCGATGGCGGCCAGCGAAAAGCTGGCCGCCATTTTTTTTGGCATGGCACCTCCTAAGCGAGTCGATCGCTAGAATGGAACGGTAACCTGGACTAGACTGGAGTGACCGCAACCTGCCAAACAGACGGTCCTTGTCCCCAGGACCTCCACGCCTAGGACCCTCGCGATGTATCCAATCCTACGAGCAATCTTGTTGTGCTTGTCGGCAACCGTGTGCGTTCTTACGGCAGGCTTCGCCGCCGAATCGGGGAATCGCAAGATAGACTTTAGTCGCGACATTCGCCCGATCCTGTCGGATCGATGTTTTCGTTGCCACGGCCCCGACGCAGCGGAACGGAAAGCGGACCTGCGATTGGATCAACGCGAATCGGCAACGTCGTTGCTCCCTTCCGGAGCAACTGCCATCGTCCCAGGCGATCGATCGGCCAGTGAATTGGTCCGGAGAATCCTCTCCGAAGACGACGCGGAACGTATGCCACCTGCGGAAATGAAGAAGCCGCTCACCGCAGAGGAAAAAGAGAAACTGGCTCGATGGATCACCGAAGGAGCAGAATACCGGCAGCACTGGTCGTTCTTAGCGGCCCGACGTCCTCAACCACCACCAGACCCGTTTTCTAACTGGGCCCGCAATCCGATCGACCATTTCGTGGCCGATCAAATGCATCGCGAAGGCCTCCAGCCAACGCCGGAGGCGTCACGCGAGACGCTCATTCGACGATTGACGCTCGATCTCACCGGACTCCCCCCTACCCTGACGGAAATTGATGCCTTTCTAACCGACCAGAGTGACCAGGCGTACGAACATCTTGTCGATCGATTGCTCGCTTCACCTCATTATGGGGAGCGCATGGCGCTTGACTGGCTGGATGCCTCGCGGTTTGCGGACACCAACGGGTATCACTTGGACAATGGCCGCGACATGACACGCTGGCGTGCCTGGGTAATTCGCGCCTACAACGACAATTTGCCGTTTGACGATTTTACTGTCTATCAGATCGCCGGCGACCTGCTTCCATTTGCCACGCTCGACCAGCAAGTCGCCAGTGGCTTCAACCGAAACCACATGATCAACTTTGAAGGGGGGGCCATTCCCGAAGAATATCTAAATGCCTATATCGTTGATCGTGTCAACACGACAGGCGCGGTCTGGCTCGGACTGACGATCGGATGTGCACAATGCCACGACCATAAATACGATCCTATTTCCCAACGCGAATTTTATCAGCTTTATGCATACTTCAACAACGTTCCGGAAGAGGGTCTCGATGGACGTTCCGGCAACTCCGAACCGAAGCTCGCGTTGCCTACGTCGGAACAAACGATCCGGCAATCCGAATTGAATCTGCAGCTCAGCCAAGCATCGGCAGAAAAAACAAAGCTGGAAATCGAACTCGGCAAGCAGCAACCCGCTTGGGAACAGGAGGCCGTTGCACAATTGTCCTCGCAGGCGTCGCCGACCGTTCCGGAGGAGATACGCGTGATCTTGACCAAATCGGAAAGCGACCGCTCGGACGAAGAAAGGGCGCAATTGGCCGACAACTTCCGTCGACAGGATGCCAATTGGGTCGCACTCGTTGCCCGATTGGACCAGATCAACCAAGACAGTAACGCCCTGCAATCGTCGATTCCCACCACGATGGTCATGCGCGAAATGGATACCCCACGCGAGACGCACGTCCTGACTCGCGGAAAGTACGACGCCCACGGGGAACAGGTTACCGCAGCCGTCCCGGCGAGTTTTCATCCATTTCCGTCGACCGCCCCTTCAAACCGATTAGGACTCGCCCGCTGGTTGGTGTCCCCCGACAATCCGCTGACAGCCCGTGTCATCGTCAATCGCTACTGGCAAACAATCTTTGGCCTCGGATTGGTCAAAACCGCGGAAGACTTTGGTTCCCAAGGAGAGTCACCGTCACACCCGGAACTCTTGGATTGGCTGGCATGCGAGTTCCAACAGGCGACGCTGGCTCCAGTGGCAGGGAGCGGTCGGGAGGCCTGGAATATCAAGGGCTTGATGCGGCTCATCGTCACATCGTCCACCTACCGTCAATCGGCGCAAGCACCTCCCGAACGGTACGCACACGATCCCGAAAACCGATTCTTAGCACGAGGTGCAAGGTATCGACTTCCTGCTGAGTTCGTGCGTGACCAGGCCTTGTCGCTTAGTGGGTTGATCAAGCACAACATTGGCGGCCCCAGCGTCTCTCCCTACCAACCCGGCGAACTTTGGGGCGAACTTTCTTCTCGTCAGGATAGCAACAATTGGACCGCTCAATCGTTTACATTGAGCGAAGGGGACGATCTTTACCGGCGCAGCATGTATACATTTTGGAAGCGGACAAGTCCCCCTCCGCAACTTTCAACTTTTGACGCGCCCGATCGCGAAACGTGCGTCGTACGTCGCGGCCGCACCAACACGCCACTTCAGGCACTGATCTTGATGAACGATCCGACCTATGTTGAGGCATCGCGCAAACTGGCCGAACGCACGCTCACGGAAGCACCGAACGACCGTGAAGCACGGCTCAGCTTTGCTTTCCGCACTGTAACCGGTCGTCAGCCGCAACCAGCCGAGTTTGCGACACTTGAGAAGATCCTGGCAGACCAACTCGATTATTTCCATCACAACCCGGCATCTGCCGAAGACCTACTTCACAAGAATGGCGCGTCGCCCACCGCCGACCACCCGGCTGAATTACTTGCCGCTTGGAGTATGGTAAGTAGCGCGCTATTAAACCTAGACGAAGTTGTCTGCCGAAATTAATTTCCGCACATGGATGGCAATCACCTTCGGAAGACGAAACGGAACGCAGTAATATGATCCCCCGAGATGCAATTCAGGCACCATGGACACGTCGCCATTTCCTGGCACACACAGGTAGCAGCATTGGCACCGCTGCGCTCGCTTCGCTGCTTTCGCACTCGAACGCCAGCGCCAGTTCTCGCCCCGGTATCTTGCCCGATACGCATTTTGCTCCACGAGCTAAGCGTGTGATCTACTTGTTCATGTCGGGCGGGCCATCACACATCGATCTTTTTGACTACAAGCCCCAATTAAAAGGATTGCACGGCACCGAACTCCCGGCCTCCGTCCGAATGGGACAGCGTATAACTGGAATGACGTCTGGGCAAACGTCGTTCCCCTGCGTTGCACCCATGTTTACCTTTTCGCAACATGGCAAATCGGGGACTTGGTTGAGCGAGTTGCTTCCTCACACAGCAAAAATTGTGGACGATATCGCAATTGTAAAATCGCTGAATACAGAGGCCATTAATCATGATCCGGCCACCACATACATCCAAACAGGTCATCAGCAGCCTGGACGACCATGCATGGGTGCCTGGCTGAGCTACGGACTCGGCAGCGAAACCGATAATCTGCCGACATTCGTCGTGATGATTTCGCAAGGGAGTGGCAACAAAACAGATCAGCCACTTTTTTCGCGATTATGGGGGAGTGGATTCCTTCCGTCGCAACATCAAGGGGTTCGCTTTCGCAGCGGGAAGGACCCGGTGCTGTACCTATCGAATCCCCCCGGCGTCAACGAGACATCGCGCCGGGCCATGCTGGACGGCGTCTCGCAACTCAATCGACTCTCGCAAGACTCTTTGGGAGATCCAGAAATCCAGACACGGATTGCCCAGTACGAAATGGCATTCCGCATGCAGTCGTCGGTACCCGAATTGGCTGATCTGTCTCAAGAATCTCAAGCAACCATCGACGCGTACGGAATCAAGGACGATGGCGTCGACGGCGGATTCGCCCGAAATTGTCTGTTGGCCCGCCGAATGGCAGAACGTGGAGTGCGGTTCGTACAGCTCATGCATCGTGGTTGGGACCAACATAGCGATCTTCCGCAACAAATTCGCGGGCAATGCCGCGATGTGGACCAGCCGGCAGCCGCCCTCATCCAAGACCTCAAGTCACGCGGGCTGCTTCAAGACACCTTGGTCGTATTTGGTGGTGAGTTCGGCCGAACCGTCTATAGTCAAGGACAACTCACAGCCGACAATCATGGACGTGATCATCACGGACGATGCTTCTCCGCCTGGTTCGCCGGTGGTGGCATTCGACCTGGCATTTCCTACGGACAGACCGACGATTTCTGCTATAACGTTGTGGAGAACCCGGTTCATATTCACGATATCAATGCCACGCTGCTGCATTGCCTGGGTATTGACCATGAACATCTCACCTACCGATTCCAGGGGCGAGATTTTCGCTTGACCGACGTTCATGGAAAAGTGGTCTCAGATCTGTTGACCTAGGGATTGTTTATGCGCAGTGATGATCTGTCTCAACACCTTGCCCGGGCTTCCGGTCCAACGCAACAACATGCGTATCGGCAGGGTCCTCGCATCGTGGCCCTCGAGACTCTGGTGCCGCACGACCTCATGCCCGGCTTACTGGCGGTGCGAGTCCATACCGACGCAGGGACCTGTGATGGAGAACCGGTGATTGGGCATGGCGAGACATATTACATTCCAACGGCAGCGGCGGCCGTCCTCCATGACTTTATGGCACCGCGATTGTTGGGGGCCGACGCCTTGGCGATCGAAAGCCATTGGCGATTCTTGTACGAACGTTGCCTCGCCTTCGGTGGAACAGGCGCAGAACTACGCGCCCTATCGGCCATCGACTTGGCCTTGTGGGATATCGCTGGCCAATTGGCGCGGCAACCGGTCTGGCGTTTGTTAGGAGGGCCGGTGCGAGACGCGGTCCCAGTCTACAACAGCTGCGGCGGTCCATTTTACGGGCGCACCAATCGCCGGACCCCTACCGCGTCGGGTTGGCCGGGACATGGCGATCCAGGACAGGCCGGACCACTGGAAGATAATTGGTCCAGTATCCATGCGCCCGGTGACTTGGCCGAGGAGTTGGTTGAACTGGGATACCGCGGTATGAAACTATGGTCGTTCGACGCGGTCTATCGCCGAGGAGGCGGAGACTACGTATCGGCCGACGACGTGCGTGAAGGTGTCGCTCCTTTCCAAGCGATTCGCGATCGAGTCGGAGACAAGATCGAAGTGATGCTGGATGGACATGGATTCTTTTCCCTCGCCGCGGCACGACGGATCGCAACGGCCATGCAAGAATTTCGCCCCCTGTGGCTTGAAGACATCCTACATCCCGACTCGATCGAAGCGATGGCTGCATTTCGTGAACAAAGTCCCGTGCCACTGGCAATCAGCGAAATGTTGGTGACACCCGATCAATACCGACAAGTCTTAACCGCGCGCGCGGCTGACTATATCATGATCGACCCGACGTGGGTCGGAGGGATCAGCAGCACTCGACGGATGGCCGAGTTGGCACAGCTCTTTAACGTTCCGACACTCATGCACGACTGCACCGGACCGTTCACGCTCCTAGCAGGTGTCAACATTGCGGCCGCTGTTTCCGGTGTGGCGTTCCAAGAGACCGTGCGTGCTCACGTGGCCACACTTTATCCGTCGCTCATTGACCAGAATGTGGAAATTCGCGACGGCCACATCGCGTTACCGAGTCGACCAGGCATCGGAGCACGCTGGCTCCCCGAACTCTTTAGCCACGATCATCCCGGGTATCGCCGCAGTTCACTCTGAGGACGCGCAAGCGAACTCAAGCGGATACTACTCTTAGAATGCGCGAGCGAAATCACGCCTTCACCGCCGCTGGGACGAGCGACTTCGTCGCCTCCATACCCAGCGCTGCTACGCCAGCCAATAAAAAGGCACTGCCACAGGCCAAAAAAACCAGCGATTGCCCGGAGTTGTCTCTGGCTCCATAGCTCATCAACCAAGGCACCATCACGGAACTTGCCGCTGCACCAAGATTCCCCCACATATTGGCCCAACCATAAATTCCACCTGTATTGCGACCACCCACATCCTGCATGAAGGCCCAAATGGAGGGAACGCCTACATCGGTCATTAAGGAGACCATCGCGCAACAGGCCACGATACCCCAAACCGAATCGAGCGACAAACAGGCAAAATAGGACAAGCCGGCGATCAGACATGAGCCACTGATCGGTAGCACTCGCCCCCATCGCAGTCCAAAGGTACGCACGCTCCAATCGGTCGCAAAACCTCCCAACAACTGTCCGACCATACCCACGGCCAAGACGAGCGTCACCATGAGTGCACCTTCTTCGGCGGCCACCCCTTTGGTCTCCTTTAAATAGGTAGGGAGCCAAGTGATCAGAAACGCCCAACCAATATTTACGCAAAATTGTTCGAATGAATTGAGCCAGAGACTGCGACTTGTGACACACGCCTTCAGCATGGGCAAGATATCGCTCCGAGTAGTACGCCGACTGTCCTCATCTCGCCCAATCCAAGTCCTCTCTTGGTCATTGCACGAGGGGTGTTCGTCGGGCGCATCCCGGACAAGCCACCAATAGGCGATCGCAACCAAAATCCCCAAGCCACCGTAGGCCCACAGAGTAACGCGCCAACTTCCGAGCAAAGCGATGCATATCGCTGTCACAAACGGAGCTAAGGTACCACCAAGCCGTCCGCCCAAGGCCACCAGCGAACTGGCTCGCCCGCGATTCTCCAGTCGATACCAACGTCGCACGATCCCACCGCTGGTCGGATACGCCCCAGCCTGAGCGATACCACACCCCAATCGAGCCAACAACAGTGCGGTAAAACTGGTCGCAAAGCCAGTGAGTGCCGTCAAGAGCGACCATGCCAGAATATATCCTGTTAGCATGCGCCGAGCACCAAATCGATCACTAATCCAGCCGGCAGGCACTTGAAACAGCGCATACGTGAAGAAGAAGGCGCCCAGGAACCTCCCAATTTCTTCCTTGGTCAAATCGACGCTGGACAAGAACGATTCTGATTTAACGATTTCGCCCAAACAGACTCGGTCGAGATACAGACTAAACGCCATCAGCATACTGATCGCGACCACCTGATATCGCACACACGTAGCGCGAACGTATCCATTTTGCATCATGTCACCACGCAAGAGAAAACTTAACGTGGAATGTTATAGCAGAATATCCCGCACGACGCGTCCGTGGACATCGGTCAGTCGAAAGTCGCGCCCACCCGACCGGTAGGTTAATTTCTCGTGGTCGAGCCCCAGCAGGTGCAGCATTGTGGCGTGGAAATCGTGCATCGTGCAGACTCCATCCACTGCGTGCATTCCCAGCTCGTCGGTCGCTCCGTAGGCCACACCTCCCTTAACACCTCCGCCGGCCAGCCAAACAGAAAACCCTTCCGGATGATGATCGCGTCCATCTCGGCCACCCGAATGCGGAGTCCGACCAAATTCACCTGCCCACACCACGAGAGTCTCTTCCAGCAGTCCCCTTTGTTTCAGATCACAAATGAGCCCGGCGATCGCTTGATCGGTATCGAGTGCGTTCTTTTCATGACCTTTCTTTAGGTTACCGTGTTGATCCCACACACCATTGGCCTGTCCTGCAGGACAGGTCACTTCAACGAATCGCACGCCCGATTCGACCAGTCGGCGCGCGCGTAGGCATTGTATGCCGTATTGCTTCTTCGATTCGATCGGGGAGTCGATGCCGTACAACTTTTGCGTCGCCAAAGTCTCTCGACTCAAATCAAGCACATCGGGGACGAGCGACTGCATGCGAAAGGCCATTTCATAGTTGCGAATCGCCGACTCCACGTCATCATTGCCCCCCAGCGCCCTGGCAAACTGTGCATCTTGATCCCGCAACAATCCAAGTTTTGCTAACTGAATCTGCGAGTTGGCGTCGCCGGGTTGAATATTGTCGATTGGCGTACCATCGGCCGCCAGCAGGGTGGCCTGGTAGTTCCCAGGTAAGAAACCGTTCGAATAATTCTCCAGGCCACCGCAAGGTACGGCACCAAAACTGAGCACCACAAAGCCCGGAATATTACGATTCTCACTCCCGAGTCCATAGCTTGCCCAAGATCCCAAGCTAGGCCGTCCCGAATTATTTTGCCCAGTGTGCAGAAACAAAACACCACTGGAATGAATCGGCAAGTTCGCCTTCATGGAACGAATCACCGCCAAATCGTCGATGCAACCAGCCAGATGGGGAAACAAACTGCTTACCGGCAGGCCACTTTGGCCACACTGTTCGAACGTCCAGGGACTCTTAAGCCACTTTCGATCCTTCTGCGCAGTCGGATTCTTCGAGTCTGAAAATTCCTGACCATCTAACTCAGCGAGCTTCGGTTTCGGATCGAACGAATCGACATGCGATACGCCACCATCCATAAAGCAAAAGATGACGTTCTTGGCAGACGCCCCAAAATGTCTTGGTGGTAGCGCAGCGGACGCGTCCGCTTCTTCGGACAACAATCCGGTCAATGCCAGGAGCCCGAACCCGTTAGCCGATGTCGTCAACATCTGACGGCGCGAAAGTGATCGACGTTGCCCTGTTTTCGGTCGCATCATGGTATGTAGATGAACTCCTTCAGGTTAAACATGGCATGTGCGATATCTCGCCACACAATACGACTAGCCATCCTATCGCCAGGAGCAACCTGATGCAAAGTTGCGAACAGTTCGACCGCTTGCTCGAATCGCTGTAACTCTTCGTGCGTTGGACGACGCCCGAGCCCAATCGCATACATTCGCTGAATACGCGCTGCTGGACTGGCATCAGAGACTTTCAAGAGCGATTCCGCCCATACATCGGCTTGCTGAAGAACGAATGGATCGTTCAGTAGAGCGAGAGCTTGCGCTGGAACGTTGGTCGTGTCACGTTTCCCTTGCGCTACCTTACCGCCGGGCAGGTTGAATGCGTTCAAAAACTTCGGCGCTTCCATCAGGGTATTCTTGATATAGACACTCCGTCGACCGGCTCCATCCAACGGTCCGGGGAACAACCGGCGATTGGCATTGGCCTCCTCTCGATGGGGATAGACACTTGCGCCGTACATACGATTGTCAAGTCGCCCGGACACCGCCAGGATCGAATCGCGAATGGCTTCCCCTTCCAGACGACGAGCCGGATAATGCTGCAACAGACGGTTAAGCGGATCTATTTCCGTCGACGACGCAGATGGAACGCTGGACATTTGAAATGTATGCGACATGACGATCGAGCGAATAAGCGTCTTGATCGACCAGTCGTTCTTAATGAACTGCAACGCCAAATAATCGAGCAGTTCGGGATGCGACGGAACGTCACCCACATGCCCAAAATCATCGACGGTTCGAACGAGACCCGCCCCAAACAGATGTTGCCAGATGCGATTGACCATCACACGCGCCGTCAGTGGGTTCTGTCGACTCGCGATCTGCTCGGCAAGCCATCGACGTCCACTTTCGTTTGGCTCGATCGCGGGCGTCATTCGTGCCGGATCGGCCAGGACTTCTAAGTAGCTACGAGGAGTTGATTCGCTCGGTCGACGACAATCACCCCGTACGAACACAGACTGATTGTATCCTGTACCACTCTCGGCAATGCCTGGCGAGACCCGCGGAATTCTGACCTGCGATTCGATACTTCGGTACTGATCGACAGCTTCTCGCAATTTCGGCGTTTGGTCCAAACAGTTATCGAGCAACCCATGTTGCAGAAGTCCGTCCAACCAACGGACGTCGTCGTCGGTAGCTAGATCGTTCTTCCATCGTAGCAGAGCATCATCAATTGCGGCAACATAACGAGCAGTCACGTCCGTACTCGACTGGCAAGCAGGCGCGTCGTGAAACAGCGGCAATAGATACGTTAGCTCGGTCTGCGGCGGATCGGCACCATCATGAGTCACAACACGTGTCACTCCAAAGTACGACCGTGGGTTCGCTGCTGCTTCATCCCATGGAAGGCGGTAATCCGACGGATCGCCGCCAAGTCCCGCTAGTTGATCGGGAAATTTGGGATTGTCGAACATCGTCATGAGTTCCGCGTACGTGCGGAGACTATCGCGATCCCCGGGTGATTCGAAGGTAACCCAGCGCATTTTCTTGTCGGTCAACGCTTGGTAGTTGGCGTAATTCAGCTGGCAATTGTTAGATACCAAACGAACGGCACTACTTCGTTGGCCCATCACTTCAAAGCTGATGTGACTCTTACCCAAAGGGAGTTGCGGTGACCGAAGAGTGCCATTGAGCTTATCTGAGATGCCATGGGTAAAGCAGCCGGCTGGCAGCACCGACACAACGAGCGCCGGACCGTCGGATGAGACGATGAAATCACCGGATCTGGTAGGCATATCGCGCAGCCCCTGCCCCTCGACGGACCACGAGCCATAGGTTTGATCCCGAAAATCGCCCCATAATTCAAATCGCTGATTGAACTCACTACGTTTGCGCTGTTCGTCATTGGTTTGCTCCGCGAGTGATATCCATTTCGATTGCACAGACTGCGGAGCTACAATTGGATTTCCTGAGCTTTCGTCGGTCTTTAGATGCAGCGACGCCATCGTTCGCCAGGGCGCAAAAAGGTCTTCGATCGGCATCTTTTCGGCGGATAGTACCGCCAGCCATTTCGCCAGCTTGGCGGCATCGAGTCCCGCCGCGAGTTGTTGTGCATCGTTTCGTTTCGCGAATTGTGCCTCGGCCGCGAGCATATACTGAGGAATTTGTTCCAGCTCGGCTCGCCACTGGTCTGCGATGCCGATCCGCATACCATTCTGCTTCAACGTACGCAATTGTTCGACTTGTTGCTGATTTACCGTCGGCGTATCCAACGTGTGGGCCACCAGCCGCGAACTACGAAGAATCCCCAAGAGGCCGTAATAGTCGCGTGTAGACACGGCGTCCAACTTGTGGTCGTGACATCGCGCGCACGCCACAGTCGTGGCCTGAAAGGCCTTGGTCAAGGTATCGATTTGATTGTCCAACATATCGTATCCAAGTTCCCGCAATGAAATACAATCGTCGTGATTGACTTCACCAAACCGATAAAATGCGGTCGCTACAATTGAGTCATTGGTCTGCTCTGATTTATTCCATCGAGGCTGCTCAAGCAGGTCGCCAGCGATATGCTCGCGAATGAACTGGTCGTACGGCACGTCTTGGTTGAACGCACGGATGAGATAGTCGCGGTATCGCCAAGCATGATGGACCTCGTAGTTCCATTCGATACCATGCGTCTCGGTAAACCGAACCACATCGAGCCAATGTCTTGCCCATCGCTCGCCAAAAGCGGGCGACTCCAACAGACGATCCACCAAACTCGCAACGGCTCTCGCGGGGAGAGTATGAGAATTCTCTGACGATTGGGTATCGCTTGCATCACGGGGCGCCTGGAGCCTCTGACAGTCTTGTTCGAATTCGGCCGTCGCATCGGACGACGGCGGGAGTCCGGTCAATACGAGGCTTAAGCGTCGGACGAAGGTCGTGGGAGACGCTGCGTCTGCCGGGCTCAAACCGTTCCTACGAAGGTCGGCCAAAACGAAGCGATCGATTGGATTGGCGGGCCAAGCCCCATCGCGTTGCCGGGATGATAGCTCGTCGTGGCTGGGCGGAACGATTTCGCGCACTGGCTGAAGACTCCACCAATTTGCCCTTTGTCGAACGACGTCTTCCCAAGACGATGCAAGTTCCTCTGGACCTGGGGCCGGTCGATCTCTCGGGTCCGGGACTCCTTGCCGAATCCACGTCTCCAGTGCCGCGATGTCCGTTTCCGACAGCATTCCTTGTGGTGGCATCTGGACCGAATCGTCAACGTACCGCACCGCCCGCAGAAGGAGGCTTTGATCGGGATCACCGGGCACAATCGCCGTTCCGGAATCGCCCCCCGCGACGAGCCCGTCACGGCTATCGAGCAACAATCCACCGCCAATCTTTTTGGCACCTGTGGAATGGCACTCGTAGCAGTGCGTGACCAAAATCGGTCGAATCTGTCGCTCGAACAACTCCACATCGACCACTGTGCCAGCGTTCGACTGTGTGCTCGACCGGCTTTCAGCGGCTACCAAAAAACACACCGGCCCAAGGCAGCACGAACCAAGGCACCATGAAAGGATCATGGCTACAAACAGGCGCGACGGTAGCTGGACTGTGTGGAGCAACATGACATTCAGTATAACCACCTTCGGCTGAGGCACGCGAGCGACAACGGTCATCGGCTGGGGAATCGGGGGCATTTTCCAGACGCCATGCCCTCTCGTAAACCTTTGCTGGTTGACACCCACAAAATGGCAATTTAAACTCGGGCCAATTACCGACCGATTTATTTGCGCCGTACCGAATCTCAAGGCACATCCATGAAAACCGCCGCCCTGCGCAAATTGCGCCAAAATCTTGCGGCGGGTAAACCTGTCCATGGCCTATGGGTCACCTTGGAATCCCCCAGCATCACCGAAATGGCGGTAGCACTGGGGTTCGACTGGGTCGTGATCGACGCCGAACATGGCCACCTCGACTGGAAGGAGATCGTCGACCACCTGCGGGCCACGATTCGCAGCGAAACGGTCGCACTTGTCCGTATTGCGGAACTCAATGGCGGACTCATCAAACGAGCACTGGACATTGGTGCCGATGGTATCGTCGTACCATGGATCGAAACTGTGGAACAACTGCAACAGGCAGTTTCGTTCGCACGTTATCCTCCCCAGGGGGTACGTGGCATCGGCGGTGAACGGGCCACGTGTTGGGGCCATTGCCTGGAAGAGCACACTGCGGAAGCCAACGAACATGTGCTCGTCATTCCGATCATCGAAACCGTCCGTTCCGTCGCTCAGCTACCGCGTATGAGTCAAGTCGACGGTGTGGAAGTATTCCTGTTCGGACCGGCAGATTTTTCCTCCACGGCTGGCTTTCGCGGGCAATGGGAAGGACCGGGAGTCGCCGAGCAAATCTTGCAAATGAAGGATACCCTGCGACGTGCGGGAAAATCGTGCGGAGTGATGGCGACGAGCCACGACAACCTTCGCCTCCGACAACAGCAGGGTTTCCAGATGATCGCGGTCGGGCTGGATGCTGGCCTCTTGTTTCGAGAACTGAAAGCGGCAACAACGATGTTCGGACCGGCCCCGGTCAAGGGGACCGCCGCACAGCCTTTGGCCAGACCGCCCGAATCGATGCGACCCGACCGTCAGGAGACCATGAGCGCCATCGGGTCCGGCGTACAAATCGAAATTGCCCGTGGAGTCAACTTTGAATGTCTGGTCGGTAGCCACAATGGCGCTCGCGGCTTAACAACAGGTTGGGTAACCTTCTCCCCTGGGGCGGCGCTCCCTTACCACTCCCACACGTTTAGCGAGTCGATCACTCTGATCCGTGGCTCCGCGATGGTCGAAGTGGAAGGGCGAGGCTATCTTCTGAAGGAAATGGACAATGTCACCATACCAGTCGGGCTCGCCCACTCGGCCCGCAATCTCTCGACGCACCAAGAGGCAGTCTTCCAGATTGCCATGGCCACAGATTCCCCCAAGCGCACGCTCGTCGACCGTTTCTTTTCTCGACGGATGATGCCACCCCATTCCACGGGCATTCCTCAGGCGGAAAGGGTCGTACGATTCGCCACAGCCGAGCGAACGACGGCTGGTCCGAATACCGAGTTCATTGATTTCTTCAACGAAACGCTCATGCCGGGGATGGAAATGAGTGGTGGCTATGGGCTTTTTCAGCCGCAAGGTCGCCTCCCCGCTCACGTGCACGACTTCGACGAATCGATCTGCATCGTCTCGGGACTGGCAACTTGCATTGTGGAAGGACGTCGGTACTCGATGAGCGACGGCGCGACGGCCATGCAACCACGGGGACGAGTCCACTACTTTGTGAATGAGACAAAAGGCTTGATGGAAATGTTGTGGGTCTATGCCGGACCCAAACCCGACCGAATTGTCGTGGACGAACGTTGTGCGACTGTGGAAGGTAACCCTTGGCGATGAGCAGTGAATCCAAGTTCGTGGTGGGCCTTACCGCCGACTTTTATAATGAGCAGGGAGAGCTGAAATACACCGATATAGGCCTGGACCTGCTGGAAGCGTCACCCGCCATAGAAATCACGCGGATCGATCGACACGCGCCGGAAATTGGCGCATCGCAAATCGCCCACATGAATGGCGTGATCGTGCTCACGCCGACCGTGAGTGCGCAGACCTTGGAAAACTCGGCGAACCTGCTCGCCGTTAGCCGGTTTGGCGTGGGGTATGACGGCGTTGATGTCGCAGCCTGTACAAATTCCGATGTGATGCTGCTCATAACAACGGGCGCCGTAGATCATTCAGTCGCGGAAGCCACCGTCGGCTGGATGCTCGCATTGTCTCATCATATCCGCATCAAGGACCGGCTAGTACGCACCGGTGAATGGCACGTACGTAGTCACTGGATGGGGAGCGAACTGCGCGACAGAACCCTTGGCATTATCGGCTTCGGCGGCATTGGCCGCGCGGTCCTCCACATGACCCAAGGGTTCGGCATGAAACCGCCGTTGATTTTTGATCCGTTCGTAGCAACAGACATGATCACTGCCGCGGGCGGCCGATCCGTATCGCTAGACGAGCTATTGTTCCAGGCTGACTTTGTATCGTTACACTGCCCGCTCAACGATAAAACGCGTGATCTCTTGTCGACTCGCGAACTTGCATTGATGAAACCGACAGCGTTCTTGATCAACACGGCAAGGGGCGGAATCGTCAATGAAGATGCACTCTTTAAGGCACTATCGGAAAAGCAAATTGGAGGGGCCGCCCTGGACTGCTTTCTCAATGAGCCGTTATTGACACCGCCGACATTTGCTACTCTCGACAATGTATTGTTGGCTCCCCATTCGATTGCCTGGACCCATGAATTATTCCGGGAAATTGGGCGTACGGCCTGCCGGGGCTTGTTGGATTTGGCTCACCGTCGAACGCCCCACGGTATCGTTAACACCGAAGTCTTAGAACGCAGCAGTTTTCAAGAAAAATGGAAGCGACTTTCCGTCGGTTAGTTGGTCGTACCATTTCACCCGCACCGAAGTTGCAAAGGATGTAAGCTATCATCCCGTATTCCCCTAACTAAACAAGGAGTTCTGACATGCGAGCGACTTTCCGAAGGACGGCAATCTTATCGACACTCGTATCTACATGGATCGGCGTATTTGGAACGACAGGCGTTGCAGTAGAACCGATCGTCCCAGCCGATGCCAAGGTCGAAAAACTCTTCGATGGGAGTGTCCTTACTGAAGGTGTTTCCGTGGCACCTGACGGAATGGTGTACTTTAGCGATATCACGTTCTCCCATAAGGGGCGGGATTCCACGGGTGCGTTCGATGCGGGATTTATCTGGCGTTTTGACCCCACCACCGGCAAAACAAGCATCTTTCGCTCCCCCAGTGGCATGTCCAACGGCATCAAGTTCGATGCCGAGGGACGTATGGTCGTTGCGGAAGGAGCCGACTACGGCGGACGACGTGTAACTCGCACCGACCTCAAGACAGGCAAGTGTCAAATCATTGCTGCACTATTTGATGGACGACCCTTCAACGCCCCTAACGATATTACCATCGACGAAAAGGGACGCATCTATTTTAGCGATCCTCGTTATCTCGGTTTCGAACCGGTTGAACAGCCTGTCATGGCCGTCTATCGACGCGACCTCGACGGGTCGATCCATCGGATTATCACCGATTCGGGCAAGTCGAACGGCGTGTGTGTTTCTCCTGATCAAAAAACACTGTACGTCGTCAGCAATGACAATGGCTGGCTCGCTATTGAACGAGAAAGCAACGGCGTAACGGCGCAATCCCTGCCGCTCCGCAAGGGGCTCATGGCTCTCATGGCGTATGACTTGGCACCCGATGGATCTGCCAAATTTCGGAAAATGCTAGTCAACTACGGTGAAAAGGACGGCCCCGACGGACTTGTTGTCGATACCGAGGGCAATTTGTATGTCGCCGTACGATCGGAAGACCGACACGGAATCTGCGTCTACTCGCCAGACGGTAAAGAGCTGGCGTACATTCCCACGGAAATGCCAACCAATGTGGGATTCGCTCGAGGGAAAGACGCCAACCTGTTGTATATTACGGCAGGCAAGAGTCTCTACCGCATCCGACTCAATCGGCAAGGATATCACCTTCCGGCGAAATAATGCCGGCGGCAAGCGAGTTGGATCCTTCATTCAACGTATGAACAAGTCCTTTCATCGAACGGCGTGAGATACCATGGCAAATTTACCCGCTTGGGGGCACGATGAACTTCCTGAGCCATTGCCGTTTTCGTTCGGCAATGCGCTCAGGACGATCGGGCCCGGCGCAATCCTGTTGGCAACTGCCATCGGCGGGGGCGAGTGGCTCGCAGGCCCCATGGCTTCGGTCAATAACGGACTCACGATTATGTGGGTCGCCACAGTGGGAATTGTCTTGCAGGTCCTGTTCAATTTGGAAGCGATTCGATACACGCTCTACACGGGCGAACCGATTCTTAGCGGTATCATGCGACTACGTCCTGGTGCCAATTTTTGGGGATCGATCTATGTGCTTCTCACCGCGTTACAACTGGGCGTACCAGCTCTGGCAACCGCCTGTGCATCGGTTGCCTTCGCGGCGACTTTCAACCGACCACCGGTTGCCACGGATCAGCAGACGATCGTCTATATTACGTACGGTATTTTTGGCCTGACGATCGCCATTCTGTCCCTCGGTGGCACAGTGGAACGGATGTTGGAACGCGTATCCTGGGCGATGATCGCCTACGTTTTCGTCTTTCTGACAACGGTGAATCTGCTATTCGTTCCGTTCACCCATTGGTATGAAACGTTGCTGGGATTCTTCAGTTTCGGCTCGTTGCCCCACGTCAAGAATTGGTCGTTGCAGGAACTTCAACACGTCGATTGGGCAATCCTGGCGACGCTGGCAATCACAGCGGGGTCAGGTGGAATCGGAAACCTGACGATCACGAACTGGGTACGTGACAAAGGGATGGGCATGGGCGCCTGTGTCGGCGCCATCCCGAGTGTTGTGGGGGGTCGAAGCATTGAATTATCACACACAGGAAAAATATTCACGATCAATCCTGTGAACTTGCAGCGTTGGAAGACGTGGTGGCGTTACATTGTGCTCGACCAGGTATGGCTCTGGGCATTGGGTTGCTTTGTGGGGATGTACCTTAACGTCAACCTCGCTACATCGATCGCAGCGAGCGGAGACGTGATGTCGGAGCATGCCGCGGGGACATTTCAAGCTGATTACATGGGAAAGAATCTGTGGCGGGGTCTGTGGTATCTGGGATTGCTCAACGGATTTTGGATCTTATTTTCAACCCAGTTAGGAAATACAGATATCCTCGTCCGCACCATCACGGACGTTGTTTGGGTAGCCAGTACCCGCCTGCGTAACACAAAGAAACTAAGTGTCGGGCGGGTCTACTTTTTGCTGCTCGCCCTGTTTACGGTCACAGGATGCATCTTGGCGAATTTCGGGTCGGCCATGAAGCAATTTCAGTTCTTGGCGCTTATTGCGGCGATCATCATGGTGCCCGCCAGCCTACAGATCCTGCGGGTCAACACGACTCTTTTGCCGCCAGAATTGCGTCCCTCCTGGTGGCGGCAACTCGCTTTAATTCTTTGTGCCCTGTTCTACGCAACCGTTATCGGCCTGGTGGTCTTTGGGCGACTGATGCCACCCAAGGTGTGACCTGGAACCGACCCGGCTGATGGCGAGGGGTCCCAACGGCAGAGATGACAAATCGGGGACCGCCGTGATATAATAACCGTCTCCCAAAACCCCACCTCAGCCAACCGCAATGATCTTATCCAACCGTTCCCCATTGTTTCTCCGTTGCGATTTGGCAGGGATTGTTCGGCCGGTTTGTGCGTGCTGGACCACCCTGCGAGTCCGGCAGATCGGCCGTGTTGCGGCCGCAATGTGGCTGTTGCATATTGGGGCATGGGGCGGTCTCGCCGCCACGCCACGGCCAGTCCTTCCTGTCAATTTTGTGCAGGAAATTCAGCCAATCCTTGAATCGACGTGCGTCCGCTGCCACAACGCAGAGACGACCGAAGGGGGACTCAACTTGGTTTCCCGCGAGTTGGCAATCCAGGGCGGGCAGAGTGGACCGGCGCTGGTTCCCGGCGAACCCAAGCAAAGCTTACTCCTGTCGTCCGCACTCTTGCCGAGCGATCAGGAACATGCAATGCCCCCCGAGGGTCCGGCCCTGGCGAAGTCCCAAACCGACCGACTCGAGGCCTGGATCACAGAGGGAGCTCCATGGCCCGACGACGTGAGGCTCGGCGTACAGGTCAGGATCGATTTTGGAAAACATATTCAGCCGATTCTGGAACAGGAGTGCTTGGCGTGCCATTCCAGTGCCAAGGCGGAAGGGGATCTCAATCTCACTTCGCGTGAGACAGCGTTCACAACAGGTCACAAGTCGCCGTCCATTCGAGCCGGCTATCCCGATCGCAGTCCCCTCTACAAGTCGACCACGCTGGCCAAGGACGACAAGCAATTAATGCCGCCGATCGGTAAAGGTGGCCCCCTGGCACAAGAAGCAATTGAAAAACTCCGTCTTTGGATTGCACAAGGTGCAATCTGGCCGGACGGTGTTTCATTGCAGGCAAAACCCAAGGCCAGTAGTGCGCCCGCCACGCCCGACACAATTGAACTGGTCGCACAAATCCACGCCTTGATCACGCAGACCTCCAAGCAGCAATCCGCGTCGGAAATGGAAAACTACGAAGGGACGATCCCGAAAACCGGTGCGAAATACCAGATGGTGGCGATCGCAGGGGGCACCTTTCAGATGGGGAGTCGCAACGAAGAGCCCCATCGCAAACCGGACGAAGGTCCACCCATGGATGTCACGATCGATCCCTTTTGGATGGGCAAATACGAGGTGACCTGGGACGAATACGAACCGTATATGATCAACAAGGAAGACCGTGCCAAACACGGAACTCGCAAGGATTTCGATCCGAGCAAACATACGATGCTCGATGCACTCAGCCAACCGACCGCACCCTACACGGAAATGAGTTTTGGCATGGGGCAAAAGGACTATCCTGCGATCAGCATGACGCAACACGCGGCCAACAAATATTGTCAGTGGCTCAGCGCCCAGACGGGACATTTTTACCGACTGGCTACCGAAGCCGAATGGGAATACGCTTGCCGTGCTGGAACAACGACAGCCTATTCGTGGGGAGACGACCCAGCCAAGATCGGCGAATACGCGTGGTACTATGAAAACAGCAACGAAAAATACCAAAAACCCGGCAAAAAAAAACCGAATCCGTGGGGCCTGTACGATATGCACGGCAATGTCATGGAATGGGTTGCCGATCGCTACGAACCTGACTATTTCGAGCGTATCCAAAATGCGACCCACAACCCCTACTTGCTGCCCGAAAAGATCGATCCGCGGTCCGTTCGCGGCGGGGGCTGGGACGACGACCCGGAGCAACTGCGTAGTGCAGCCCGCCGTGGCTCCGATCCGGAATGGAAACGACAAGATCCCCAACTACCGAAGAGCATCTGGTATCATACAGACGCCAAGTGGCTGGGGTTCCGCATCGTTCGCCCATTAACCGTTCCGTCGGTCGAGGAAATGTACACTTACTGGAACAGCGCCACGAACAAGCGGTAACATGCCTGGTATCTGCGGAGTCGATGTTGACGCCCACGGGTACCTTTTCGATTAAACTATCCAAGCGATTTTTTTTATTCTTGTGAACGAGAAAGATTAACCATGCCAGAACCCACAACACCAGATACCGATCGCCGCAATTTCATTAAAGTGCTAGGCGCCGCATCCGCGCTGAATGCAGTGACTATCCCGCATGTGCACGCTCAGGAGGGCCAAGCCAATACTCTGCAGGTAGCCCTCGTCGGTTGCGGCGGACGTGGCACGGGCGCCGCCGCCAATGCGTTAAAGGTCAAGAACGCTGACACGAAGCTGGTCGCTATGGCCGACGTTTTCGATGAGCGGCTCAAGAGCAGTTACGCTGGGCTCACGAACGAATTTCTCGAAAAGCCCCACAAGTTGTCCATACCGCCGGAACATCAATTCGTTGGT
The DNA here is from genome assembly GCA_027619595.1 of Planctomycetota bacterium. Lineage (GTDB taxonomy): Bacteria > Planctomycetota > Planctomycetia > Pirellulales > Pirellulaceae > JAQCHP01. The sequence continues at coordinate 20,536 of JAQCHP010000079.1, forward strand.
TTCGATGCCTACAAGAAAGCCATGGACCTATTGCGACCTAACGATATTGTCGTATTAGCAACCCCTCTCGCGTTCCGGTGGGTTCACTATGCGTACGCGATCGAACGTGGCATCAACGTGTTCATGGAAAAGCCGGTAACTGCCGACGGACCCACTTCGAAGCGCATGCTCGAATTGGCGAAAAAGGCGGACGAAAAGGGGATCAAGTCGGCTGTAGGGTTGATGGTCCGCCATTGCCGCGGACGACAAGAATTGCACGAGCGGATCAGCAACGGTGAGATTGGCGATATTATTGCCATGCGCGCCTACCGCATGCACGGACCTGTTGGTTCGGCCTTCTCCGCCAAGAAGCCGCCGGAAAAACAGGAAGTCATGTACCAGATCGAACGATTTCATAGTTTCTTGTGGGCGAGCGGCGGCTTGTTCAATGACTTTTATATCCACCAGATTGACGAAACGTGTTGGATGAAGAATGCCTGGCCGGTCAAGGCACATGCTGTTGGCGGTCGCCATTTCCGTGGTGATTCCGTCGACCAGAATTTCGATAGCTATGCCGTCGAATACACGTTTGACGATGGGTCCAAACTGTTTCTCAATGGCCGCACGATGTCGGGTTGCCGCAACGACTTCTCTAGCATCGCCCATGGCAGCAAGGGATCGGCCTACGTAAGCACGTCGGGACACTCACCAGGACTTGTACGCACATTCAACGGACAAAATCAGAGCCGCAACGATGTGTCGTGGGCGTTCCCACAACCCGAAGACTCCCCTTATCAATTGGAGTGGGATGATTTTGTGGATGCGATCATCAACAACAAGCCCTACAACGAAGTTCCACGCGGCGTACAAGCGAGCCTCGTATCGAGCATGGGACGGATGGCTGCGCACACTGGGCAAGAGATCACTTACGAACAGATGGTCGAGTGCCCTCACGAATTTGCGCCCAATGCCGCTGAAATGACCCCCGACGGTCCGGCGCCCGTCATGTCCGACGCAGAGGGTAAATACCCTGTACCGACCCCCGGCGTTATCACGGAATTCGAATACGATTACAAACAAGCCTAAGTCGCGGTCCGTCCCCCACGAGTATGAGGTCGTCACATGCACCCATTGTTCCTGCCTAGGACTCTGCTCATTAAGGCCCACTCCAACGGATCGACATCCTGGTGGCTGGCGTTGTCGCTGATCACTGCGATGGGGTTCACTTCGAGTCACCCCACCAAGGCCAGTGATACGGGCGATTCGCTTCGGCACGGTTTGGTCGCCCACTGGACGTTCGACGAGAGTGAGGGGAGCGAAATCAAGGACCGCATCCACGCCGCCCAAACGGGATCGTTGGAAGGGGGGACCACCCGAACCGATGGACCGGTCGGCCGCGCTGTGAGCTTCGACGGCCAACAGAGTCGAGTGTGGGTCGGCAGTCCGCAGACGCTCGATCTGCCTGCCGATATGTCTGCCTTTGCTTGGATTCGTTGTGCCAACGTCGCGGCCGGCGAATATGGACAGTGTATCTACGGCCAAACAGGACCAGGGGGCAACGGCGGCCAATATGAACTGTGTGTCGGCCGAGGAAAAAATCTGCACGAAGTCACCGTGCTTTGGCACGATGTCGACGTCTGCGTTTCGAATGCTAAGCTGAAATCGGGCGAGTGGTACCACATCGGATTCACGCGCACTGGCCATCCTGGCAATTGGAACTGCACGATTTACGTCGACGGCATGGCCAGCGGTGTCGCCAACAACATCGTCACCGACGTGGGACCGGCGTTACCATTTGCGATGGGACGGCCGGGAGCCTATGATGGCCTCTATTTTCAGGGCGAACTCGACGACTTTCGGATCTACGATCGAGCACTCACCCCAGCAGAAGTTAAGGCCCTGATCCAAGTGCGTTTAACACGCTGAAAAGTTCACAGTCCCGCTTCCACGCGGCCGTGAAAATCGCGATGTATCCGACGGGAGGTCTGCAGACGATCCCTGGTTCGTTGCGGACCAATGAAAGTGGGCCATGGCAACGCCGATGGTTCGCCACGTCCAATCTCCATCCCGCGACCGACAGTGAGGAAACGCACAATCATCTGACCACGAAGGACACGAAGAGCACGAAGGGATCAGAGGACGAAATGCTTGATGCCACCTTTCAGTTCTGTCACGTTGAAATTCATTAGTAATCCGATCTTCACGCCCGCCAATTTCATGTAGGTCAAGCTGGAGCTCGAATGCGATGCCTTGGCGACTCAGTTCATGAGCCAGACATTGTTCGTAAGCCGATTCGAGCAGTCCCGGTCCAAGGTGTCGGAGAACTTCGATCGCACAGCCGATCACGCGATTCGAAAGCGCGTCGACTCCATCTTCGTGCTCTTTGTGTCCTTCGTGGTTGTGACTTTTCGTTGACCCGTCCTCAACGCCCCGTGTGGCGAATCGATCAAGCTCGAACTAGGGAGTCCGCAGAATCTTTTCCATCTTGCGTCCTTTTGCCAGCTCGTCCACTAATTTATCCAGGTACCTGACCTGTCTGGTCAACGGTGTTTCAATCTCTTCAATTCGGTAACCACATATGGATCCGGTAATCAGGTTCGCATTCGGATTAATCGTAGCCTCACCAAAAAACTGTTCAAATGTAGCGCCGCTTTTGATGAGGCGTTGCAAATCCTTTGCGCTGAAACCCGTCAGCCACGAAATGACTTGGTGTAATTCTTCTACGGTTCGCCCCTTCTTCTCGACCTTCGTCACATAATGCGGATAAACAGAGGCAAACGTCAGTTTCGCCATTCGCTCGTCGTGATCTTTGGTCGTCTTCATGGTGGCTTCGTGTCGTTTACATAGAGGTATGGAAATTACGTGCGGATAACGTATTGCAATCTAACCGGCAGCAGGTGTCAGACTAACATCTTACTGCACGCCACAACCCCCTGCTG
>JAQCHP010000080.1 GCA_027619595.1 Planctomycetota bacterium
TAAACACCAGAATCTCCTATTGACCTTTTTGCGGCCCCTTTCTGGGCCGCAAAAGCTGACGTGCACCCTCTTTTTGGGATAATTATGGAATTAACGGTTGACGTGATCGCATTTTGTTACGATAATCCGAAGATTGGGAGTGATAGAGTCTGCATGGACGTTTGCTGACGTTCTCCGCTTGATAAGGTCCTACATAGATGCGCTCCTTTGGAATAGTACTCTGTTACGTTCTTGCTAGTTTCGTTTTCTCGGCCCGCTCAGAAGGCGCGATTGAATTTTCGCCTTTGGTGAATCCAGACGGCGCGACTTCGGCCTCGTCAGGTGCCCAGGGCCAGGCGTCTGGCATTGAGAATTCGACGCCTGTTGTGGGATCGACTTCGGCTGGCAATCGTCGCCAAGCGCTTTTAGTACGTGGACGCCGAAGACTTGCACGACTGAATTTCAATATTGGCGGAGTTCAGTTTGGGGGTCAGGGTGGATTCTCGGTGGCCAATAGCACTCCTTCCGGTTTGGGTGGACAGCTAAATGACCTTATAAATGACCTTATCGACCTACTAAATGACCTTATCGACCTACCAGCTGACGAAGGCGATGACGGTACTGATGGCAATGGCACTGGTGGCAATGGTACTGGTGGCAATGGTACTGGTGGCAATGGTACTGGTGGCAATGGTACCGCCACACCCGAGCCGACAGCTGTCGTTCTTTGGTCGGTACTGATTGGAGTGGGTTGTCTAGCCTCTCGTGTCGTTACAAAACGATCTGCCTAGTTCGAATCATAAGCAGCGTTTATTTGACGCAGGCTTTTTGCAATCAGTTTGATCTTTTGCTCGATCAGGGCCTCCCACTAGGGGGGCCTTTTTTTGTTGCTATCGACTAGTCTTGAAATTTGGCCGGCGCCTGGGGCAGTTTGGGTTTGTCGTCTGCACTTTGCGTCAATGAGGCGTATTCGCTGCGGATTCGACGCAATACTTCGTCAGCGATTCGTTCGACAGCGGGCCAGTGTCGATAGGCTACTGCGGCCGAGGCGGCCAGCAGCAATCCGACCAGAATTTGCCATTTGATCGATCGTTTTCGTGCTTCGCTGCGATATCTCTGACCATTTCGGACGATACCCAAAGCCGCACGGTCCGCCAGCTCATTCCAGACTTCCTTCGATGGAGTGGGGGGAGAGTTCATGAGGCTCATTGGAGGGGTTGAATCGGCGATGCACGTGTCCGGTTCTTCAAGTCTAGCTCATTCTTGGCGGAAAATCGACCTTTCTATGCGTTACCGTCTGGCTTCTTTGCTATCGCTTGGCGCGCGGCGAAGTAAATTTCGTCGAGAGAGTGTCCGGTGCGGCAGGCGATTTTCCGACAATCTTCGAATTCCGGGGAAATCCTGGAAAGCCCGTTGGGGAGCTGGGCAATCTTAACGCGGATCGGTCCCCAGGGGCTTTCCCAGGTCGATTCCGCTCGTGGTAGGGTCACTCGCTCGATCGATTGAACCCGAACCCCCAAGGTCGAAGTTTCCGTGAATAAGATATTCTCCAAACGAGCTTTGAGTGCTGGAGGAGAGATGACGGTGATCTGGGTGCCGGGGCGACCCTTTTTCATTTGGACGGGGGTTGCAAAGCAGTCTAAGGCGCCTGCGGCAAGCAGTCTTTCCAAGGCGTAGGCGATTGTTTCTCCTGAACTGTCGTCGATGTTCGTTTCTAGGACGATGACGGTATCGCCCGTTGTGGGATTGGCTTCGCGCTCGCCCAACAGGAGTCTCAATAAGATTACCGGCTGAGACCCGTTGTTTCCGCTCGCTCCGTAGCCGATCGATGTAATTGTCATGGCCGGCAGGCTGCCAAATTTCTGCGCCAAATTCCGCAGTAAAGAGGCCCCCATTGGGTCCGTTGATTCGAATTCCGAGCCGGAGGGAACGATCGGCATCCCGCGCAAGAGTTCCCCGGTGATGGGCGTAGGCAGGTGGAATGAGTCATTCGGAAAGCGAAGTTTTCCTGATCCAACAGAGACCGGTGTGCTGTACACGTCATCGAGTTGCAGCAAGGTGAACGCGACCGCACAGCCGATCGCTTCGGCCATCGCGACCGGAGTCCCGGGCGTCGTACTTTGCACAGATAATCCATGAACACGCGATTCCGCTTCTACGCGCGTTTGGAGCACACGAGTTGCGAGTGTTTGGGCGGCAAGTGGAATGGCGCTATTTTGAAGGAGTCGTAAGGCGTCGCTGAGCGATATGTTCGTGGGTTCAGTGAGGTTCTTTAGCGTTACTTGACAGGTGGAGATTCCACGGCATTGCACCTGTTGAGTCTCAATGCTGCAGCTCAACGGTCCCAAAGATGTGAGGGCACGCCTGATCGAGTCTAGCTCGGCACCGGCATCGATTAGTGCTCCGAGCAGCATGTCTCCGCGAATTCCGAAACTGCAATCCAGATACGCGATCCGCATGGATAATTCGTCCTATCATTGGGGACTGCATCAGGAGGTTTCTCGTGGAGAAGTCGTCGCATCTCCACGAACTGAATTCTTTTGGACCGTATGGTGAAATCGGTATGCGGAAATCGCAATTCCCGACAATACCAAGTCGGGACACTTGCGAACGCGAAACCGAAGCTCATTTGCAAAGGCGTCGGCCCCTCCGCCCGTAATGAGTATATCGTGGGGTTCCGTCAAGATCTGTTCGATTCGCGATACGATTTCATGGATGCCGCCAACAATTCCCCAGAAAATCCCTGATTGAATGGCGGAGGTCGTGTCGTTGCCTATCACACCCGGCGGGCCGCAAATTGGCTGTTTGAGTCGAGGGAGGCCATCCGTCCCTTCGGCGAGCGACCGTGAGGCGAGGCCTATTCCGGGGAGAATGGTACCACCTTGAAAGCACCCGGTGGTGTCGATCAGATTGACGGTAATCGCAGTTCCGAAGTCGATGAACAGAATGTTCTTTTCGTGGTCCCGTAGGCAATTCGCGGCGAGGGCCGCTGCGCGACGATCGAGACCGAGCCTGTTGGGCTCCCTGACAGCGAGTGGTATGGGCAAATCGTCGGCGCTGAGAACTCGCAAATCGTCGGTTCGCTGCGATCTTTGCATCCAGTTGAGGAACTTCGCGAGGCCAGGTTGATTGACGCTAGCAATATGCCAGGACGTGCCGTTCGGAACGTTGTTGTAGGCTTCAAGAAGTGATGCCGCATCGGCTTCGTTCGCGGGTATCTTCGTCCGCCAGGCTGGCTCGGGAATCACACCGGAGGTAGGTTCCAGACCCTCCTTAAAGAGACCTATGTCGATCGATGAGTTGCCGATGTCGACGGCCACCAACGCGCGATTCGTCGATGATTCCATGACCGCAATTGCCTCACTCCGCGCGGAGATTTTGGGCTAGTTTGTAGACCAGTTCGCGTAGTCCGGCACCGGTGACGGCAGAAATCAAGAGGACCGGCTGCCCGAGATGTTCGGCAAGTCGCTGTTGTTGTTCCAAGGCCGAAGGGAGCTCGCCCTTGCTGATGGCGACAATTTCGGTTCGGGTGGTAAGGTCAACGTCGTACTCGCGAAGTTCATCACGAATCGTCAGGTAGTTCTGGAGCGGATCAGTCCGGTCTTGGGGCTCAGGTTCGACAAGATGCACGAGCGTTCGCGTGCGTTCGACATGGCGCAAAAATTCGTGCCCTAATCCGACTCCGAGGTGTGCACCTTCAATCAGGCCTGGGATGTCCGCCATGAGGAAACCGTAGTCGCGGTCGACATCAACGCGTCCCAAATTGGGATGCCTTGTGGTAAAGGGGTAATCCGCGATCCTGGGGCGTGCATGACTCAATCGACTTAGGAGCGTGCTCTTGCCGGCGTTGGGAAGCCCAATGAGCCCGACGTCCGCGATCATTTTGAGTTCGAGGATGACACGTCGATGCTCACCTGCCCCTCCGGGCGTCGTTTCGCGTGGAGCTTGGTGCGTCGAGGACTTGAATCGTGTGTTGCCTTTGCCACCTCGGCCGCCGCGTGCTGCCAGGACCTGGTCGCCCTCATGGATCAAGTCCTTAAGGACGAATTTGTGCGTGCCGTCGCGTACTATCGTTCCGGGTGGAACTCGTATCACGATGTCGGTGCCATTTTTTCCATGACGCATCGAACCTTCGCCGTGTCCGCCTCGATCAGCTCGCCAGCATTTGCGATGGGCCAGTTCGGTCAGGCTATCCACACCGGGTGTGGCCGTGATGTACACGCTGCCGCCGTTGCCACCGTCGCCCCCGTCGGGCCCCCCCTTCGAAACGTAACGCTCTCGTCGGAAGCTGCAGCAACCATTTCCGCCGTCTCCGGCATCGATTTCGATTTCTACTTCGTCGACGAACATCGTGGCCCTAACCAGCTACTGAACGCTTGATCGGAGCAAAGATCCGATTGAATCGGGTAAGACCTCAGGCATGGGAAGGCCACATCCACGGCAAGGGCCAAATTTTGCAGGTGCAGGCTCGACAAAGGCAACAACCTAGCGTGTTTGCGCCCCCGCCAGGCCAATCGCGCCCCCGCCAGGCCAATCGCGCCGCCGCCCAATCAACTGCAACTCGGTTTGGGCCCAACTCGGAATGGGCTCACGGAACGACTTGTTCGCCGAGACTAGATCTCCGCAGCAACGGGACGGATGTTGATCCGCCTTCCCTCTCGGTCGAAAAACACTTGCCCATCGACGAGTGCAAAAAGGGTATAGTCCCTTCCTTGACCTACATTCCGACCTGGGTGGAACCTAGTACCAACCTGCCGCACAAGAATGTTTCCAGCGATAACCTGCTCACCGCCATATTTCTTGATCCCAAGACGCTGAGCATTCGAATCGCGGCCGTTGCGGCTCGAGCCTTGGCCTTTCTTGTGAGCCATGACAATCTCCCAATCCAAGTCGAAATTTGAGTCCCGTACCAAGCCCACGTTAGCGGTAGACCCATAAATATTCAAGTGGTCTATCGAGACGGTACATGGCAAGGACTTGACGCTGTCGTGAGGGGTCGGACTCACTTGGGGGGCCGAGCCGAACTTCATCCTCGTGCTGGTGATTTGCATCGCCTGGGCGATAGAAGTTAATCTGCAGTGTCTTGGGCTGGATCCGCCGAGTCAGGTCGGCGGGTGCACCGGCGGGGAATTCGCCCGGCCGCAGTTCCTGCCATCGGTAGGCATTGGTTAGACCTTGGACATAAACCGAAAAGAAATCGATCTGTGGGTCGACATCGAGCCAGGATGCGACTCCCCAGACTTTCCCGTCGGATGTATCCGAGGACTCCAGCACGATGCGGCTAATATCGACCGAATTGTGAAGTTTGACTTCCGAGTCTTCGCGCGCGTGGATCGCCTGCAGCACCTGGGGTCGGACCCGGTCGACGTAAGCCTTCTTTTTGTCATGTGCTTGCAGCACAAAGGTTGGCAAGAATCTCACGGCATGATCGGAGGGCGTGGCGACGAATTCGGTTTCCCAGCCCTCTTTTTGTGGCGTCGGTTGTAAGTGCTGGCCGGTATTGCGGACGTAGTAAACCAGATACCAAACCAGTCCTTTTCGCATCGAACCGTCGGCTTCCCGCCATTCGGCTTGGAGCATTCGCAGCGGCTTGAAGCCAAACTCGAGTTGCCAAACAGGCCTGTGAATGACCGCGCGTTGAGCAAGTTCGTGGAGTGTCTCGCTGGCCGGAACTGTCGTAGGTGTCCAGGGTTGGCTAGCTTCCAGCAGGCCATGGATAGAAAACGTATCGGATACCGTGTCCGATGCTTCGGCCCGCGACTCGACGACGCGGACAACGCCAGGCGCCAATTGGCGCGGTTCGTCGCCGCGTGCAATCTGGCCTGCGGTTACGCCGATTAAGACCGTTTTGGCCAGGGCGATTCTAGTCAATTCCGTCAGTCGAAAACGCATGGCCATGCACGTCCCTACCAGAGTACTTCTGAGTGGCCGGCTAAAACTGCCGATCTCCCCCAATTATACACCCGACGGGTCGGCCGTCCACGTTAGGTCGTAATTGCCGGACGCGAGATCTTGCGGTCCTGGGGTGACGGGGAGTGATGTAGGGGGCGTAGTGATTGGGGTGGCGGGCGACGGTTAGCGAGCGGTCGAGCTATTGGGGTCGGAAAGGGTGGCGGTTTCTTTCGCGTCCTCTGGGGTGCCCGTTGCGACCGGAGTGCCGGTCTCCTCACGGAAGCGAAGCCCCTTGATTAGTTCGAGGTCCGTCGTGCCAAACTTCTCAGCGTCTTCCTGTTTCAAGGTGAAAACAACCACGGCGCGTCGCCCTTCAGGGCTAGTGGTGTGGTAGTAGATCCATTGGATCGGCACCGTTTGCGCCCGCCCCGTCGCGACGACCCGTATTAGGCTTAAGTGTTCATCGCTCGACTCTCGGGTATCAACAAGTTGATGAAGATTGTTGCCAATGGCGGACTCGATGTCCTGCCGAAAGTCGGACAAGGAGACGGTCTTGCCAATCGGCAGGTCTGGGAGAGGAGTCACAGAACACTGAGCAACCGATGCCGATTGATCGATGAACTCAAGAGTCGTTTTTTCGCGACGGTCTTGTGTGACGATCCATTTTGGATCGTGGAGCAACTCGTATTCGCGGTTGGTTGGGAGGAAGGCAATTTGAGGCTCTTGGGTTCGTGTTTGGAGTCCTGAGACTTGGTCTGTCGCCAGTTCAGCAGGGTTGGCGGCAACCTCGCGACGCACTCGGACTTTTGCCGTCATGGAAAACCCTGGTCGGAGTGCCGATTCGGTGCGCGTTTCGCGGACGATCATGGCCAGCCAGCTCACTGTCTGAGTTTCGATGTCTACGTTGAATTTGGCTTCGATTTCATGTTTCGAAAGGACTTGTTCGGACATCCCGGTAATGCTGCCGGCAAATTGGCAAATGGCCATCCCCTTCTCCAGTCGGAGGAATTCTGCCTTCAGTGATTGCTGGCTGACGGCGTCGAGATTAAAGAGGTTCGCTACGTCCTCGTCATTCAGCGACCAGGTGCCGGTAACTTCGACGGGATCCTGTGGTAAGAGGCGTTCCAGCAAAATGCTGGGCGCCGGAATTTCCAGTAGATCGCGTTCTTCCTGGTACAACGGGCTACCTTGGAACGAGTAGATCATGGACCTCCCCGTTACGCGCTGAAAGGCAATTCCAAGGTGATCTGCGGCAAGGCTGGGGGTTTGGAGTCGCTGGCCGGCATGGATTTCAGCTTTGGCCTGCTTGTACCATCGTGCGGCCAAATCCCCCTCGGGACAGGCGATGCGGCGCTCCAGATAGCTAAATTTGGCGTGGATTTTCAGCGGAACGTCGTCTGATTGGATGCCAGCACGCGGCGACATCGCTCCCTGGCCGTCGACCACAACCTGAACCTGACGTGAAGACTCGGTGTCTGTAGGAGGGCGATGAATCGCCTGTGATCGTCCTACCGCTTGCACTAGGAGCAAAATGACAAGTGATTTTTCCAAGGTGATGGTCCATCGTACGAATGTCACGTAGTTGTTCTCCAGCTAGATTTTGCGGTAGATAGATCAGGAACGCGGGATCGTTACGACGCGTCTATTTTATCGTCGTGAGGCGGGAGGAAAGTTGAAATGGAATGCAATTCCGAGTGACGAAACGCACGTCGGCGCAGCATTGGCGTGATTTTTGCAGATTAGGGTGCTCGTGTCATCGGAATGATCGGTTTGGCATGGCGAGCGGGTCTAGTAAGGCCAGGTTAGGAACGGAGGTCAGGGTTTCAGGCCTTTCCAACGTCCTTTCCAACGATTTTCGAAACCCGCGGCATCGATGCGACGTAGAAGTGGCTGGCAACCAGTTGTTTCGAAATAAAGCGGCTGTGTCAAATTGATGCGGATTCGGTGAGGCAAAACCGGAAAAGGACGAAAATCCCTATCTGGGACGAGGTGGCAGCGGTTCCCATGACGGGGATCGCAATCCAACAGAGAAGTGGCAATTCGGTCGCGCGGCGGGGGTCGCAGGGACAGGGACTGGGTTGCTCGTTTGAGGCAAGCTCGAGGGAGCAAAAAAATGCATTTGCACTATCGAACATCACCATTACAGCAATTACGCGACCAGCAGGTGCGGTTTACTCCGCGGCCGCGGCAGTTGGAGCAGGTTCAGCGGGCGGAGGAACTGCTCTCGGAACTCGATACGAAGCGGACGTATCCGTACGAGTTTCTGTATTTTCGGATTACCGGGTTCCGGCTTGACGCCCAAAATGAACCGATTCCAGGAGAGGATGCCTTACACGACGTGCGGCGATTCGTGGAAGATCTTTCGGACGCTGCTAATGTTCGCGTGGATGAAATGTCGGAGACGGTGTATACGGTGCGTCAGTTGAGCGACCTATTTAACGTCTCTGATAAGACGATTTCGCGATGGCGTGAGCAGGGGTTGGCGAGCCGCCGGTTTGTGTTTGGTGCCCGCAAGCAGGTCGGTTTCCTGCGTAGTAGCGTCGAGCGGTTCTGCGTGGCAAACCAATTGCGGGTTGAACGTGGCCAGCGGTTTAGTCAACTGACCGATCGCGAGCGTGGAGAGATCATTCGGCGTGCACGTCGCTTGGCTCGTGCCGGTGCCTGTCATTCCGAAGTGACTCGACGCATCTCGCGGCGCATGGGTCGCAGCGTCGAGACGATTCGCTATACGCTCCGACATTTCGACCAGCAGCACCCTGAGCTGGCGATTTTTTCGCCACAGCGTGGGCCGTTGTCCGATGATATCAAGCGAAAGATGTACCAGTTGTTTCGGCGCGGTACTAGTGTCGAATCGCTCGCAAATCGATTCTGCCGTACGGCGTCCAGTATTCGCCGAATCGTCAATGAAGTTCGCGCGGCGAAAATTATGGAACTGCCGCTCGATTGCATCTTTCACGCAAGTTTTGAGACGGAAGGGATCGCTGCCGAGGTGTTGTCGCCGTTGCCCGTTGGGGAGGCACCAAGTACCCGACGGCCCAAGGTACCTGGCGATCTGCCGCCTTATTTGGCTTCGCTCTACGACGTTCCGTTGTTGGATCGCGAACAGGAGCAGCATCTTTTTCGCCAGTTCAATTTTCTCAAGCACCGAGCTGCTAAGTTGCGAGATTCACTCGATCCGACCGCGGCCAAGACGTCGGTCATGGATGAAATTGAGCGGATCTACGAAGACGCCGTTCGGGTCAAGAACAGGATCGTGCAGGCCAATCTGCGTCTCGTGGTGTCGATTGCGAAAAAGCATGTGAACGCGAACGAGGATCTGTTTAGCCTCATTAGCGACGGCAATATGTCGCTGATTCGGGCTGCTGAAAAATTTGATTTTTCACGCGGAAATAAGTTCAGTACGTACGCGAGTTGGGCCATTATGAAGAATTTTGCCCGGACGATCCCCGATGAGTACCGGCGGCGTGATCGGTTTCGCACGAGCCTGGATGAGATGTTTGACTCCGCCGAAGATGGACGGCGAGGAGTTTATGAGCAGGAGCAGGCGCAGAGAATTCGACAGCAACAGGTTGGCAGGATTCTCGCTAGTCTGGACGATCGGGAGCAAAAAATCATTGTTCGGCGGTTCGGGCTGAATCATCGACAAGAACCCCTCACGCTCAAAGAGGTCGGTGAGGAGCTGGGCGTGACCAAGGAACGTATTCGTCAGATTGAGGCGCGTGCCCTCGTGAAATTGCGGCGCGCTGTTCAGGACGAGCATGTTGAATTGACTGATTGACCGACAAACGGTAGCTCGATCGGGGCGGTCCGGCCTGCGAATTTGGCCGGACCGCTTTTTTTCGTTCGAGGTCTTCCATGGCCGAGACCCGAATTCTTGAAATTCCCTCTTCGAATGGCCTTGCAGTCTTTCGCAGTCTGAGTATATTTGGTGGTTTTTCCAGAGATGGCGAATCGGGCTGCTAGCGTAGCTCAATTGGCAGAGCAGCTGATTTGTAATCAGCAGGTTGCGGGTTCGATTCCCACCGCTAGCTTTTTGTGCGCCGGTTGAGGATTGTATTTCGGTGGTTGGTAGTAAATTTTCTGCGACGGCAGATTTGACGGGTTAGGTGGCCGGCGGTATTCGCAAGTTTAGGCGGCTGGGTGTTTGTAATGGTTGGTAGAAGCGGGGGGTTTCCCGAGCGGCCAAAGGGGTCAGACTGTAAATCTGATGGCAATGCCTTCGCAGGTTCGAATCCTGCACCCCCCACTACGCCTCCCGCCGTTTTCCCGTTAGATTGGTGCGGCGGCTTTGCTGTGCCGATGGTTTGAGGGCAGTTAATTTTGGTTAACGGCAGGGTTTGGCCAGAGGGCTTTGAGGGCAATTTGCGGGTGTAGCTCAATGGTAGAGCAATAGCCTTCCAAGCTGAAGACGAGGGTTCGATTCCCTTCACCCGCTTTGGATGTATGGATCAGGGCTCGTTTGGGACCAGGATTCATGAGGGAATAGGGCACATTAGTTCTTGTGATTTAATGGTTTCTGTATCTTGGGTTGGCTGTGAGGGCTGGCCGGTTTTTGTATGGGCTCAACTTTTGTCGGTTGGGGTTTTGTGCGTTAGGGGACGATGGGTGGTAGGTGTTCGGCAGATTTTTTTTGGGGGGGTTCAATGGTCGAGTTACTGTACGGAGAAAAAGTGGTTAAGCTGCTGTAGCTCAGTTGGTAGAGCGCGTCCTTGGTAAGGACGAGGTCACGGGTTCAAGTCCCGTCAGCAGCTCTGTGTCCAGCGGACATTTTTTGGTTCTTTAGGTGGTTGCTTGCTCTCTACGTTGGGGGTGTGCGCCCGATTCTTGATATGGGTAAGACAAATGGCCAAGGAGACCTTCCAGAGGACGAAACCGCACGTGAACGTAGGCACCATTGGCCATATCGATCACGGAAAAACGACGACAACCGGAGCGATTTTGGCTGTGCAGGCCGCAAAGGGTTTGGCGCAGTTTAAGTCGTACGCTGATATCGCCAAAGGCGGAACTGTCCGTGACGATACTAAGACCGTGACGATTTCTGTGGCGCACGTTGAGTATGAAACGGCCAAGCGCCATTATGCTCACATTGACTGCCCAGGGCACGCTGACTTTATTAAAAATATGATTACGGGTGCGGCCCAGATGGATGGGGCGATCCTGGTGGTCTCCGCTGCTGATGGTCCGATGCCGCAAACCAAAGAGCACGTCTTGTTGGCGCGTCAGGTGGGCGTGCCTTACATCGTCGTGTTTTTGAATAAGTGCGACTTGGTTGATGATGCCGAGTTGTTGGATCTGGTTGAGCTGGAAGTTCGTGAGCTCCTTTCGAAGTACGATTTCCCTGGCGATGATGTGCCTGTGATTCGTGGGTGTTCACTGCCGGCTTATCAAAACCCGGCTGATCCCGCTGCCAGTAAGTGTATTTCGGAACTGATGGATGCAATCGATCAGTTTGTGCCAGATCCCGTTCGTGAAGATGATAAGGCGTTCTTGATGGCGATCGAGGATGTGTTCTCGATCGAAGGTCGTGGTACCGTTGCGACCGGGCGTATTGAGCGAGGCGTGATTCGTGTCGGTGAAGAAGTTGAAATCGTTGGTTTGGCAGGTTTGCCTGTGAAGACCACGGTGACCGGCGTGGAGATGTTTCGCAAGCAGATGGACGAAGGTCGAGCTGGTGATAATGTCGGGTGTCTGCTGCGTGGTGTTAAGCGCGAGGGCATTGAGCGTGGGCAAGTTTTGGCCAAGCCTGGGTCGATTACTCCACATACAAAGTTCGAGGCGGAGGTCTACTGTCTTTCCAAGGATGAAGGTGGCCGGCATACGCCGTTCTTTAGCGGATATCGCCCGCAATTTTACTTCCGTACGACCGACGTGACTGGTACGGCTGATCTGAAGAGTGCAGAGATGTGCATGCCTGGCGATAATGTTCGTGTTGAAGTTGCATTGCACAAGGCGATCGCCATGGATGACGGGGTTCGATTCGCGATTCGCGAAGGGGGCCGGACTGTCGGTTCAGGGGTCGTGACAAAAATTTTGGAGTAAGTACGCAGGGGTCTCCCGAAACGGGACCTATCGCATTGGTGACCGTTTTTGCTGGGCAGTCGTGGCGGTTGTTTGGCGGGACGAGTGGCGATGCGAGGTGCTTACGGCAGGTTCAAAAGGGGTGTAGCTCAATTGGCAGAGCACCGGTCTCCAAAGCCGGGGGTTGCGAGTTCGATTCCCGCCGCCCCTGCCATACAACAGGAAGTGCGCACCGTGCGACGGTGTAGATCGTTCTGGTGCGAGGCAGGAATTGGGTCACGAAAAAGCTGCAGTTCACGGATGGCTGCAGTGGAGTGAAATTGGTTTCCAAGAAGGTAAAGTAAAGGCTACGTATGGCGCGCGAAGGGAGTTTTGCTGGGCTTGATTTTGGTAGGGAGTTGTTACGCGCGGACACGTACAAGCCAAGTCAGGGTCAGGTCGCACGGAAAATCACTCTCACTTCACTCGTGGTAGTGCTGGCTGTAGGGTGTTGGCGTCTGAGTGAGTATCTCCGGGGAGGGGTAAACTGGGGCGAGTCGTGGCAGGTTTATTACGGGATACCGCTGGCGATCTTGGTGCTTGGTTTGTGGGTCTGCTTTCGAGTCAATAATTATCCCAAATTTGCTGATTTCTTGATTTCCGTTGAAGGTGAAATGCATAAGGTGTCCTGGCCTACTTGGCCAGTGCTTGTGCGTAGCTCAGGTGTCGTGGTGTTGTTGATTTTTTTTCTGGCTTTTTCGCTTTTTGCGTTTGATATTTTTTGGCGATCGTTCTTTGAATTTATTGGCGTGGTTATTTAGGCGTATGTGATCCTTGGATGTCGTCCAAGAGTTTAATAATTAGCAGCAGCGGTAGGTGCCATGTTTACTGATAATTCTCCACCGGACGACACGACCGAAGGTGTTGGCCGTGAAGACACTTCCGCTACGTCGGTGAGTGCCGTCACGACGCCCATCTCGGAAGTGGCCAGTGATGAAACTGTCGGCCCGAAGCTGGTTTGGTATATCTTAAAAGTGCAGAGTAATCGCGAACGGACGGTAAGCGATGCTCTTCGCCGGCGAGTTGAAATGCGGGGGCTGCAGGATTTCTTTGGCGAGATTCTGATTCCGACCGAGGATGTGGCCGAGTTCAAGAATGGTAAGCGTCGAGTTGTAAAGCGAAAGCTTTATCCGGGCTACCTCGTGATCAATATGGAGTTGAACGAAGATACGTGGTTTGTAGTGCGCGAGACTCCTGGGATCGGTGATTTTACCGGTACGACGGGTAGTCCTACTCCGATGGAACAGCGCGAGGTTGATCGGATTCGTAGCGTGATGTTTCCCGACGCGGGGCGCGATGAGCCAATCAAAACGGCAATACCTTATAAGGTCGGGGATCGCGTCCGGATCAAAGAGGGGACATTTGAAAATTTTGAAGGGGAAGTTGACGGGGTCGACGAGGCGAACGGCCGCGTCACGATCATGATCAATATATTTGGCAGGTCGACGCCAGTGGAGCTGGAGCATTGGCAAATAGAGGCTAATTAGCCGCGTTTGTGGGTGGGGTCGGCAATTGGGTTGAGAGTTGAGACGCGGTGTTTTGAGGTCGGGTGCGAACTCGGCGGACGTGGTTGACGTTGAAGATAGGGTTCAAGAATGGCTAAGCAAATGGTCGGGCAAGCGAAGTTTCAGGTTCCGGGTGGAAAGGCGACTCCCGCGCCGCCAGTGGGGACCTCGCTTGGGCGATACGGTATCAACCTGGGGCAGTTTGTATCTCAGTTTAATGAGCGGACGCGCGACTTAGCTGGAATTCCAGTACCTGTCGTGGTGACAGTTTATAATGATCGATCGTTTGAGTTCGTGACCAAGAGCCCTCCCGCCGCTTCACTGTTAAAAATGGCAGCTGGCATCGCACGCGGTTCAGGTGTTCCCCATCGCGAAAAGGTGGGAAAAGTCACCGCGGCTCAGGTGGAAGATATCTGCAAGCAAAAAATGGCCGATCTGAATTCGGGCAGTCTGGGCGCGGCTCGTAGGATGATCGAAGGGACGGCCCGTAGTATGGGGTTAGACGTTGTCGACTAGCGCTGGGAGCTGGCGAGTTAGTCGAAGGGATCATGAGTTCACCGGGTGTCGTGTTTGGGATTTGGAGTTGAATTGAAATGAAGCGATCAAAGCGATACCGCAAGTGGTTGGGGAAAATCCCCGGTGAATTGGTCTCTCTTGACAAGGCAGTGGCCTTTCTTAAGGAATGTGAAGGGACGAAGTTCGATCAGACCGTAGAGATCGCAATGCGGCTGGGAATCGATCCTAAGCAGGCCGACCAGATCGTACGTGGCTCGTTGGTGCTGCCGCACGGGATTGGTAAGACGCAAAGGGTGGTCGTGTTTGCTAAAGGCGATCAGGCCGAAGCCGCCAGGGAGGCAGGCGCTGACGAGGTTGGGGCCGAAGAGCTCGCGCAAAAAATCAAGGGTGGTTGGCTCGAATTTGAGGCCTGTATTGCGGCTCCTGACATGATGGGGCTGGTGGGTCCTTTGGGACGGGTACTGGGTCCCCGCGGTTTGATGCCGTCGCCTCGTTCTGGCACAGTAACGCCGGACATCGGGCGCGTCGTCCGTGAATACAAGGCGGGTAAAGTTGAGTTCAGGACTGACGCCAGTGGAAATGTGCAGGCGCGGTTAGGGAAGGTGAGTTTTGACGCAGGCAAAATCGCCGATAATTGCCGCGCGTTTATCGATCATATTGTCGGCATGAAACCAGCCTCGTCGAAGGGTACCTATGTACGGGGGATCGTTCTGTCGGTAACCATGAGTCCGGGGGTGCGGGTCGTGGCCTAGTTGGTTACGCTGGTGGTTGGCTGGGTTCGATTTGGTGTTTTTTGGTCAGTTTAAGGTTGTTTCCGGCAGTGGGTAGCGATCTGGGTGAATGACGGCGAGAGCCGTAAAGGGCGATACACGTGAGTAGACAGCTCAAAGAGTTGATGACCAAGGACTACGCGTCGCGATTGGAAGGGGTTCAAGATGCCCTTCTGGTGAAAGTCGTGGGCATGAAGGCGAATGACACAGTCCTGTTGCGCAAGCAGCTACGGTCCAAAGACATTCGGTTAATGGTAGTACGCAGTAGTTTAGCGAAGCGTGCTACGGAAGGTACTCCGCTCGGGGCTGCCTTTGAAGGAACAGATGGGACCCTGGCATTGCTTTGGGGCGGTTCAGACATTGTGTCGCTGGCTAAGGAAGTCAGTCGATTGCAGTCCGACAAAGCATTTCCCGGATTTGAGTCGCGCGGCGGCGTAATGGACGGTGAGCCGCTGAATGCGGATGCGGTTCAAAAGATTAGTAAGTGGCCAAGTCGCGAGGAGCAGCTGGGGATATTGTTGAGTCAGATTAGTGGTCCGGGCAGCCAACTGGCTGCTGCGTTACTAGGTCCTGGTGGGACTTTAGCTGGGCAAATCAAACAAAAGGCTGAAGAAGAAAAGTAAGGGATGCTTTGGCCTTCGGAGTGATCTGCGATCTGAGGCGAACTGGAGGTCGCGAAAGGCGCAGGTCCACGGTGGGCTCCCAAGGTCGGCACCGGCGGCGGGGCGGACAACGGAGCGGGGAATTTCTAGTGTCACAATTTGACTTGCGGGTGCACGACGAGGGGCGTGTTCTTCAAGTCTCATGAGAAAGGGTTTTTGGCAAATGTCGGAAGAAACGGCTACCATCGAAATTACTAAGGAATTGAAGTCATTGGGCGATCAGATCGCCGAACTGACGCTGAAGCAGGCAAAGTCACTTTGTGACTATCTGGAAGATGCGCACGGCATTAAGCCGGCCGCCGGCGGAGCCGTAATGGCGGTTATGCCAGGCGGTGGTGGCACCGATGGCGCTAAGGCAGAAGAACAGACCGAATTTGACGTGATTCTTACCGGTTTCGGTGATAAGAAGATTGGCGTCATTAAGGAAGTTCGGGCGATCACGGGGTTGGGCTTGAAGGAAGCCAAGGACCTAGTGGAAGGGGTGCCAAGTAAGGTGAAGCAAGGGGTGTCCAAAGAGGACGCTGCAGACGCCAAGAAGAAACTCGAGGAAGCTGGCGCTACGGTTGAAGTCAAGTAGCTCTGGCTCAATTCATCGAGTAATTCGAAGTTGGTAATTCAGATTCAAGGAGCGGCAATAGTTGCGACTTGAGTTTGGGTTAGGTACGGTGTTGTTTTGTCACCTTTCTCTGGGAAGTACGGCAAGTTGTAGATTCAGCGCAGCCCGGGCAATGTGGTCGGCATGGTAAATAGCTTTGTCGCTTCGTGATTTATCATGATACCTATTGTGGTGTGCAAGGTTGGATGCAATTCGTGCAACCTGGGTTCCTACTGTCGGGCAGCGTGGCCGCGTTTCTAAAAGGGCCGTCGCGCGCGGCTTGTTGCGCATATCACTCTGGATTTAGGAGCAAAATTTCTTATGGCAACTTCTGCACAACGGCGCCTGACTCCCAAGGAAGTTCGCCGATTTGGTAGCGGGCGAGATTATTTTCCGACTCGTGATTTGACGCAAATTCAGACTGTGAGTTATGCCGCGTTCCTGCAAGAAGGAGTGCCTCCGGAGAAGCGCAAGGATCAGGGCATCGAAGGGGTACTTCGCGAAATCTTCCCTGTTGAGAGCTACGACAAGCAATTAACGCTTGATTTTGTTCGGTATGAGCTCGGCAAGCCACGATACACGCCCGACGAATGTCGGCAATTGCGGTTGACGTACGGGCGACCTTTCCGCGTTTGGCTGAGGCTCAACAAGGAACAGCCGATTGAGGAAGAGGTGTATCTGGGTGACGTTCCGATCATGCTGGGCGGCGGAGAGTTTATTATCAACGGCGCCGAGCGGGTGGTGGTAAGTCAGCTCCACCGCAGCCCGGGTGTTGATTTTGTCCTGGATTCAGACACGACTTCCGACCGTAAGTTGGCCAGTTGCAGGATCATCCCGGAACGTGGTTCGTGGATTGAGCTTAACGTTACCAAGAAGGATAGTATCACCGTTCGCATCGATCAGAGTGGCAAATTCTCAGCCATGACGCTCTTGAGGGCAATGGACCCCAGTTTTGGCACGGACAGCGATCTCTTGCGACTGTTCTATCCATCGACGGTGGAGAAAGTGGTGGATGGCCGCAGTGCTGCGAAGTTGGAGGGCAAGATTGTCGTTGACGACGTATTGTACCCCAGCAGCAGCGATCGAGCCGGCGAAATCATTATCGAAGCGGGTCAGCGCGTCACCAAAAATGTGGCGGAGGTGATCTGTACTTCAGGGGTTACCAAATGTGAGGTGATGGAAGCACCGAAGACCCCGTTGGTCTTTAATGCTTTGGCGGACGATACCACGTCGAGCCACGAAGAAGCATTGCTACGCATTTATCAACGGTTGCGTCCGGGAAATCCGCCCCAGTTGGAGAAGGCTCGCAATTTGTTTCATGAGAAGTTTCGCGATACGAATCGGTACCGATTGGGGCGTGTGGGCCGATTCCGCATGAACCGGAAATTGGGGCAGGAGGTCGATGAGGCTGAAATGACCCTGCGGCCCGAAGATTTAGTGTCGGCGGTCAAATATTTGATGCAGCTTGGTCTGATTGGTTCCCTGGCGGAAGTTGACGATATCGATCACCTGGGAAATAGGCGATTGCGGACCATCGATGAGTTGGCCAGCGATGAGTTGCGCAAGGGTTTCTTGAAGTTGCGACGGACGGTGCAAGAGCGGATGAGTCTCAAGGACGTACAGGACATGACGCCCCGTAGTCTGATCAATCCCAAGTCAATTTCAGCTGCGATCGAGTACTTTTTCGGGCGCGGCGAACTCTCACAGGTCGTCGATCAAACCAATCCGCTTTCCATGCTCACGCACGAACGGCGGCTGTCGGCACTTGGGCCAGGTGGTTTAAATCGAAAGCGAGCTGGGTTTGAAGTCCGCGACGTTCATATTTCTCATTACGGCCGCATTTGTCCGATTGAGACGCCGGAAGGTACCAACATTGGTCTTATTTCCAGCTTGGCGAACTTTGCGGCAGTCGACGAATACGGCTTCTTGGTCACGCCCTACCGTCCCGTAAAAAATGGGAAGGCCAGTGAGGATGTGGTTTGGCTCCGTGCGGACCAAGAAACGGACGCGTACGTTGCGCCAGCAGACGTGGCGATCAGCGAAGGAAAGCTGGGCGGCCCCACGCTGATTGCCCGGTTCCGTTCGGACTTCGAAATGGTTCCACCGGAAAAGGTCAATTATATCGACGTTGCGCCCAATCAGATGGTGGGTGTATCGGCCGGTCTGATCCCCTTCTTGGAGCACGACGACGCGAATCGTGCTTTGATGGGGTCGAATATGCAGCGACAAGCAGTTCCGTTGTTAATTACCGATCCGCCCATTGTAGCCACCGGAATGGAGAAGCATGTGGCTCTAAATTCCAGCATGGTCGTACGTGCGAAGCGGGCTGGTCGCGTAACGTACGTAGATTCACGCCGCATCGAAATCGGCAGTGACCTCTACGAGTTAAAGAAATTCCATGGATTGAATGAGCGTACGTCACTCAATCAGACTCCGCTGGTGAAACCCGATCAAAAGGTGGAGAAGGGACAGGTCATTGCGGATGGCGCTGCAACGCACGAAGGTGAGCTCGCCTTAGGGCGGAATGTCCTGGTCGGATTCATGTCGTTTGACGGATTCAATTTTGAAGACGCGATTATTATTAGTGAAGAGCTAGTTCAAAACGACGTCTATACCTCAATCCATATTGAGGAATTCGACGTGGAGATCCGTGAGACGAAATTAGGTCGGGAGGAATTCACACGCGATATTCCCAACGTTAGCGAGAAGTCGCTGCGTAACCTAGACGAGGGTGGCGTGGTGCGGGTTGGCACTTTTGTTAACCCTGGTGATATTCTCGTAGGAAAGGTTTCGCCCAAGTCGAAAACCGAATTAACGCCGGAAGAAAAATTGCTCCATGCAATTTTCGGGCGGGCGGGCGAAGATGTCAAAAACGACTCGCTGGGGGTTCCTTCTGGAATTGAAGGGATTGTCATCGATACCCAGAAATTCTCGCGGCGAATGAGCCTCACCGAAGACGAACGCCGAGCATTCGAACGCGAGTTGAAGGAAGTCGAGACCGAAGGGAACAAGCGGATCGCAGAGAAGTTCGGGGAGCTTATCTCCCAACTTGAAGTGAGAATGAAGCAGAGTCTTACGGACTCCGATGGGACGCCACTGTTTCGCGATCAGGATTCCAAGTACGTCGCGGAGCGTGCGCAGCAGTTTCGGTTGGAAAATATCACGGCCAAGCTGAAGGACGATGTGCGCAAGGATGTCGAAGCGATCTATAAGGCGGCTTGGCCGGATGTCGAAGCGGCGTTGGACGACCGCGATCGTCGGCTCAACAGTATGAAGCGAGGTGACGAACTTCGCAGTGGCGTGCTGCAGATGGTAAAGGTTTACATCGCAACCAAACGCGTGATTTCGGTCGGCGACAAAATGGCGGGGCGCCACGGAAACAAGGGTGTGATTGCCAAGGTTCTGCCCCGCGAGGACATGCCGTTTTTGCCGGACGGGACCAGCATACAGATCATGCTCAATCCGTTGGGTGTTCCCAGTCGTATGAACGTTGGTCAAATTTTGGAAACCCATCTCGGTTGGGCGGGAGCACTGTTGGGCTTTCAGGCGGTGACACCGGTGTTTGATGGCGCGACGGAGGAAGAAATTAACGGCTGTCTGGCGGAGGCCGGGTTGCCTGCACACGGTAAGATTCGACTATTTGATGGTCGCACCGGGGAAAGGATGGAGCAAGAGACGACCGTGGGCTACATCTATATGCTCAAATTGCATCATCTGGTGGACGAAAAGGTGCACGCACGTAGTACGGGACCCTACTCGTTGATCACTCAGCAACCGCTCGGTGGTAAGGCGCGGTTTGGTGGACAGCGTTTTGGTGAAATGGAAGTCTGGGCACTCGAGGCGTATGGCGCTGCCTACATTCTTCAGGAGCTTTTGACCGTTAAGAGCGATGACGTTGAAGGTCGAACCAAGATTTATGAGTCGATGGTCAAGGGTGAGAATACTTTGGAGGCCGGTACTCCGGCGAGCTTTGACGTGTTGACGAATGAGATTCGAGGTCTGGCTCTCAATATGCAACTGGAGAAGCGACGAGTTTAGTATCACGCGGCAGGAACAGTCCGCCTTCGGTCTGGTTGGATCCATCCACAATTCGCACATCGCAGACAAGACGAAACAAGGAGTAAGGGCAATGAGTAACGGCGAGACCCTATACGATCGCATTAACGACTACGCGTCGGTCAAGATTAGCCTCGCGCGCCCCCATGACATACGCAGTTGGTCTTTCGGAGAAGTCAAGAAGCCGGAGACGATCAATTATCGTACCTATCGTCCTGAAAAGGATGGCTTGTTCTGCGAACGCATTTTCGGTCCCGAAAAGGATTGGGAATGTGCCTGCGGCAAGTACCGCGGTATGAAGTACAAAGGGATGATCTGTGACCGTTGCGGTGTGAAAGTGACACACAGTCGGGTACGCCGCAAACGCATGGGTCATATTGAACTCGCGGCACCGGTTGTTCATATCTGGTTCTTCAAGGCGATGCCGAGCCGATTGGGCAATTTGCTCAGCATGAAAACGTCCAGCCTGGAAAAGGTCGTCTATTTCCAGGACTACGTGGTGACCGACCCAGGGTCCACGGACTTGGAACGACAGCAGTTGCTGACGGAAGATGAATACCGGGCGGCACGCGAACAATATGGCGAAGGCGCGTTTGAAGCCGGTATGGGTGCCGAAGCTGTACGGAAGCTTTTGATGGCGCTTGATCTGGTGAGCTTGTCGGATACTTTGCGCAAGGACTTGGTCGAGACTCGGTCGAAGCAAAAACGGAAAGACTACATCAACCGCTTGAAGATCGTGGAAGCGATTCGTGACAGCGATAATCGTCCCGAATGGATGGTCTTGGATGTGATTCCTGTGATTCCACCCGACCTCCGTCCGCTAGTGTTGCTTGATTCTGGCAATTTTGCCACGAGCGACCTCAATGATCTGTATCGGCGCATCATCAATCGAAATAATCGGTTGCGAAAGCTGGTCGATTTGAACGCGCCGGAAGTGATTATTCGCAACGAGAAGCGCATGCTACAGCAGTCGGTGGATGCGCTATTTGATAACAACCGTTGTAAACGGCCAGTGCTTGGTAGCAGTAATCGGCCGCTCAAATCGCTGACCGACATGATCAAGGGAAAACAGGGTCGGTTTCGCGAGAATTTGCTGGGCAAGCGGGTAGATTATTCGGCTCGCAGCGTAATTGTGGTCGGACCCAACCTGAAACTGCATCAGTGCGGTTTGCCGAAGAAAATCGCCCTGGAACTATATCAGCCCTTCATCATTCGTAAGCTGAAGGAACTTGGTCACGCCGATACGATCAAAAGCGCCAAGAAAATGTTGGAGCGGAAGGATGAAGAGGTATGGGACATCTTGGAGGCCGTTATTCGCAATCACCCCGTATTGTTGAATCGCGCCCCAACATTGCATCGGATGGGAATCCAGGCATTTGAGCCCGTATTGCGTGAAGGAAACGCGATTCATCTGCATCCATTGGTCTGTAAAGGCTTCAATGCGGACTTCGATGGAGATCAAATGGCCGTCCATCTTCCTCTGTCGATCGAGGCACAGGTTGAGGCGCACACGCTCATGATGTCCACCAACAATATCTTTGGTCCGGCCAATGGTCGGCCGATCATGAGCCCGTCGCAAGATATCGTGATGGGTTGCTATTACCTTAGCTTGGTGCTTCCCAACCGGTTGGGCGAAGGGATGTCGTTCTCGAATTTCGCCGAGGCGGAATTGGCGTTTTCGCATGGAAAGATTGCCTTGCATGCGAAAATCAAAGTTCGGTTGAACAAGGGGCGTCGTGCTCGTACTGAAGATGAGCAGTACTCCGCTCCCGGGGGCGTGATCGAAACTTCGTTCGGCCGCATCATGTTTAATAATATCCTCTCGGCAGGCATGGACTTCTACAACATGTCGCTGCGGTCATCCGACCTCGCGATGGTTATTTCGG
The DNA here is from genome assembly GCA_027619595.1 of Planctomycetota bacterium. GTDB lineage: Bacteria > Planctomycetota > Planctomycetia > Pirellulales > Pirellulaceae > JAQCHP01. The sequence continues at coordinate 21,919 of JAQCHP010000080.1, forward strand.
ACTGTTACCAGGCGCTAGGCCGGCGTAGTACGATTGCGCTCGTCGATGATATGAAAGCGTTGGGTTTCCAGGAGAGTACCCGAAGCGGTCTTTCCTTTGCCACGGATGATCTCGTCACTCCGACCAGTAAGGCAAAGATTATCGGTGAAGCCGAAAAGACCGTGGTCAAATATAAGAAACTATATGACAAAGGGGTCATCACGGAACTGGAAAGATACAACCAGGTGCTGGACGCTTGGACACACGCCAGGGAGCAAATTACCGGGGAAATGATGGCCACGATGAAAGAGGATGATCGTGGTGGCCACGGATATATCAACCCGGTCTATCTGATGGCGCATTCTGGAGCTCGAGGTGGTGTCGAGCAGATTCGCCAGTTGGCCGGCATGCGAGGATTGATGGCCAAACCGTCGGGGCAGATCATTGAGACGCCAATTAAGGCGAATTTCCGCGAAGGGTTGTCTGTGTTGGAATACTTCAGTTCCACGCACGGTGCTCGTAAGGGGTTGGCCGATACAGCGTTGAAGACAGCCGATTCGGGATACCTGACGCGTAAGTTAGCTGACGTTGCCCAAAACGTAGTTGTGACAATGAATGATTGCGGTACCACTCAGGGCGTGACAAAGGGTGTTATCTACCGCGGCGAGAAAGTGGAAGTCCGATTTGCGGATGCCGTTAAGGGACGGGTGAGTCGACAAAATATCGTCAATCCGGTCACCGACGATATCATCGTACGAGAAAATGAACTCATCGATGTTGAAATCGGGCGACGGATCGAGGAGCTAGGGCTGGAAAAGATTCAGGTACGAAGCGCTTTGACCTGCGAAGCGGCCCTAGGGGTATGTCGGTTGTGTTACGGCATGGATATGGCAACCGGCGCGATGGTGGAAGAGGGGATGGCCGTCGGAATTATCGCCGCGCAAAGTATTGGCGAGCCAGGTACTCAGCTGACGATGCGTACTTTCCATATCGGTGGCGTGGCCGGTGGCGAAGTTGAAGAAAGCGAAACTCGTACGAAGAAGGGGGGGCAAGTTCGCTTTACTCGGATGCGTGTCGTTAAAAACGACGCCGGGGAAAGCATCGTGCTGACTCGAAACGGAGAGATCTCCATTCTTGATGCTCGAGGGCGTGAATTGGAAAAATACGAAGTGCCGACCGGTGCCGTGTTGCTCGTCGAAGAGAACGAGGAAGTCAAGGCTGGCGCTCCTTTGTGCCAATGGGATCCGCACAGCATTCCCATTCTGGCGGAAGTCAACGGCCGCGTTCGTTACGAGGACGTCGTCGATGGCGAGACAATGCGAATGGAACGCGATCCGAGCGGAAATAATCGTCGGATTATTATTGAGCACAAGGGGGATCTACATCCGCAAGTTGTGTTGGAAGATCGCGATGGGAAGCCCTTGGACGTTTATTATCTGCCGGAAAGGGCCTATATCGACGTGGAGGAAGGGGCCGAAATTACGGCTGG
>JAQCHP010000257.1 GCA_027619595.1 Planctomycetota bacterium
CGTTTTTAAGGCAATTATTGGAGTACTCGCCCTATTCTATGTGACCGTCTATGTGACCGTCTATGTGACGGTAGATTTCCGAATCGTCGTAAGTCCAATCGGGGTGACAGGATTTGAACCTGCGACCTTTTGACCCCCAGTCAAACGCGCTAACCAGGCTGCGCTACACCCCGGTCATTCTTAGAATGGCAACGGGCGACCCGTTGCATGGCTCGCCCGCTGAGTCTCCAATATGGCAAATCATCGGCTCGGCCACAACGCCGGATCGACCAGGAATTTACCGAAAATAAGAAATCAGTAGGCTTTACGTCAATTATGAACTCTCCAATCCCCTTCCCGGAACTCCTCGCTCAGGCTGTGCGACAAAAAGCGACACCCGCCTTGGTAGGGCTCGACCCGCGACTCGAACAACTCCCCACTCCCCTGCAGCCCCATGCGAAGACCCCCCAGGCCATTGCCAATGCCTACCGCGAATTCTGCTTCCGCGTCATCGATGTGGTCGCGCCAATCGTACCCGCAGTCAAGCCGCAGTCCGCGTTCTTCGAACAGATCGGACCGCTCGGCTGCCAAGCACTCGCCGACGTCACCGCGTATGCGAAAAATGCTGGCTTGCTTGTGATCCTCGACGGAAAACGCAACGATATCGGGTCGACCGCGGAAGCTTACGCCGACGCCTACTTGGGAGCCCATCGCGCCCCTTGGTCGGCCCACGCCCTGACCGTCAACCCGTTTCTGGGAAGCGACAGTTTGGAGCCGTTTGTGACCGCCGCCGGAACCCACGGTGCCGGAATATTTGTGCTTGTCAAAACATCCAATCCAGGCAGCGGAATGATCCAGGACCTAACAGTCCAAGGACAGCCGGTCTATCACCATGTGGCCGCTCTGGTCGAAAAATTTGCGGCTCAGACCGCCGGTACCGATGCCTATGGCTGTGTCGGAGCGGTCGTCGGAGCCACCTATCCACAACAGCTCGCAGAATTGCGAGCTAGTATGCCCCATTGCTGGATCTTGGTCCCGGGTTACGGCAGCCAAGGTGGCACCGCCAAAGACGCTGTGTTGGCTCTGGATGATTCCGGTCTAGGTGGACTGATCAATAACTCGCGGGGGATTATTTTCGCCCATCAACGTCCGGAATTTGACCACTACGGTCCCCAACAATGGCAAATGGCCGTCGAGCAAGCTACCCGTAACATGATCGATGATCTCGACGAAGCCTTTCGGCAGCGATTGAGCTCGTAAATCAAGTTCATACACCCACCTGTAGATTCTCCCACCTATACCAGGAAACGACGCGTGGCACCGTCTTCGTCGAGCCTCGTCGACTCGTCACCGCCCAAATTCAAATCGTCGCATTGCACGGCATTTAAATCTGGCGATAGCGTGTTGCTGCTTTCGGTCCTTTGTGCATGCAAGGCGAAGTCGCCAGAAGCCAAGTCGAGCCTGTTACGCAGTTTTCTTTTGATGATCGCCTCGATTCGTTCCGTTCGATCATCCGATGACAATTGCAGCGAATAGCACGATTGATCGTTGAACCGTTGAGAACGTTGGATCGCTTTTTTTTGCTTCTACGGCGCAGTCTAGGTCGACCCGCGGATGAATTGTGGGGATGGACTTCAAGGGGAGTGGAAGGCGGGTACAAGGCGGTGGGTGCGTCGTGCTACGGCCTGTTGTCGACGGGTCTGGAGACCCGCGCTACGGCTGTTGTCGACGGGCCTGGAGACCCGTCCTACGTTACGTTTTTTATTTATCGAATCTAGGAATTGAAGGAGGGCTTGCTTATATGCTCACACGTCGCTTTTTTCTGGTGTCTGCCACTGGCGTTTTGGCCACGGTTTCGTTCTCGGCACTATCACGTTCCGGATTCGCGGCTACTCCGACCAATTCCCAAGTCGTGATTCACATTAAGGCGATTCACTGCGCAGCATGCGCTAAGAAAATCAGTAAAAAGCTGCACGGTGTGGACGGCGTGCACGAGGTCAAAGCCGATGTGAAAAAAGACTTGGCCGTCGTATCGCCTGTCAAGGATAAGTCACTGTCCGCCCGTGCTTTGTGGGAGGCGGTGGAAGCGGCCGGGTTCAAGCCGATCAAGATCGTGGCACCTTCCGGCACGTACAACGAAAAACCCCAAAGCTAGTACACCAGGGACTGCCCTAATCCAAGATGACGGACTGCGAGTAGGCACTCGCGGCTTCAGCCACCGCCTTCGATTCGCGTCTTCGCTGCTCGGGATTGCCGGCCTCCGCTCCCAAGACGATATTGAGCACCTCCTCGGGCGAGTCGGTGACCCAGTACAACTGCAGGTCTTCGGGAGAAATATAACCCGAGCCCAGTACCGATTGTTTGAGCCAGTCTAGTAAGCCTTGCCAGTAGCTCTTACCAAATAGGATGACCGGAAAGTTGTGGATCTTTCCCGTTTGGATCAGCGTAAGGGCTTCGGTTAATTCATCGAGCGTACCGTATCCGCCAGGAAAGATCACGAAGGCTTGTGAGTACTTCACAAGTAACGTCTTTCGTACAAAAAAGTAGCCAAAGTCGACCGACACGTCACACAATGTGTTCGCCTGTTGTTCGAAAGGAAGTTCGATGTTGAGGCCGATCGAAAGCCCTTTACCGAGCTTCGCCCCTTCGTTGCCCGCGCGCATGATACCCGGCCCACCCCCGGTAACAATCGCGAATCCTGCCTCGGCTAGGCGTTGCGCTGTCATGACCGCCTGGTGGTACATGGGATCGGACTCGGGAGTGCGCGCCGAGCCAAAGATGGTCACGGCCCTTTTGACTTGGGCCAACGCATCGAACCCCTTCACGAATTCGCTTTGGATCCGCATGACTCGCCATGGATCGGTATGGCGGAATTCATCCGACGCGGGAATTTCTAGGAACCGCTCATCCGACGTAGAACTGCTACGGGCCATGTAATTGCATTCTCGTATTTGACAGGGGACATTACCAGTATTGACCGAATATCGACCCGCAGGGCCGTACCGCACCGCCACAAGGATAGGCGAAAAATCGCGGTTTCGCTATGGATTTCTAGTGGACTGTGCGGGTTATCGCGGTCGGTTTAGGATGATTTGCGACAAATTCAACGAGTTTTCACACGGAGGATAGCTTCAATGCGTGTTCCCCAAGGGCCGATAACCGGTCTCGTGGTGTTTTCAGTCGTCTTCTCCTGGGCCTCCTGCGTGACCACACCTGCCGACGCTGGCGGGAAATACAATCGAAGACTTGCCGTCGGAGATCTTGCCCCCAGCTTCGATGCCTTACCAGCGACCGACGGGAGGATGATCGCCACGTCAGATTTTGAAGCAGCGAAGGTCCTCGTCGTCGTCTTTACATGTAACAGTTGTCCCTACTCCGTCGACTATGAAGATCGGCTCAATGCTTTCCAAACTGAGTACTGCACGGCGACAAGCGAAAACGCAGCGCCGCAGGTGCAACTCGTCGCGATTAACTCCAATTTGGTCTCCGCCGACCTTCCAGATCAAATGAAGGCGCGCGCCGAGCAGAAAGGATTTCGATTTCCCTATCTATTCGATGCGAGCCAACAAGTACCTCAGGCCTATGGAGCCGTGCGTACGCCCGAGTTCTTTGTCCTGAATCAAGAGCGGCGCGTTGTCTACATGGGGACGTTTGATGACAACGCCAATCCCAAAGAGGTTAAGCATCGCTTCGTACAATCGGCAGTTCAAGCCACGCTTCGCGATGAACCGGTGGAGGTTAGCGAAACGGCACCCGTCGGTTGCATGATCCGCTTCAAACGTAACCGAAAGTAATGAGCAAAAATTCCGTAACCGTTCCCGGCCCGGACAGCAACGCCGTAGCTGATTTATTTTGGCAAAAAACTGGGGTTTGGTTGAAATTGCAACAACGAAAAAGGAGCATTCCTCTAGCCCAGAGGGCGAC
>JAQCHP010000258.1 GCA_027619595.1 Planctomycetota bacterium
CACATGGCTTGAAGAGGGTTGCGGCAGATAAATTATTGCTGGCGTAGGGCCGGCGTTATGCGGCCCTACGCCAGCATCACTGCGGCCCCTAGCTTCTCGAGAGAGCGGTAGGTTCATGCTTCGTTTCGTCGGTCGTCGTATCGCTCAGATGCCTGCGACAATAGCGGTAATTATTACGCTGTCTTTCTTCTTAGTTCGGCTTGCTCCGGGTGATCCAGCGCGAGCAATGGCTGGGGAAATGGCAGATCCAGATAATATTGAAGCGATTCGAGAGGCTTTTGGTTTGAACTTGCCCTTGTGGCAGCAATTCTTAATCTACTTGCGACGGCTCGCTTCACTTGATTTTGGGTATTCGTTTGGCTACCGCATGCCAGTGAGCGACATCATTCTTGAGAGAATGCCGCGTACTCTGCTCTTAATGCTCGTGGCAATAGTTGCATCATACTTCGTTGGGGTGTTGCTCGGAACACTTAGTGCGAGTAAATATCCATCGGCGTTTGACACGGGGGTTTCTACCGTTGCGGTGACACTCTATTCGCTTCCAGTGTTCTGGTTAGGCATGATCCTGATTCGCACCTTCTCGACGACACTGGGTTGGTTCCCGAGCGGAGGCATGCATGACGTCATTTCGCCACAAACGGGCTTCGGCCATGTACGTGAGGTTGCGTGGCACATGGTGCTCCCTGTCACCGCACTCTCTGCCTACAACCTCCCCTTGGTCCTTCGAATAACGCGCGCAAGCGTCATTGAGACTCTCGGTGAGGAGTATGTGCTGACGGCGCGTGCCACTGGGTTGTCGCATTCGGTCGTATTTTACAAGCACGCACTGCGAAATGCACTCCTACCGTCAATTACAACGCTAGGTCTTCTTCTTGGTTGGGTTCTCACCGGCGCAATTTTGACGGAGACTGTCTTCTCTTGGCCGGGACTCGGACTCCTGCTGAAGGAGGCAATCGCTGGTCGTGATTATCCTGTTTTGATGGGAATTTTTACCTTCTCCTCGGTCCTAGTTGTTGTAGTCAGTTTCCTTACGGACATTGCTTATGCCGCTCTGGATCCTCGTGTCCGTTTGGTCGCTGACTAGGGCTGCAGTCAATGCGCGAAATGACCGAGCTAGCCAGGTCTCGGCATCGGAGTAATTGGAACAGTGTTCAAGGCAGCCTCTTGACACGAGTCAAGAGCCCTACAAACTGATGGAGCAACATTGTGAGTGCAGGACTTCGACGCTTTGTGCGAGCGTATATCGATAGGCCATCGGCAGTTGTGGGCATAGTTATTGTGGGTGCCGGAGTCTTTGTGGCGCTTTTTGCCGAGTCACTCAGCCCTTTTGATCCTTTTGCGTTGAGTGGCCCTCCACTTTCAGCCCCATCACCGGAACATGTATTCGGGACCGACGTCGTCGGACGGGACATCTTGAGCATGGTGATTCACGGCTATCGAGTGGCGCTGCTGTTCGGTATTGGTGTTGCCGGCATAATTCTGTTGCTCGGGATTGTACTGGGGGCGGTTCCTGCGTACTTGGGTGGACTTGTGGACGACTTGTTTTCAAGATTCTTTGAGATTGTTCTCACAATACCTCGTTTGGTGCTCACAATAATTCTCGTGGTGTTTCTCGGGACAGGAATCAATCAAATCATGATTGTCGTTGCCCTAACATTTTGGCCCAGTAACGCCAAGATTGTGCGTGCTCAAGTCATGACAATAAAGGAGCGTGGATTCGTTCGAGCGGCAAGGGCCAGTGGGGCGGGAGATGTGCGAATTCTTGTGAGACACATCATTCCGAATGGGATGTATCCAGTGGTTGCAAACTCTGCAATGCAGATGGGATTTGCAATTCTCTTCGAAGCCTCGCTTAGTTTCCTTGGGCTCGGCGATCCGAATGTGGTTAGTTGGGGGCAGCTCCTCTCTGAGGCGAATGTTCGCAGGTCGGCGTGGTGGCTCTCGCTCACGCCAGGGATCGCGCTTTCTACAATGGTTATCGGTTTCAATCTCATTGGTGATGGGATCAACCACGCTCTAGACCCCAGGCTGCGGAATGTCCGTGCCTAAGGGATTTCAGCCACCTGATGAGGGGGTCGGTCCTGAAACGGTGAGTCGCAGTGCCCCGGCAATTCTTGCACTCACGGCGCTGGCATTGAGCGAAGCGGTAAGTCGCGCCCTTCAGGCCCCATCGCTCTCCAGTTCCGTGGCCCAAACAGTTGTTAATTTGTTACCAGGTTCAACAATTTCGTTTCTAGTCTCAGCACTGAGGTCACTAGGCAAACCATTTGTCATATTTTGTGTCGCACTCCTTGCCGTTGTGTTGTGCAAACTTTTGCTTGTGGTTTCTAAGTGGAACGTCCGATACGGACTAGCGCTCCTTGCCGTATTTCTTGCCACTTCCTACCTTATAGCAAGTCCGGTGCAGTCCGATGAGTCATTGCGACTGATGGCCGTCGCGTTCGTGACCTGGTGCGGAACTGCTGTGATGCTTGTCCGCCTCAATGGGGTCGGAAGGCCGGCCATCTCTTGCGTCTCAAGCGTTGCTGAGATTAATCGTCGAAAAGCTCTGACAATCGGTTGTGTCATTACACTCGCACCTCTTGCCCTGATTGCCTCGTCTCGCTTGCGCGGTAGAAGTCGCATTGGCGATGGAGCCGTTGATGGCGACCTGTCGGCAACCGTAGAAGGGCTGAGTCGACGTTTCACGAGCACCACCGACTTTTTTCGGGTTGATACCGCACTTGAGGTGCCACGGGTCCGTCTGGATAAGTGGCGCATTAGAATTTCTGGAATGGTAAAGAATCCAATAGATTTGTCATTCTCTGAGCTCGAGAGACTGGATATTGTCGAGCGTTCATCAACGCTGGTCTGTGTATCGAATGAGGTTGGTGGGCGACTGGCTGGAAACGCTCTGTGGTCAGGGATATTGCTTGACGAACTTCTGCATCGAGCCGATCCGTTACCGGGTGCAGAACAGGTTCTTGGCGTCTCAATTGATGGCTTTAGTGGAGGCTTTCCTCTCGCCGAAGTGGGCCAAAACGGCAATTCAATGATTGCCATTGGAATGAACGGTGTTGAACTTCCCGCGGCTCATGGCTTTCCTGCACGGCTGATTGTGCCAGGAATTTATGGGTATGTCGGTGCAACAAAGTGGCTAACAGAAATTCGACTGACGTCTTGGGAAGGAGCGGATTCATACTGGGCATCTCGAGGGTGGGCCAAGCAAGCGCCACTCAAGTTGACATCACGGATCGACGTCCCGCGGCGATTTGCTGAAATGCAGTCGGGATTAGTCGTAGTTGCAGGTGTTGCCTGGGGGCGGGAAGGCATTTCGCGTGTGGATGTGCTGCTTGATGGTGTTCCGCACTCGCAAGCCGTTCTCAATTCAGATGTTCCTCACGAGGAGTGGGTTCAGTGGGTTGCGTTAGTGGACCTCCCCGAGGGCTTTCACCAAATATCTGCTCAGGCTTTTGATGGAACCGGTACAGCCCAGCGGACCAATCCAATTCCACCTCTTCCGAACGGCGCCGAAGGTCTTCATAATGTCCCTGTATTCGGTATCCCCACAGCGCGTGCGCAAACTGTGGCCACGCACTTTGGTGTCGAATCGCAGCGTCAGGGCGCACGGTCGAAACTCAAATTGAATGACCGATGAGATCATTGGAGTCCGTAAACCTTTCTGGGTCGGTATCGATTCATCGTGTCCCTACACCGTGGGCTCGATGAAAGCTGCCGACTCGTTTGCGCGAGAGTTCGCTACCCCTCCGGCGAGCCGCTGGAGTTCCCCCCGTTGAGTAGACAGCGGGGGTTTGGTTGTCAGGCCGCGACCACGGGTGCGGTCGGGCGGGTCCTGTCGTAGTCGACAGGGGTCTTGTAGTCGAGCGTCGAGTGGCGACGC
>JAQCHP010000259.1 GCA_027619595.1 Planctomycetota bacterium
CGCCCTGTATCACAACCTCGGAGCACTACCCGAAAGGAAATTTACCCACGAATTCTTCTGAAGAGGCGAGAAATTGAGGGTCCGCCATCCGGTGGCTTACGCCACCGGCAGGGATATTTCGCCCTCCGGGCTATTGGAATGCTCCTTTTTCATGTTTGCAATTTCAACCAAACCCCACTTTTTTGCAAAATAAATCAACTACGGCGTTGCTCGGAGGGCAACACATTGAACCAGTCAGATTTGTATCCATGGATTCTCATCAACAACTGGTATACCACGTTGTCTTCAGCGCTAAGGAACGCCGTCTTTTCTTGGGAGACACTGACTTCCGCGAAAGTGCCTGGAGATAGATAGCCGGTACGGCAAGTAACTTAAAAGACCATGCGCTGCGCATCGGTGGCTACATCGATCATGCTCAACTGTTGCTTCGCATCGCAGCCAAATAGGATCTCAAGAATCTCAGGGCAAAACCACATTCATTGAGGTAGGGAAGCCGCATTGAATTGCGGCTCCCCCCCCACCGAACCGGACTGGCGGTTCTCCCGCATCCGGCTCTCCGGTTGATTGTTACTGTCGAACAGATTGGCATTCACTAGCGCAGGCTTCGGCCATACTGAAAAGCCCTTGTTCCGCGAAGAATTTTGCCTCCTCGAACCCTTGATTTCTCAAGGGTTGCCAACATCGAGTTTGGCCATACACTTGGTTCGGTCCAAGCCCAGTGGGTGAGGTCGTCTCCAGAGAATCTAGGTATCACACGATTGCTCGTGGATAACATTAAGTCTGGTTTGTCTTCCAATGGTATGTCCTTGCTCGATCAATCTTCCTGTACCCCTTTGCTCCACGGTGATTAGCCGTTTCAAAGCTCATATGGGTACTCTGACCGCCTACGACGACCGATGTCCAGCGCGCTTGGCCCTATGGGAGAGGCTGCTATCCATTGAACGCTCAGGTTTGACTCGTCGTCGGGGTTCCCTGCTTAATGCGTTTGATCTTCCAATCGTTCCACCTCCAAGCACCCCCCGTTGTCCCTGGTTCGATCTGTTTTTTCTCCAGGGCTGACCATCTGCGACCTTGGTAACCCGGAGTGCCGGGATTGATGGCATCTTGGGCTTCGCCGTACACATGCGGGCTCGCCACAACGACAGGCCGAATCGAGTTCGTTAGCCTGCGGACCGATTGTTCACTTCCAGTTGCTCTCCACCTTCCCTTTCAAGAACGCAGTTACTTTCAGTTAATAGGTTCAGACCAACCTATGCAGGGACTTGCACCCTGCCAATCAAACACCTTCACAGGCGCACATGTGCCGCCCTCCGGGCTGAAAAGTTTGAGTCTCCGCAGTCCGGTGGCTTACGCCACCGGCAGGGATCTGTCGCCCTCCGGGCTTTTAAGATTCGCCCTCCGGGCTTTGAATACCGCCAACGGATAAGCCTATTGTTCCGACTGCGTAGCGGTTTCGTGCTTCATTGAACGGTATTTCGGTTAAACGATGAGCGGCAGTCCGTTTTGCCGATCTGTCCCCAAGAGAACGTATCAACCGAAGTCGCGTAACCGTACGCACGTCTGCCGAGGCTATTCCGTCGGATTTTTCGGCGCAGGCATCCCTTCCCCGCGCAGAAACGCCAACGTAATTTTTTGCACTTCGGCGTCGTCCATCAGGAACGTATGAATAACTGGAACACAACTGAAGTGTTTCGCGCCCGGTAGCTTGGTCTCTTCCACACGGACGATGAGATCGTCATCACCTTCTAGTAACGGGTTCCATCCGGCGTTGTCGGACTTACCGCCGGCAATGACCGCAAACTCACAGGGAGGAGTTCCCCATTGACTCGATAACTTCGGTAATTGTTCCGATAGTTGTTCTCCCGTCCCCTTGACCACAAATTGAAACATCTTCTCGCTGCGAAAGAGTCGAGTGATACATGCGTCCTGATTCGGTGGTGCCAGCATCACAACCCGGCCGATACGGGAATCAATCCGACCGTTCAGATTTTCTTTCTGCAAGTCATGCAGGTATTGCCGAATAACTAGGTTTCCCAAACTGTGCGCCACAAAGTTAATCTCAAACACCTCAGGTCCCAGATGATCGATAACACGCTTGAGCCCGGCAGCATGCTCCACAATTTCCTGCCGCATGGAAGGATAACTGATCGTCATCGCCTCATAATGTCCATGTTCACGCAGGTGCGTTCTCATGCTATCCATCGAATGTCGCGTCCGTCCTAAACCGTGTACCAGCAGCACGACCCGACCTTTCAAAGGGGGCAAGCCTCGTTCCTGCCGCTCGTCTTCCAGTGCTTGCGCACACTGGTCCCAGCTACCCCATTTTTGACGCACGTCTTTGTCATCCAGGAGGCGATAGTGCCCGGTGAGCGAGTTGCGTTGAATGCGCCAATCATGAAACACAAGTTCGTCAGCCCAGAGCTGATTTCCGCCTAGTGTCTTGGCCGGGACGTTGATACCGTCCGGAAGTGCCTCTGTCACATCCTCCGCAGTTTCACCTGCTTCGGCAGACAGAATCTGAATGTCGGCAGCGGGACAATCGGGAACGGACGCGATGCAAGCCATTGCCATCCCAAACAGCGCAAAGTGAAGTTGGTTTCGCATACAATCCTTTCAACAACCTTAGTCGCAGGAAATCTCTGGATTAGGAATGTAAGAATCCCTTGGGACGCAGCCGGACCCGGCCAGCCGGAGTCATACTCCACAGTCCCGGCTCGCCCGTGAACTCGCCAATGTCGGCACACGCAACGGGAAACTCTGAATCGGCGAGTAATCGGGCGGCGGAACTTGCTGGCATGGCCAATAATAGCTCAAAGTCTTCGCCATCTTGCAGTGCGTGATCGATGGGTGACAGGGCATCGTGCAAGGCCAGCTCTTTGGCGGCATTGGATACGGGGATTCGTCCAAGGTCAAGTTCAGCTCCCACACCGCTTGCGTCCGCCATACGTGACAGGTCAAGACTGAGTCCGTCGCTGAGATCCATGGCGGCATGCACGTCGTAATTCTGTCGCAATAACCGTGCAGCGTCCAGACGAGGCGTAAATTGGTGATGGTGTGCTAACCGGCTACCCCCCAAAGTCCCTGTCACGATGATGCGATCGCCCGCACAAGCTCCACTGCGCAACCAAGCTCGACCCGTCGGAACGTGGCCCAATGCCGTAACGGAAACGACAAGCCCCCCGTCCCATACGTTTGTATCACCGCCAACGATATCAACGGCGAACTCATCGGCCAAAATCCGCACGCCTTCCATAATCTCTTCGCCGCACTGAGCGACTCTCGAATCTCGCGTCAAGAGCAGCGACACCGTCGCCGCCGTCGCAGTTGCTCCCATTGCCGCAAGGTCACTGAGATTGACGGCCAACGCTTTGCGGCCAATTTGTCGATGGGACAACTCGGAGACCAAAAAGTGCGAACCTTCTGCAATCAGGTCGGTTGTTACGACCGTTTCCGTACCCGCACAAATACGCAGGACTGCAGCATCGTCCCCAATTCCTACCTCGGTATGTGGCCCGGGGTGAAATCGTTTCCGGACGAACTCCAGAAATTGTGCTTCCATGAAAACGATCCCGGATAGGTCAACCAATCAAATCGCGAATCACGCGACCGTGAACATCGGTAAGACGCATGTCTCGTCCACCAAAACGAAACGTAAGCCGCTCATGATCCAGTCCCATTTGATGCAAAATCGTTCCGTGAATATCGTGAATATCCAGTGGGTTTTCCACGGCACTCATTCCCATCTCATCGGTGGTGCCGTAGGTCATCCCTCCGCCAAAACCGCCGCCCGCCATCCAAATGGTGTATCCACTG
>JAQCHP010000260.1 GCA_027619595.1 Planctomycetota bacterium
TCATCGTGATCAATGCACACGCGGGAATTGAAGTCAATACGCGGCGAGTCTTCCTGGAGGCGGGAAAACTGGGTGTTGGCCGAATCCTTGTTATCAACAAAATGGACACCGACAACATCGACTTCCCCCGACTCATCGACTCCATCCGAGAGGTGTTTGGAACAAGTTGTGTGCCATTTCATCTCCCCATCGGACAAGGGCACGATTTCCGCGGCGTTGTGGAGGTGCTTGACACAAACGCCGACAAGACCCATCCGCTGCTCAATCCGCATGAAATTCGCGAGCGTTTGGTTGAAACAATTGTCGAGGTCGACGAAGTTGCCCTAGAGCGGTATTTCGCCGGAACAGCACCGACCGACGAAGATTTGAACCGCCTGTTGGTACAGGCGGTCGCCGCAGGAAACTTGATTCCCATTGCATGTTGCGCCGGAAAAAGTGGCATAGGAGTCGCCGAGCTCCTAACGGTCCTTGCACGTTGCGCCGTGCCAGCCGAAAAGGGGCAACGCTTGATCGACGCCCTGGAACGAACAAATGGTGCACCCCCAGATCCAAATGGACCGATCGTTGCTCAAGTCTTTAAGACTCGCATTGACCCCTTCGTGCAGAAGCTGTCCTACGTGAGAGTGTATTCCGGGACGCTGCATAAGGACGCTCAGGTCCATGCATCCTCTGCGCGGAAGAACATCAAAATTGGCCCGTTACTGGAGGTTCAAGGGGCGGAAACTTCTCCCATCGCGGAAGCCGGCCCAGGTATGATTGTTGCAATATCCAAAATGGAGGACCTCCATACGGGGACGACCTTGGGCGACCAGGCGCTGCCGGACATTCAATTCCCAACTCCCATGGTAGGTCTGGCGGTGGTCCCTAAGACGCGTGGCGACGAAACCAAACTATCGGGAGCCCTTCATAAGATCGAAGAAGAGGACCCCACGCTTCATCTCGATCGAGACCCACAAACGAAGGAACTCGTAATGATGGGAATGAGCGATCTGCATTTGGGCATTCTACGCGAACGGCTGCGACGAAGGGACAAGCTGGAGGTCGAAGTTAAGGAGCCGAAGATTCCCTACCGAGAGACGGTCCAAACTCTAGCGGAAGGGATGTACCGACATAAGAAACAAAGTGGTGGACGAGGTCAATTCGGTGAAGTCCACATCCGGCTGCGACCATTGCCCAGAAATACCGATATTCCAGCCTTTGCCACGAAGGCCAATTTCCCTCAAATCAAGGAGTTCCACTACGATCCCACGGCAAATTTCCTGTGGGTCGACTCCGTGGTGGGTGGAACGATACCGGGAAACTTTCTGCCGGCAATTGAAAAGGGTTTCCAAGAAAGACTGGCTCGCGGCGTCATCGCCGGCTACCAGATTCAAGATGTGTGTGTTGAAGTACACTACGGCAAGCACCATCCTGTCGATAGTTCGGAGGCTGCGTTCCGAATTGCCGCTTCGTGTGCCTTTCGCGATGTGTTTCTGCAGGCCCAACCCTGTCTCCTGGAGCCGATCACTAAGATTTCCATTACTGTGCCCGTGGGAAACGTAGGGGATGTCTATAGCGATCTGTCCGCCCGCCGCGGCCGTGTGCTGGGCAGTGACTCTGCAGGCGGAAACCTGCAAACCGTACACGCACTGGTCCCGTTGGCAGAAGTGACCAACTATGCCCGGAGTCTTTTGAGCATGACGGGAGGGCAGGGGACTTACTCACTTGAATTCAGTCACCGCGACGTGGTCCCCGCTAACGTCCAGCATGAAGTCGTCTCCCACGCCAACCTAAATCACGAAGAAGAGGATTAAGAGAGTGCCGATTAGCGGGGAAATCTTGCGGCAAACCAAAACAGTTCTAAGAAATTGGCTCGGCGTAGATTCGGGTCGTTTTCGGCCACGACGTGCGTTTTTCCTCGACGCGTCTTCAATTCCAGCCTTCCGTTCTCGAGACACCCCGTTACCAACCAGAACTTATTGACGCGGTAACTGTAGCTCTCGCCATGTTGAGCGGGCTGCACGTCCGCCGCCCGCCGTCCCGGCCGGAAACCGTATTTGTGCATTCGGAAAATCACCCGGTCACCGGGCTGGATCACGCGTCGGAACATTGTCTCAAGAGGGCCCTCACAAAGAAAAAAGTCAACCACAATGCTCGTGCCACGAACACTCCTGGTATTATAGGAAATTACTTTTTGAATAGAAGATCGAATTATCGAGAATTCGTGGGAAAATGACGCAAATTCGGAGATACTCCGGAATCGCTCTTCACCTGGAATCCAAGATTCGGTTACCATACAGGTCGGGTAGGCGCTGGCCTTACATGATTCGGCCTTCAACGAGTCGGCATAGGAATTCGGAATGAGCATGCACCTGGAGCGGGACCTGCGAGCCCTTGAACAAGAGCTGCTGGCCGTATCCGCCTTAGTCGAAGACATGATTACCAAAGCCTGCCGCTCGCTCCGAGAACGAAGGGCCGACATAGCTCAGCAGGTCATCGCATCCGACAGTTCGGTCGATTCTGCCGAGGTACGCATCGAAGAAGAATGCCTAAAAATATTGGCCCTGCACCAACCTGTAGCCATCGACTTACGCCGAACCGCAACAGTCCTGAAAATCAATAACGATCTCGAGCGAATCGCCGACTTGGCCGTCAATATCGCGGAGCGCGCCCTATCCCTGGCAGGACGTCGAGATTTCCAATCTCCTTCTGCGTTGGATCTCATGTCCGAGCGTGCCATCACCATGGTGCGCGAAGCAATCGACGCCTTCGTCCATATGGACACGGATGCTGCCTATCGTATCTGCGGAGAAGACGATGAAGTCGATCGATACAATGTGCAAATCATTAACGAAATTCACGACACGATCCGCACTCAGCCCCACCTGGTCGAACCGGCGATGCATTTCTTTAGTGCGACTCGACACGTGGAGAGGATCGCGGACCACGCCACAAACATCGCGGAAGACGTTATCTACCTAGTCAAAGGCAGTATCGCGCGCCATCAGCACACATTACGCGAGACCATTGGACCACCTTGACCCACCAGACGCGAAATCGACACGCCACGCGAATCTCAAGCTCAAACCGTTCGAACTCAACCCGTTGGCTTCGATTCTTCGCCAGAAACAAGCTGATCGAACTGAGCGCCTGCCGTAAGAATCCGCTCGCCCGTATAGGGATCCAGCAGACCGAGCCGGTCGTTCGTCGTATCGTCGTGGCGCCAAAACTTCCGGCTGGATAACGCCAACGTCAAAAACTCGGACGCATCGACACTGCGCTCGCCACTTCCCTCACCAGAACACGCATCCGCCAAAGTTGGCATCGATCGCACCGAGTTCGGTTTGATTTCTTCGTCCTGAAAATTCATTCGAATAATCCTCGATAGTTTGTCCGAATCTCTTGTGCTGGCCAAAACGTTTACAGCTTGAGTTTCTGTAAAAATCCTACAGCACCAAGCCCTCGCTGTAAATTGTCGCCGCGATGCTAGCGGACCGCAAGTGCCTGACACCAACTTTCGAGTTGGCGACTGATAAAACAGGTGGAATACACATTATAGAACGGAAGTATGGCATAGGTAATTTAATTCGGGATCCTTTTCTGGATTTGGCCATAAAAGACCTATCTACCTGGTAAAACTCACTTTACGACCATTTGACGACGCTTCGTGCCGATTCTGCCTTGCTTTTGAAATTTGTTCCCCCCTATCATCGCCGTCTCGTCCCGTAAATTTCGAACGCTCGGAAGCTGACCATGAAAAAGATCCAATTCTCGCGGCGGGTGGCTTGGTGTTCGTCGCTCATCGCATT
>JAQCHP010000261.1 GCA_027619595.1 Planctomycetota bacterium
GGGTGAGTTCCCACGCCATGGTGGCCAATGCCACGCAGTTGCGTTTTGTGTTTACCCGCCAATCTAGAAGGGATTCGGTTTGTCGGCCATTGAAGCACTATCGTATGGCAAGCCACTGCTGGCCTCTAATGGCGGCACGAGTCGGTTACAAAACGCTCTCGTCGCTTGGCGCTTCGGAAAAATGTATCGCAAGCCACACCGTTGGTTCAAGCTCGGTCGTCCATTCCACTCGGTGCCGTTTCCGCGCCGGAATCAGAAGATAGTCACCCGACCGCATTTCGATCGGAGTCGGATCTCCCTCCAACAGCAGTCTGCCAGCCCCCTTCACAACAGTCACCCATTCCGCGCATGGCTGGTCGTACCAATATCCTTCGGGACTGCAGTGCCCATAGGAAACGATTCGTTCGATTCGAACCTGCCCGCTCTCTACGAGCACTTCGATGACCTCTTCTGTCAGGTCCGTCGGCAGATCTTGAAGGAGACTATTCATCTTGGACCCCAAATTTTCTTGAACGTTGCGTTACATTGCAATCGCCATCGACCTATTCAAGAATCGATCGAAGATCTGCCCGATATTTCGGCATGACAAACACATCTAGCCCAACTTATTGTGCCAGCCGCCTCGGTTAGCGTTAACCCGCCATCCAACACAAGTTCAGCGAGCTGCCAGCATGAATCGCCGAATTCTGGGAAAGGCAAAGCACGCTTGGCGGTCCCTTGAGCGACCAAGAATGACGCAGCCGCAAGAACCGTCACACGGAGAGTTGTCGATCCCGCAACATCCGCAACGACCGCCTTTAGGTCCTCAAAGGACCTTGCCCAAGGCGGCACAGGCCGAACTGTGAACGGCACTTCATTACCAAATTCTCTGCCGCACACCGTCAGGGCACTTCCCTTCCCAGGCCAGGTCAGCCGAGCCGCAATTTGGAATCTCCGTGCGGCGAGCAGCTGGCCACCGAAGAGTCGATTGAGCCAACAGATCCAACTGAGTCGGTCATTGCTTTGCTCTGTCAGCTGCCACGCGAAATTGGCGGCATCACCGCCGAATACCATTATACCGGAGGATTATTTACAAACGCCTTCAGAGGCCTAGAGAACGGTCAGGCGACATGCTACCGAGGCATTAGGGATGTCGTTTTCAATTTTGATACGGAAGGTATGAGACTGCGGGACGGAGGACGGTTCATCCTCTACGCACATAACGCTCTTAGAAGTACGTTGACCGCCAACGAGGTGGGTGACTTCAATGTCCTCAGCTAAAGTCAAGTCGGATACCTATCGGGACTGTTACAGAAACGCCGCACAGGCTGCCCGACCAGTTTCCATGGCAACGATCCCAGCATTAGATCAGACCGCTCGCATACAGGATACCCACTTTCTCCCTCAACCTTCCCGCCACTTTTTTAGGAACTCGGTTCGACAAGGATTAGCGGTCACAAGCGATCGCAGGCCGTTCCCAGATTGTAGGGAACAAATTACAGTGATAACTTCGTCAAACAATCGTCGATTCCCCCACCTACTCCACTAGAGCCGGGGGACCACCAGCCGTATCCCAGAATGGTTCGACGAGCCATCTAACAAGCCTAGAGACAACATAAGGACTCTCCATGCCCATCCTTCTTAGACGCACCCTATTCTTGACTGTGTTAGCTGGTCCTCTTATTGGTTCGTTGGCTGGCTCGGTTGAACCGGTAACCGAGGGTTCGCTGGTCCCGATCTTTAATGGAAAAGACCTTACCGACTGGGAAGGTGACTCTCGCTTATGGTCCGTTCGCGACGGGGCGATTCGAGGCGAGACGACCGAACAGAACCAGGCACAAGGCAACACGTTTTTGATCTGGAACAAAGGGACAGTGCGGGACTTTGAATTGCGACTCTCGTTTCGCTGCAACGCCACAAACAACTCAGGAATCCAGTATCGTTCGCAGCGAATCACCGATGACACCGCCACGAATCCCTGGGTGGTGGCCGGGTACCAGCATGAGATCCGAAATGAACATCGATTTCCGGATGTGGCCGGTTTTATCTACGACGAACGAGGGAGTCGCGGACGGCTGTGCTTTGTCGGAGAGCAATCGACGTGGCACGCCGACGGGAAGCAAAAAATCTCCGCAACGCTCATCGAGGAATCGGACTTTCAGAAATTGTTTCAACTTGACCATTGGAACGACGTGGTGATTGTGGCTCAGGGGAACCGCATCCGGCACTTCATGAATGACAAGTTAATCGTGGACTTTACCGACCTTGAGCCGAAACTAGCGTTGTCCGAAGGGGTGCTCGCCTTGCAATTGCACGCTGGTGCGCCGATGTGGGTGGAGTTCAAAGACATTCAGCTCAAGACTCTGCGCTAGGACACGGACCTACTAGTAGAGAACATCCGGGACAATTTGCATCTACTTTACGGCAACATGACGCGTCCGCCACACGCGACAACAGTTTGGCCCAGCATGAACCGGGACGCTTCTGAGAGCAAGAAATGCACGACGTCGGCTATTTCTTCAGGCGTACCGATGCGCCGCATAGGAGTCTCACCGACGATACGATCTATAGTCGTTTGATCGACGTCATCAATAATTTCGGTTTCGACGAGCCCTGGTGCGACGGCATTCATGCGAATATTGTGGGGTATTAATGCCTCGGATGCACTTTTTGTAAACGCAATTATACCAGCCTTACTGGCGGAGTAAGCGATGCCGTAAGCCCGAGCGCGCAGTGCAGAAATTGACGACATATTGACGATACGCCCAAATTTGCGTTTGACCATTTGATCCTTGACTGCCCAAGTCACGATGTACAACCCTGTGAGGTTCACATCGATGGTACGTCTCCAATGATCCAATGTGGTTGTTTCCGGAGTGACATACTCGAAGATTCCGGCATTGTTGACTAACATTTCAATCGCACCGAGTTGATCATGGATACGTTCTACCATCGACGCCACGGACGACTCGTCGGCCACGTTGGCTTGCACCGCAATTGCTTTGACTCCGAACGACTCCGCCTGGCGGACAGTCTCCAAGGCATCGGTCTCGCGAGAATGATAGTTTACGGCGATATTCGCACCGGCGCGTGCCATCCTGAGACAACACGCTCGGCCGATACCACGCGATCCCCCAGTAATCAAGACGGTACGCTGCGCAAAATCGGGCTCAGTCATGGCGGGCTCTCTTCACGACAATCTTCAGAACTTGCATTTCGAATTCGACTTTCGTGCCAGTCAATTGACACTAACTCGTGCCGCAGGGAACCCCTGACTGGATTGTTCTAGTACGAAATTGACGTGGAGTATAGTTGCCCGGTTCGCAACGGTCAAACCGACACCAGTCAAGCTGGCGGATGTTACGAGTCGGAAACTATCCTTCATGCTTGAGAATGTTGCGATATAACAAGTCGCGTCTGGAACTCAACGCGAACTTATAGCTGAAAGAAATGAACCCAAAAGTGGACGCAAGTACAAGTATCCAAGGCATACTGCACATCACGGTGGCATTCGACTGGGGGGACGAGATCAACCTGCAGCAAGCTTGGCAGCTGGTCCCATCCGAATGACAATCGCTTCCGCGCAGGCGTCGCACGCCGTCCTCAATCGCCTACCGACCAGCCCCACTACTGGTCCGCCTCGAACCAGTACCGCTAGCGCTGCCCGAATTGGGCGACTGCATAGCGGAATCGGACGCAACTGTATTCGATTTTGGTGCTATCTCAGTGGCGCTGCGGGTCCCCTCCACCTGCTCTGCTGGAGAACTCTTGCATCT
>JAQCHP010000081.1 GCA_027619595.1 Planctomycetota bacterium
GTATCACAACCTCGGAGCACTACCCGAAAGGAAATTTACCCACGAATTCTTCTGAAGAGGCTTTTTTTTCGTTTCGGTCGATGAGTCGATTTCTCTGCACGAACGGTTGATGATTCCCGTACGTGAAGCGAAGATGTTTACCGGAGTGTTTCTGTTCGTCTGGGTCATCCCCTATGGGATTGCGATGTTGGCACTGGCGGCCCTTTACGCGCGTTTCCTCTGGCGTTTGCCTTCGACGACGCGCAGCATGTTCTTCCTGGCGGCGGCCACCTTTTTGGCTGGTGCGGTGGGTCTGGAGATGGTGGGCGGGGTCGTATATGAAAGGGGAAACTATGAACGAGCAATCCCGATCGACGTTTGCAACGGATTGGAGGAGTCGTTGGAGATGCTGGGAGTGGTCATCTTCTTATTCGCCTTGACCGGATACCTCGCCGACCAATTCGGCAACCTACACGTTTCCTTTGCTCGTGAAGTTAATGCCGAGGAATCGGCGCAAGATTAGCGAGTTCCGCCGCCGCATACACCGTCGTGGGTAAGGACAAGGGCGCTGGCAGGGTCCCCGTGTCAGGTGGGACTTCAAACGAATTCAATCGCAAGGAATTGACGATCACGAACAAGCTGCTACCGACCATTGCGACCGATGCAAGTATCGGGTTGAGATTCCCAGCGGCAGCGAATCCTACGCCAATCACGTTATAGGCCAATGCCCAGAAGAGATTTTGGTAGATTGTTCGTCGGGTGGCACGAGCCAAGCGAATGACCCAGGGAAGCCGACGCAGGGTGCTTCCCAACAGGCACACATCGGCCGAATCGCGTGATACGTCCGCACCACAGTCGAGCGCAATGCCGATATCAGCAGTCGCCAACGCAGGAGCATCGTTGACTCCGTCGCCAACCATGGCTACACAGCCGTATTGTTTTCTCAGCGAATTGATCGCGTTCAACTTCTGCTCGGGTAGCAGTTCAGCCGCGACTTCAATACCGAGCGACTGTGCCATGATGGTCGCTCGTCGGTGCGTATCACCCGTCAATATTCGGACGGCGATTCCATCCGATTGCAATTCTTGAACGACCCATGGAGCTTCTTCGCGTAGTTCCTCGTGGAAACAGTACACAGCTTGTACCTGACCTCGCCAGCCCACGCAAACATGAGTTGTGTCCAAGACTTTTCGTTGATTTTGAGGAGGGTGCCACACGAGCCCCTCCTGTTGGGCAAACGCCAGGCTGCCCAGTACGAATCGCTCACCCGTCTCTCGTTCGACAGCCAGAATACCTTTGCCAACTCGCGTTCGGCATTCTTCGAAATCGATTATGGGCAAAACTTGGATCGCTGCATCGTCGTGACTTGGCGCGTGATTCTGTGACACGGTTGGGTGCAACACTTGGAGACGTGGCTGAAGGGCTTTTCGCAAAGCATGCCCGAGCACATGGTTCGACGAGAGGCTAAGTTGGCATGCGTAAGAATCAACTTGAAGGGGAACGGTTCCTGGCGCGTAAAGACTGTGCGTCAATTCGACGCTCCCCTGGGACAGCGTTCCTGTCTTGTCGAAGCAACACGCTCGCAGTCTTGCGAGCCGACTTAACGCATCACCGTGACGGAAGAGGACCTGATGTTGAGCCGCACGACTTAATGCTGCCCAGACCGCCAGCGGCGTGGCGATACCCAAAGCGCAAGGACACGCAATGACCACCACCGAGAGGGCAGCCATCAGCGCCGATTGAAATCCGTCGTAATGCAGATGCCCGCCAAAGGTGGCGACTACGACCAGCAGGATTGCCGGAGTGAACCATTGCGTTAGTTGGTCGGCCAGCCTTTGTTCGCGACCTTTCGTGGCTGCGGCTTCCGCCACACGATCGACTATCCGTTGTACCGTCCCCTCGTTCGCCGTGCCGCTGGCCCGCACATAAAGGTCTGCATCCAAGTTAAGCGTTCCGCCGTAGACGTTTTCGCCAACCTCGCGTGTTCGGGGGAGCGATTCGCCCGTGACAAACTGTTCGTCAAGGGTCCCGGCGTGCCTTTCGACGGTTCCGTCCACCGGGACCCGCTCACCCGCCAGGACCCGCAATAAGTCACCCTTTGTCGTGTCGGCCAACGGTTTGACGATTTCGCCTGTGCTGCAAATGTGTCGAACGGTGTCGGGCAAGAGAGTGAGGAGTGACTGCAGGGCGAGGGTCGCCCGCAGCTTACCGGTCGCCTCCAGCCAGCGTCCCAAAGTTACAAACACGAGGATCACACAGCCAACTTCGAAGTAAATATAGGGATGTCCATTGAGAAGTGCCAAGCAAGAGACAGCGAAGGCTGCGAGCACACCGACGAACAGCAGACCATCACTTGTCACACGTGCTCGGCGGAGGCCGGCCCAGGCAGATTCCCCCAGAGAACCTCCCAATAGCAGCAGCACGGGAGCGGAAAAAAGTAAGCAACCATAACGAAATAGATCTCGCCACACGGCAGCTGTCGATCCAGCGCCGGAGGAAACAGCTTCCCAGGTCCAGAGACCCATGGAAAAAACCATCACGTTCATCGTGAAGAAGATGCCCAAACCAAGTCGCGTTAAAGCGCCCGTTGACTCACCACCGGGAGTTCGGTCTTGCATGATCGAGAACGCCAACCGGCAGCCGAAACAGCAGTAAACTGGTTCGCTCGAATCGTTGTCCTTGGCGGTACCAGGGACGGGCAATCCACAATAGTCGCAAGAACCAAGAACCAAGGGTGTCATAGTGATTATTGCGGAAATAGGTCCGCCTGCAGTGCCGGGAAAAGAAAGCGGATTGTATAGCCTATCGCAAACACCCAGAATCCAAGCCACATCAGGCGAACAAACCAAGGAATAACGTTGCCAGTGTAATGATGAAACTTATCGTCAGATTCGATTGAGTTGGGCTTCACTTCAACCATGGACGCATAGACTCCTAGGATAGGAGGGTTTTAGGGACAGGATCACAATTCGAGCGTGCCGATTACGATTGCTTTTGCTTAGCGCGAATCTCCGCTGCCGACTGGTCGTCGAGACGATTTTCTTGTTGCAACATTGCATACTTGGGTGCTTCGAGATCAAAGAACATTCCGTTCACGGTAGCCCAGAGCAACATACACAGGAAGCCAAGACTGGCAAGCAAGTAGTTGATCATGGGTGGGATGGCAAATGACCCGCTTGAGTCGCTTTGAAATGTGTGTACGAATTCGTAGAATTTCATGCCGAACCCGATCATGCTGGGCGTCAGAATGACAATGGCAAAAAAGAGCGTGAGGCGTTCTGACCTGCGCGCAGCCTTACGCGACGTTGCCACGTCGGATGGCAGGGTCTCGCTCGGATTTTTCTGTTGGACCGTCATTGACATTGCCTTTCGTAGTCGGGTATCTCGTTGCGCGGCCGATTGCCGTGAGGCACTTTATGCAGTGCAACTCGTGGCACCTCAATAGCCTTCGCTCTTAATCGAATCCAATTCTTCGTAGTACGGGTAGCTATCCAACCAGGAACCCAGCCATTGGACGTAGGTGATAAGTGCCAACCCGCGGCGCGTCGGTTTGTCGGGTGATCCAGCGAAGAACCAGGGATATTCGGGCATGGGAGATTCTGGCACAAGTGTCTGTGGTCGAAAGAAGTGTACGGCATGCCAATCATTGCCATGGCGGCCCCCTTGCCGGCTTAGGTCAGGACCAACACGGCGCGTGCCAAACATTACTGGCCGTTGCAATTCATTCTGATATTCCGCCGTGTCAGCTACCGGACCATAACGAAGCGATTCATTCGATACGGGCCGTACGAATTGGCTGTGGCAATGCCAGCAACCTTCTCCAATGTATAACTGCCGCCCCAGTCTCAATGCCTTCGCACAGTTCTCTTCGTTCGCTGCACCAAATGCCTGCTCGAAGCTTTGCGGGTACCGTTTCGAAAGTTCCGTAAACTGATAGAGAATATTTGAATTGATCATTTCCTCGGCGGTTTTTTCCGGTTGGTCTTTGTACATCGCGACCGGCACCGCCACGTTGGCTACGAACGCGAATACAAAGAAGCCGATTCCGGCGACGAACAGTATCCCGGTCTTACTTTCTAACATGTTACAATTCCATCGGATGGGCAAATAGAACGGGTGAAAGACGTAGCTAAAATCACGTCACGGCAATTGCGGAGTCTCCTGGTTGCGAATCCACCCGACACCACGTCATGAAGATGTTGTAAACAAAGCATAAGAATCCAACGAACATCGCTAGTCCGGCAAAGACGCGCGTGACCCAGAACGGTTGCGATCCGCTGAGCGATACTTCCCACGGCTGTAACGAGGCCCAGTAATAGCCCTGGAAAATCCCCGCTAACGTCAGGTCAAGGAACATCACAAAGACGCCCACCGCCGAACACCAGAAATGCCATTCGCATAACGCACGGCTGTACCAGGATCTGCGCAAGAGACGTGGGATCAAATAGGTCATGAACCCGAAGATCCACATTGTGAAGACACCAAACATCACTAGATGCGCGTGCCCTACAACCCAGTCGGTAAAGTGAATCAATTTCTGGAATGTCAATGTTACTTGGAGTGCGCATTGGAAACACGTGATGAAATAGTAGATCATCCCGGTATAAAACCAACGTACGGGAATGTTCGTAAAAATGATCTTTGCATTTCCCCAGATCGTTCCGACGAAGTTGATCACGACCGTGGCCACGACAAATTCGACGGCAATAGTCGACACGACCGCCCCATACTGAAGGAACATGGGAATCGGCGTATATAGAAAATGGTGGATGCCTTGCAGCGGGTAGAAGAAAGCCAGGCCCCAGAATCCAACAAGCGATAGCCCGTGACTCCAAATGGGCCGCTTCAAGAGGATCGGTACGATGTAGTACATCAGGCCCCAGCCCAGGGGCGTCACAAACAATCCGACGAGATCGTGAATAAAGAGGCCGCTTACCGCCCCGGCGCTTGTGCCGCACAGAACATATTCGGGGAGGAGATTGCCCATCGCGTACGTCAAGAAGGTCCAAACGAAGGCCGCCATGTAGTACCAGAGCGTTACATACAACGGGCCTCGTGCTCGGGAGATCGGAACGAGAAAGTTGAAAGCCACCAGTGCCAAGCCCAGAAGTGCGACCGGATCGGTCCAGTAGGGCGTTTCGCCCCATTCCAATCCTTGCGCCCCCAAAGTATTAGCGATGTGCATGCGACGGGCGAAATCGAGTGCCCAATCACGATCTTGAAACATCGGGCCCACCAGGATTGCTGCGGCGGTGGCCAGGACAATGAACTGCCAAGCCAGAAAGATGAAGTAAGATAACGCTTTACTTGCCACCGGCTGTAAAGTCAAACGTGGAACGATCCAAAACAACGTGCCCAAGAAAGCATTGGCCAAGAAACCGTAAGCAACTGCGTTGGTATGGATCATGCGCCAACGAGCCGCCGAAAAGAATTCTATCCCGTCGAAGGGATTCCAATGCACCAACTGAAGAACCATCAGAAGCCCGCCCAGCATGGAAATACCGAGGAACGTCAGTGCCGCCAGAAAATACCACAGGACCAACCGCTCATTCACCAAATCTTCGTGACGCGGGATGTTATGCGTGACATCCGATCCCGTTGTGGCAACCATGCAAAGACATTTCATGACGGAAATGACGATTAACTGTCCTGTTCCACCGTGGATGGGATGCAGAAAATGGGTTAGCGAAAGACGGTCGAATTTTTGTTACTGCCCGCTCTTGATGCGTTCCCCAATTCCGTTTGGCGTTGGTAGGGAGTGTACTGACCCCAGGGAAAGATAATTGCCATCGTCCAAGCAAATACCAAGTGCGTTGAAGCGCCGACCCACCACGGAAGGATGGTAGGATCGACGATCCACATTCCACCGAAGAGGAGCGGTTGGAGCCACGACAAGATGGCATAGAAATTTATTCCCCAAATTGCCAGGCCCAAACCGGTCGCGACGAGCAGTCGCGGGGCCAGCGTTGAGTTTGGCAACAGGCGCGCCAGAATCATATGGAAAGGGATTCCCAAGAACATGCCAGTCGCCAAGTAAAGGCAGCATCCGATCGCCAGCACAACGCCAGAGTCAAACTCAGGCGACAGCGCCTTCTCGCCCAGTGGAAAAGTTAGGTAGACTTGGATGATCCGGAGAGGGTGTTGCCCAGCGACGGCCGATCCAATCACATTAAATAAGAGACTCGCCGCAGCGCCAATCATCCCCAGGAGAAATCCTGCCGTCGCATGGTACGTCGCGTAGTAGTCGGGAGCTTCCCAGTGCGACGGTGCATCTTGTAGTTCACGTTCTAAGCTCGATAGCTCGCTACGTAACTGTTCGACGCGACGGCGGACGCGGTCATCAGGTCCGGGCTTCATGATTCAACATCCAATTTGTCTGTCGTGGACTCGGAAGAGGGCGCAGGGAGATCGACAGCGGATTCACCCAAATCGGCCGCCTGAATCAACGGATCTCCTCCTTCAATCACGTGTTGCACGTAATGAACAAGATGCCAAATCTTGTTAGGGTCGAGGGCGAATTGTTGCTGAAACGCCGGCATCGGTGTGCCATTGATTCCGGTGCACACGCGACGATAGATATCCAACGGCCGACGACCGCCGTGCGGTAATCTAGCTGTAATGTCAGCGGCCGGGGCCGGTTGCCCCCACTCGTCGTAGTTAATCTGGATACGTTTCCCTTCCGGCAGCGCTTTTTGCTGAGCAATAAAGAGGGGGCTCAACCATTCGGTCTGTCCCTTCGCGTCTTCTCCATGGCATTTCGAACAGCCTTCCTTAAGAAAAAGGGCCCGCCCTGTTGCCACCGACTGCTCGTTGTAGGCCGGTTCCGGTGTTAGCGGGTTCACAACGAGCGAATCGGCCTCTTTCCAAGCAGGCAAAACAATTTCGAGCGCATCACCGAATTCTGTGGCAAAGTCGATGTTTTCATCTTCCTCGTATTCGGCCGCCATGGAGAGGACATATCCTTCCACCTGACCGCGGCAACTGAGATAGATTACATAGTCCACAACGGCCTGCAGGTCGGCATCAGCCATCCACGGAAACGCTGGCATGGAAGTCCCCTTTGCGCCGCGACGGATGACTCGGACGAGGTCTTGCCGGGCAGGCTTTTGGCCGTACGGCGTCGAGGTGAATTTAAAGATTCCTTTGCGATAGTCACGCGGCCGCGGCTGCAAATACGCCGCGGCTGGGCCTTCGCCGTCCCCAGAAACCCCGTGACATCCCGCGCAACGACTCGTGTAGACTTTCGCGCCATATTCCAAGTCTTTGGGATTCTGATAGGGACGCAATGCGACGTTGATGTAGGGAGGTTTACCGTCGTTGGTGCTCGCCAAGTTTTTCGAGGGAGCAACTGTGCCGCCACTGCGACTCTCAGTTGCGTCGGTCGCCTCCGCTTGATCAGACGATTCCTCGACGGTTTCGCCGCTCGATTCGTCCGTCGCAATTGTTTGGAACTGAGGGTGGCTCGGCGTACCGAACAGGCCCGCCAGTCCTTCCTGCAGGTTTTTCTGGTGAAGCTGCGGAAGTTCCTTGGTGGCATTCGGGACGGAGAAGACCGCCGCCGGCTGACGCCCACACCCTCCAAGCAATATTGTCGCGAGCAACAAGCGGCTACCGGCAAAGGCCTGACCTTCGAAGTTTCTCAACACGCGAAGTAGCTCCTTTATCGCTGGTTCAAACGCCATTTCGAATGTGCCGGCGTTATTGCATTTGTCGCGCCGAAATATTTCAAAAAATTCAATTTGGACGCAGCGCCCTAGAATGTGACGCCTCGAAGCTGCTTCAAACGGCGGTGTTGG
The DNA here is from genome assembly GCA_027619595.1 of Planctomycetota bacterium. Classification (GTDB taxonomy): domain Bacteria; phylum Planctomycetota; class Planctomycetia; order Pirellulales; family Pirellulaceae; genus JAQCHP01. The sequence continues at coordinate 7,776 of JAQCHP010000081.1, forward strand.
CAAACGAGGGGCCGTGCGATTGCGGTCACTACTGTGCCTAATGGCACATGGCACATGTCGCTGTCGCAAAACTGCCCAATTCCCGTGCCGGCTCACTTGTTCCCTCGAAATTCTCTACAGCCAGTTCCATCTAGAATTCGTTACCGGTCCCTTTCGTCAAATGGACTTGCGTGACATGATGTACGGAATGTTGCTTCCATCTCGGATCGTCCACGAGGCCATCGACCAATATGTGCCGAATTGAACCACTACGCTTTATTGCTTTTTGTCTCGTTGTTAGCCTCTCTGGCACAGGGGGGCGGGTGCAGGCAGCTTCTTCTGTCGATGATCCGACTGCCATCGCCGCCTTGGAACAGCTCGGCGCGACACTGAAAAAAGGTAAAGACGGACGCGTTGTTGAAGTCAACCTTCGTGGCACCGATACCGATGATGCTGGTTTGGCGAACTTGAATGGCCTGTCGGGGCTCCAGTCGATTTTGCTGAACGAAACAAAAATCACCGACCAGGGGATGGTGATCGTGGCTCGTCTGCCGAACCTCAAGAGTATTGATCTTCGCGGCTGTGCGATTTCGAATCAGGGGTTGTCGCGGCTTGCTGATTTGACATCGCTACGCGCTCTGCGACTGAACGGCGAAACAGGAAAAACGACCGTCAGTGATGAAGGTCTAGGCCGCTTAGCAAAGATTCAATCGCTGCGGGTGTTGGCTTTGGATCGATTATGGGTCTCGGATCTTGGAGTTGCCGAATTGGCAAACTTGAAGGACTTGGAAGAGTTGTACCTGGCCGGCACCAACATTGGCGACGAGTCGATTCAGCAACTTGCCCAGTTTCCAAAACTGAAGAAGCTGCGTGTTTCGAACACTTCCATCACCGACGTCGGCCTGGCGGCGTTAGCCAAAGCCCAACAGCTCGAGGAGCTCGACTTGAGCGAAACGAGCCATCTATCCGACGATTCGCTCGCGGCCGTTGGCGCACTTCGTCGGCTAAAGCGGCTCAACCTTTGGCGTGTGAATGTGACTGACGCCGGGGTGCAGCACCTTGCCCCGTTGGTTGAACTGGAATGGTTGAACCTCGATAACACACGTGTTACCGATCAGGGCTTAGTCGCGCTCTCGGGAATGAAGAGACTAAAATTCCTCCATCTGGGGTCGACCCTTGTGTCGGACAGTGGCCTCAAACACTTGGCGGGTCTGGCAGCGTTGACGGACTTGCGGGTCACTCGTACAGCCGTGACGGAAAGTGGGGTCGCGGAGCTTCAATCGCGATTGCCACAGGCAAAGATTCAATTAAAGTACCAGGAGCCGTCGGGCAGTACGCCCTAATCCTGCGCCAAGAATCTGTTAACCATTTTGTGTACCACCTATTTTTGTCCCTCCGGAGAGTAACCCGCCATGTCACGTTCATCGAGCCGCCGCGATTTTTTGCGAAACACAAGTACCGGTGCGGCATTGTTGTCTTGCGGCGTGTGGAGTAGTAAGAGTCGCGCTGAATCAAAATCGGTCCTCGATAAATTGAACATTGCTTGCATCGGAACAGCGAATCGCGCCGGAGATGATATAGACGGTGTGAAATCGCAGCATATTGTCGCACTGTGTGATGTCGATCGAAACTACCTTGCGCGTGCCAAGAGCCAGTTCGCTCAGGCGAAAACGTACGAAGACTATCGAGAGATGCTCGATCGCGAAGCGGATCACATTGATGCGGTTGTTGTCGGAACGACCGATCACCATCACGCGCCAGCCAGCCTGCGTGCGATCGTGGCTGGGAAGCATGTCTACTGCGAGAAGCCCTTGACGCACACCGTGCATGAAGCCCGTCTTATTACGCAAGCGGCACATGCTCGTGGTGTCGCGACACAGCTCGGTACGCAGATTCATGCTCAAGACAATTACCGCCGTGTTGTGGAAAAGATCCAGTCGGGGGTAATCGGTGACATCGACGAAGTCCACGTCTGGGTGGGCAAAGGATGGGGGGGTGGGGAACGCTCCGAGCCGGAAGATCCGCCCGCACATCTCAATTGGGACCTATGGTTGGGACCGGCGCCGGTACGCCCGTATGGAAAAGGATACCATCCGGCCAACTGGCGCCGCTGGTGGGACTTCGGGCAGGGAACGTTGGGCGACATGGGCTGCCATTATATGGACCTGCCGTTTTGGGCGCTCGACTTGCGCTACCCCACGCACTGCCTTGCAGAGGGGCCGGCCGTGCACCCAGAAACGTGTCCGCTGGGACTCACTGTCAAGTATCAGTTCCCCGCACGTGGTGCAATGCCCGCACTCAAGATGACGTGGTATGACGGGGATGCAACTCCCAAAGAGGTCACCGGTGAACGCGTTCCATCGAGCGGCGTCATGTTCGTGGGAAAAGAGGGGAAATTATTTGCGGATTATGATCGGCACCGACTCTTCCCCACGGAGAAATTTGCGAACTACAAGCCGCCAGCTCCCACCATCCCCACGTCGATTGGGCATCATGCTGAATGGATCCAAGCTTGCAAGGACGGTTCTCCTACTACGTGTAATTTTGACTACTCAGGGCCGCTCACCGAAACCGTCTTGCTTGGAAATGTAGCGTACCGAACGGGAATGGCGATCGAATGGGATGGCGAAAAAATGTTGGCGACAAACTGCCCAGCAGCTGAGAAATACATCTCCAAGTCGTACCGGGAAGGTTGGGATATCAATCAGTTTTCGTAAGACACTGGGGCCACGTCACGGTTCTCCGCAGTTACCAATCGACGCAGTACCCAATCGACGCGCTCGTCTCCGGAGCCTGCCGGAGTCACATCGATCGTATCGCACATGGGGCTCCGGCTGGTCTGATAAAAAGTCGGCGAAAACGCCGAACGAGCTGGAATAATTCTGTTGCGCACGATGCGTTGCGATCAATATTCTGGCAGCCCTCTCCCCCGAAGACGGGGGCGAGGGGAGCAAGAGTTGCGTAACCAAACATGTTGGTAAAAGACGTTAGTTTTCGTCAACTTTTTATCAGGCCAGCCTGATGGGCTCTTTGCTGGGGCGTTCGCGGGGCAGTCAAGTGAATCTCGACATCTTTAGCGAAACGACGAATCATGAAGGCATCGATCGTGTCGGACTTTTCCAGAAAGCCGTGCCCCTTGGCAAAGTCACGCACCTGGCGAGGGTTTGCGATGCAGATCGCAATTCCCGCCTGATGACACGAGCGTACTGAGTTTTCATTGTTGTGTCCCATCCTAACGAAAAACATAACCGAAATACATTCCTATCACTACACTCCGACACCTACCAACAAAGGCTGTCGGGGAAGTATTCCGCAATCAGTTCTTCGTAGAATGGACGCAACGCTGATACATCCATTCGCTCGTCGCGTTTCGTGTAGAGGTCGTATTTATTAAAGTCCCTGACCCATTGGAACATTTCCCGGTCAACTTCGTTCATCAGATGGTCGTACTGCATTTCCCGGTGAGCAGGATAGAACGAATGGAAGCGGATCATATAGAGTGCCGGTTGCGGTAGGTAATCTTTGACGACGTGGTAGAGATACTCGTCATGCCCCCATGACATGCGAACGTTGTCCAAGCCACAATTCGGTTGGTAGATGCCTAGTTCGGATTGATAGGCTGGGTTTTTGGAGTCGGGGTTATCGGCGAAGAATTCCGGGAACACGATTTTGTCAGAAAAGCGGCATCCGACAGGAAACGTGTCGCCCACAACAGCCCACTGCGGTTCCCCCCATAAGCAAAGGATCTTGCCTAAGTCGTGAATGACTCCTGCCAAGATAAACCAGCGCGGACGCCCATCCTTGCGAATCGCTTCACCGGTCTGCAATAGGTGTTCAATTTGCGGTAAATCGATATCGGGATCGCTATCGTCCACCAATGTGTTGAGGTACTCCATCGTCTGCCATATTCCCATGCGGCAACGATTGAGACCTAGGTATTGGTTCCGCTTGCTCTCAACGAATTCATACGTTTGATGATGGTGGTTTAATCGATAGAATTCTTTGACGCTGGCACGTGCTTCCTTCGCATAATCCCGAAATTCATCCGCCGGTCTGGCCGGTGCAAGCGTGGAACTATCAAACGTCGTACCGGGTGCTACGAAGGAACCATCTGCAACTTGTGGCGTCGCCCCCGACTTCGGATCCGGATAGCGACGCAGCAGGTCGTCTTCCCAGTCGTCTAAGCTCGATAAGGGATGGGATTTGTCAATCATTGAAATTGCCTTAGCTGTAAAGAGGTTGCGGTAACACGCAAGGTGTACCGTTCGCCGGGCCGAGTGAAATTATCGCTCAAACGGGCTAAAACAACAAGTGATGAAAAAAGAGGGGCGGCCAGTCGCGTTTTCGTTGCTCAAGGAATTCGTGGAAAATTTGTGCCAATTTTGGCGCGAATTTTAATGTCGGCGTTGAATCGATGTTCGTCCAATCGTTTTGTTGGGCAGCCGACAGGAATTGTTCGTAAGCGTCCAGCCAGGGTTCCGCGGCGAAGTGGTAACGTTCGAATACGTTCAGGATTCGCTGTTGCGGGGGTACAGTCAACTGTTCGGTCATCGCTTCAGCGCCAGATTCGCAGGCCGCGCTTGTTCCGATCAGTGAGACAACCGCCGCCCAGGTCAGGTATCGACTGTGGTTCAATTTCTGGAGACGCTGCGGGGATTCCGCTGCGGGTTTGTTACGCCAAAGAAGTCGTAGCGAGCGAAAATACCGTTGGATCTCGTCCAGCCAATACGTCCACCAAGGTTCGCCTGGCATAGCCCCCGCGGCAAACCATTGCAAGCTTTGCTGGAAGAGGGATGCTGAGTTGGTCGGCTCGGCTTCCCACGCCATGTTCGAGTCGAGCAACATCTGGATGCGCGGGCCATAGATGCAAGGGTCTGGCGATAGAACGCCTTGGTCCGACCGCCACAAGTCTGCCGGCCAAATACAGTTGGCGTAAATTCCAGTGGGGTTGGCACCACGCAAGCCGAGCGGTGCTACCAACTGCTGTACGACCGACGCGGTCGACTCGGCTTCCGCAACGGACAATTGGCTGGTTGGACGAAGAACGATCAAGAGATCCGCGTCGGAATGCAATGTCGCTTCCATGCGACCTAGCGATCCACTGGCTAAAACGCATGCGACTTCTGGGATACGATGTGCTTGGTCGGACAAGATCGAATTCGCGTCCACAAGCCATTTGGCGGACCGATCCCAGCAATCCGAGAGGGTTGGCCACCTTCCGACCGTGTCGCTCCAGGGATTTCCCCGCCTAATAACGGGCAGAAACGTACCGTTCGCCATTCGAAACGCTCCGGAATTAAATGACAATTCAATACGTCCCTAACTAGACAGTCAAAGTTCGGGTTAAGCGTACATAATTTTTCGGTGTCGCCCAGTGTGCGATCGGTCAAATCGTTCTGGCCTGACCTATGTTTGAGTGGTTGATTTTGACCCTGCCCGCCGCCCATGATGGACAATAAGGCTGAAAGACGAAGGTATACACCCTAAATACCACGTTTATTATGGCCGCAATTTAGGGGAGACGCTATGAACGAGACTGACATCGACAACCCGGCCAATCGCGAGAGCCGTTACACAGTTCAAGACGAACAAGTGTTGACGGTTGCGTTACTTCGTCAATCGAACGGGGAGTCTCTACCAGCAACGGTCGCAAACCTTTCACTGGGCGGGGCGAAATTCGTGGTGTCACAGCCACTTAGTTTTACCGAACTGGTTCGAGTAAGTTTGGCGTTACCCGATTCCGACGTGTGCTTCGACGTGCCGGCCCGTATCTGTTGGGCACGCCCCGTGGGCGATGGGACATTTAGTGTGGGTTGTGCGTTCAGCGAACGCCTGCCCCCTGAGGTACTCAATTCGCTCTCCGAACTTGGCTACCTCGAACGAAGGGCCCATGGTCGCGTGCAAGTCAACTTTCCGGCGTTGTCGAAATGGGAGCTCAGCGATACGAACAGTACGGTGCAAGTGCTGGACTATTCGACCGGCGGGTTTGTCATGGTCTCACGTCAACGGGCGCAGGCCGACCAGCAATTGATGTTGGAGATTTCAACCGAACACGGGGTCTTTACCCTATCTGCGCGAGTCGTTTGGCAGACTCGGATGGAAGAGAGCTACCGTATCGGTTGTTCTTTTGTGGGAAAGAAAGATGCGGAGACGATGGCACGCGCGGCGCGAGCAATCCACGGCAATCACGAGTCGACGGTCATTCCAATTGCCAAGGCGACGAGAAAGAGGTTCTCTGCGGCGGCGTTGTTTGCCATCGTTTTGACCCTTCTGACTTCCAGCCTACTCCCATGGTTCCGCACACAATCAAGGCAGCAGCCGTTATCCAGTACAGTACCCGTCTCCGTCGTTGTCGCGTCCAATGAATCAACTCAGCCAAAATCTCAGCCCGCAGTCGTATCCGAAGTTGCTGATGATCCGGTTCAGCCTGAACTCGAAGTGAGCATGTCTCCGGAACCGATCGTTCCGATGGACGTTCATGCCACAGACTCAGCGGATTCATTGGCCGTGGAACCCGAATTGAAGGCAGAGGAGCCTCAGGGCAACAAGGATCAACCTCTTTCCGACGGAGCGGATCAACGTGTACGAGACTGCGTGCGACGGTCGAATTCAGGGGACTTTCGTGCGGCGTTGACCGACTTAGGCGTGGTGATCAAAGAGTCTCCTCGTGATCCTGCTTACCGTTTTGTGATCGCTGCGATTGCCAGTAACGCCGGGTTTCACGGTTTTGCGCAAGTGCAATTCGATTTGGGATGGAAATTGGAGCAGCGATATCCGTCGCTCCCCGCGCTTCGTCTCGTCGACTCACTTACGTCAGAACAAAGCGAATGGTTAACACGGCAGCGTTCGCTCAAGCTGAAGTCAGTGCACTAGTGCCATGCAGCGGACGGCTAATCAGTCCGCAACACGCTCCCGTTGGTTGAATGGACTATTGTCGAAGCCGATCGAGGAAATCGCGTAGCGGACGCGAAGTGGGTTCCTGGCCTTCATCGGACGTGGGAGGCTGTTGCTTTCGTCGCTCGTCCCTCCGCTGCTTCAGTAGTTTGGCTACCTCTCCGGCCTGGTCAAGGAACTCTTGCAGTGTGTCATCGCTATCGGGGCTGTCGGAGTTCCCGCTTTTCTCTGTGGTTGGGACTTGGCCACCGGTAAGTAACTTGGCCAACAAATCGCTCACTATTTTTCCATCACCCTGAAATGATATCGTTGGATCGTCGAGTGTTCCCGACACCGGCAGGAGTAACGATTGATTTCCCAATGTCTTTGCTAGGGGGCCAGTTCCTAGCAATGCGAACGGGAGTGGAACATCCAGTTCCAGTTGCAGGGTCTTGTCGAAGCCGACGGAACCGGATGAATGAACCAACAGTTCCGACGATACATCCGGAAGGCCAACCGCTAGTCCAGAGTGGTGCACACGACCGTCATACGCAGCAAACTCGACGCGGCTCTCCTTGGCCAACGTAATTTTATCGGGGATTCGCCGATTGGTTAGCATGGCGATGTCACGCGTTGCTGAGCGGACGGGACCCTCTTGGAGTCCAGCCGTTACATCATGCAAGACAATAGCGCCCTTGATTCGAGCATTCTTCGGTGCACGTAATGGAACGACAAATGTCTCGAGTTCTACACTGAACGTCCCGGATGTCCAGGTAGCGACCGACAGAACGGGGGTTGCATAGCGGAGTCCAGCGCGTGATAACTCCGGTGTCACTGGAATCCGAGTCAATGGTTCGCTCAACTGGATGGTCAACTGCGGTTCCCCAGATTCTGTCGAAATGGCTGCGACGAGATTGACGTTGGAGACATCGGCCAGCGTCGTCTTGTCGTTGTATTCATGCACAACGAGTTGTGCGTTTTTGAGATGGAGTTTGATCGACACCGGGCTAGAAGCAGTTGGGGTCGACGTGTGTTCTGACTTGGTATCGCGTTGCTTCTGGATTTCCCTCAGTAATTCCCATGTCGTTGCTCCTTTCCCAACGTAGAGATGCAAAACCGAGTCGGTAATCTGGAATTCGCCCAGGTTAGTGTGGCCGAACACCATGCTCGCCAGTGTGACGGACGACTGAATCGATGCCACTTCGAAAATCGTGATACCCTGCATCGATTTAGCAGTCAGTCCATGCAGGGAAATAGGGGTAAACCATCCTGCGCGTAGTTTGTCGCAGTCTCCGGTGAGATGGAACTTGCCCAAAGCCGAACGGAGGACCGATTGCCGCAAGTCGGTGTGGCAAACCAACCAGGGTAGGAGCGCCAAGGTAGCACCTACAACGAGCACGCAGCTCCTACCCAGCCAGAAGAGCCGTCGAAGTCGTGTAGTTCGCCGCGGAACTTGCTCTATCTCACTATTCATGCAGTCCTCACGTGACGAATGTGCATTACATTTGCTCGCGAATCCGTGCCACGATGACGGGGAAATGCAAAATAGCAGTATAGTGGTCCCCATCCACTTGGATGTGATGATCTTCGGTCAGCCGTGCGGCCCGAGCTAATTCGAGTGCATTCTTGAGCGGAACCACTCGGTCTTGTTTGGCCGAGAACATCCACATCTTGGCCGGGTCGATTCGATGTGCCAGCCGCAACGGTTCAACGACTCGGATCGCCTCTTCCAGTCGTTGGCCGGTGTAGCCATTTTCCGCCAGCATTTGGCGGACTTTGGCGGCATCTTGTCCGCCGCTTTGGAGTATATCGTACAAGTTTCCCCCGGCGAGCGTGACAAAAATGCGAGAGTAGCCTCGATCCAGCCCGGCGACGGTGGCCGCCACAAACCCCCCGAGGCTCGTTCCTTGTAAGCCAATCCTCTGGGGGTCGATATCGGGGAGGGCTGCTACGGCGTCACGGGCGCGGCGGACGTCGGCCACGCCCTGGCGAAGGACCTCGACGAACTTCGACGGGTCCTTCGGCTGGTCTTCGAGGCGACGGCGGCCGTAGTGCGGTAGATGGACCAAAAAAGTATGTAAGTTGTCGCTTCGTAAATTTTGCGCGAACAGACGCCCGACTTTCATCCCTGAGCCAGATTCATGCACGACCACTAAGGCCGGTAATGCCACACCTGGCGCGCATTTACGTGCTGGGTACCATTCCAACACCACTTGATCATTCAGTGGATCACCCGTCGCTATGGGTGATGGGAAGCGAATTAGCGCGTCGTAGTCCGAATCCTGACTCGGTGTGCTTTGCACGCTAAACTCGACCGGTGGCCATGCGAGCGACTGCAGACACGCCTGGGCATCAATCACTGTGTCCGATAGGGTCGTCAGACTGTCAACTGCTCGATATTCGTTAACCTGGTTTGGAAGTAAGATACTCGCGGAGGTGAATGTTAGCGCAGTCGTGCCGCGTGGCGAATCTGACGTTTCCGCAGCGTGTGTCTGCCACGTTAGCGGTTTGATGACTACGATCACCAAGCAGAATATTAGCCATGTTATGACGGATTGTCGAATCTCGATATTTTGTCCGAACTTAGATCCCAGGTTCATCGAAGATTCACCTTTTCTGAGGATACTATTGGCAATGCCATCTCGGCCAGTAATTCTTTCAAGTTGAGTCGCACATAGGGTCGTTCCGCAGCCGGACTTTTGTGGTCGGCGTGCGCTACATAGCAGACACCGTCGGCTGGAACGAACAGAACATTGTGCAAATTGGATTTCATGGCGACGGGGCGGCTCATAAGCCACATCGCTCGTTCGGCATCGATCTTGCCGTAATATTCTTGGACGCGAGACCGCAGCGTCGCGAGTCGTTCGCCAGACGACAAGACAACGACGTCGGGGATGCCATCGCCCAAGAGCGGGTGCGTCTCGCCAGCGGCAATAAACTGGAGTTTTTCGGGCGTTGCAGCGACACCACAAGCTGAGTTGTCTTTACCATCAGCGAACACGTAGTAATATTCGCAAGTGCGAGGATTCGTCTCCCAAAGTTTTTTTACATCCGCCAGTGACTTGCATTCTTCCAGTCCACGACGCATCAGCGTAGCCATAGGGACGCCATCCCAATTTTCTTCGCCACGTCCGCCCATTTCACCCAACGATATCTGCTGCATATTCATTCCGCTCACGCTGCCGATGAAGCCTGCATAGCCGATATTAATGAACGGAATTTTCTCATCGATCGCAACGACAAACGTTACGGCAGAATGCTGCAGTCCGATCGTCGTCATGTAATCCAGTACGCGTCCGTGATACAACTTACCGTCGGCGGTGGCGGCCCCGGATACCGAGAAGCCAGAACAATGAAACATTTCAGGAAAGACGTTTAAGTCTTGTACGATTTGCGGATCAATTCCCGCAGCCATCGCCAACGCTACGGTTTCACGTTGGTGATCCTGGGGAATGAACGGCACAAGTCGCTTGTACGCCGCTTGAAGTTCGTCAGGGAACCATCGCCCAGTGCGGATGGTCTGTACCATCCCGAAGCAGTAGAGCACCGAGTCGGTACAACGCTGGATTTCTTCGCGGAAGAGCTCGCCATGGGCTCGACCGACTTCTTCCGGGGTACCCTGAAGCAATGCTACGCGGTGCCCGTCGATCCAGCGTAGTTCACCGTGGCTCACCTTGTGTGGCGTGGGGTCGGGAGCGGTTAGCAATGGCGATGGTGCTAAGACTTCCAGCGCTCTGCGCACTCCCCGCGCCAAATGACGTTCCAACTCAGAACGTTCTAATTCTACGACTCGGTAGCCTTTCAGCGCGGCTAAATGGTCGATGGACCGAGGAGCAAACGACAATGTCGCCGTACCGGTCCAGTTCTTGTACGTGAGGTGGAGGACTCGAGCCACATCGTCGCCGTTGGCATTGGCTGATTCGACACGCAGGCTTCCTTTGTCAGATTTCCAAAGTTGCTCTGATGGCTGGTATTGAAGCTTTCCATATTGGATCAGTGCCGAGGCGAGGAACTGTGGTCCAGCTCCCAGCAGAACGCTTGACGCGGCGATCATGCTGCCAGGACTCAGCAGATGATCGACACTTGTAACGGGTTCAAGTATATCGTTCCCGGATACAGGACCCGTCCCCACAAATGCCACCTGATGTTGGGGCAAGACGAGCGATGTTTGGTCTGCCGTACGATAGAGGGCGACTTGAGCCAATTCGTGGTTGACTCGCAGGGAAAACGATTGCCCGTCGATGCGGTCTAGATCCAACAAGATATCTTGTTGCTTATTACTGATGGGTCCAGATAATTTGAGCTGAATGGAATAACTTGGGCGATGACCTGAAATACACTGCAATAGCGGCGTGATTTCTCGCGCCAGCTCCGCAGTTCCTTGGTTTACTTCCTGACCTCGGGCCGATGGCCCGACGGCTAACGTGATCAGCCACAGCCAAGCCGCACAGCGACAAACGAATACGAACACGCACCCACCTCCGTTTCAGGTATATTGAGCTCAATTTTGAGTATGCTTCACCAACGAGGACGCCGCTGGAAAGCTGCAGTGCTAGCAGATTGCTTCCGCAAGAAAGTTTTCCAGGTCTCGTACTTCGTTCTCGTCTTCGAATAGTACGTTAACGGAGGCGTTAAGTTTCGTAAGGAAATTCTCTCGCAGGGACCTATTATTAGCAAATTCGATTGCGAGCGCAACATAGTGTTCCTTTGACGACGCGACTAGATCCATTATCCCTATTTTTTGGTACAAAGCGCGTGTAATACGACTGCGCATGTACTCACCTGGGAGAGTGACGAGCGGTACACCGACGGCCAACGCTTCGTAGCTGGTATTTCCGCCTCCAAAGTGGATCGGATCCAACATGACATCGGCGGCCGCTAGCAAGTCCAGGAAGTTCGCGTTGGATTGCGGAAGGATGAACTGAATGCGATGAGCTACATCCGGCATTTCACGTTGAAATCGTTGTTTCAATAGGTTCGTCCAATTTGGCACTCGTCCTTCGATCAGAATGATCCGGCCGGTGGGGTCATTTCTCAGGATTTGGGCGAGTACTCCGTCGAATTCTGGATGCATCTTAAAGAGTGTTTGTGGGCACAGGTAGAGATGCCCGTCTTCAGGCAGACCAAAGTCTCGCCGTTCCTTCGGTGGGTTATTAGTTCGGCGGGGACGGTAGTAATAGGTCGACAGGGTAGGGCGGCGCACGAGCTTTTCGGTGTAGTGTGTATCGGCGGCGGGCGTTTCCAGTAGCTCGCTAGAAAGAAAGTAGTCCATGCATCGGCTGCCTGTGGTGACAGGATGGCCCCAGGTAACGCACTGTATCGCGGCCATGCGAGAAAAGGCCAGGCTATAGGTGAGCGCATCCATGCCGACATCGGCGAAGAACAGAAGATCGAGTTCTTGTTCTGCGATTAGTCGACGCGCTGCCGCAACGTCACGTGGTAACGCCACGAATTGATCTGCCGCCGCCACAAAGGATTGGGCCATTGGATCGTTATGTCGTCCGACCGATAGCACCGACACCTCAAACTTCGATCGGTCGAGTTTTTGGATGCGTCCCAGATTGAGTCGTCCAATCGTATGATCGCGAAATTATTCCGACAAGAATCCTACACGCGGCCGAGCACGAGGTTTGGGAGTACGCCGTTCGTCGATCCTTGTTGGTCCCTGATAGACGCTGCCAAGGTTGGCGTGCAGGTCGCGGTCGTTCTCGCCTTGATAGACTGCAAAGAAATTCGTCGGTACCAACGTATCGGTCGTATCAAGTTCCACACGGTCATCGACTAGCGACTTCACGTCTCTAACGATCTGTTGCCGACACGCACGCAGATGCTGCTCCGACGAATAGATAATTGGAAGCACTGTGGACAAGAGCACGCGATTGATTTGCGCCGGTTTCAGCCTTAGCGCTTTTTCGAGGTGGCTGCGTCCCTCTTCCGTAAATCCTTGGCTTACTAACACGTAACCAAGGTTCTGCAGGGCGGGGATATACTGCGAGTCAAGCTCAATCGATCGGCGATAAGCGTCGATGGCATCGGCTTGCCGGTCGACGTCTTGCAGAGCATTGCCGATGTGGTTCAGGATCTCAGCCGATCTGGGGTCGAGTTGCGATGCTTGCTGGAGTCGGGAGAGTGCCTCGTGGGTACGCCGTGCCTGCTGGAGTTCGATCCCTTGCCGGAGTAAATCCAGGGCGGATGTGGCATGTTGCGTAGCGACCGCAGCACCGTTACCGCCGTTGCCATGCGAGTCAGCAAGTGCAAGTGTCTTCCGTGAACGAGCAACGACCGCATCGACCTGGTCGGCCCGCGGTACGATCCAGATGTCTTGAGCGCCGTCCTGATCGGGTCGCGGGCCGCAAAGGTAAGTGCACCGCGCACCTTGTACGAATTGAACGTCGAAAATCTCCTCGACGCCCGATTCGAATTCGAACGTGGCAACCGTTTGGCCATTGCGGAGGTCAACGACACCGATTCCACACTTTAGTTCGTGTCGCTTCTCAGAAATCGGAACGCCACCAAAGACTGCCGTTTCCCGAATGCGGGATAGTCCAATGAAGGCAAATGGCCCAATAAAGGCTAAGCCGCGAGCGTAACCAGGCATGCGAGCGACGACATCGCGGTTTCCAGTCTTTAGGTCAACTACCTCCAAAGTGCCGTGTCCAGAATTCAGTACCCAGAGTCGGTTCTGGTACCATCGTGGTGAATGAGGCATGGCGAGTCCACGTGTCACGCTGTTGCCACTTGTGACGTCTAGAATGCATCCCGTTGTGCTCTTGGCCTCCCGCCATCCCGCCGCCTGATTCGATTCAGCCATGACGGTAACGAACCGAGCGCGTCCCTGATCCATTGCAAGTCCGTTGAGATGGCAACGGTCCTCAGCCGCCAACGACTTGATGAAAGGGGGCTGCCAGCGAGGGACAAAATTGAAATCTTCGTGCAACGTACAAAGACATGAGAACAAAGTATTGACAACCCACAGTTCATTGTCTGACCAGCAAATCTCATGACAATGGATACTACCAGTGGCCAATGCAGATCGAGTCAAGTAACAGCCGTCGTACCTCCCATTGGGTGCGATGCTTGAAGCGATCTGAGAGTTGTTTTGCAGGAACCAAACTTGTCCTTTCGCTCCGATTGCCATACGCTCGGGACCGACTGCCATCCCCATTGCCTGGTCGAATTGATGAAACGCAAACTGCAATGCGTTATCATGCACCCCAATCGAAACGAGCTTGCCAGCCTGATACGTGGAAATAAGAAGAGTCGACTGCAACTCACGCAGTACGTCGGTAAAGGACGTAGAATGGCGGTATCGAACTTCCCGCATTCGCTCCGGTTCGTCTTTGGTTACCTCATCGTCACTGTGATTGTCCTGTTTGTTCATGGGCATCAGTATAATTTTTGACGTCTGAGGACGCAATTGATTACCAAGATGGGTGAATCGTCGGGAATTACCCGCCGTTCTTCGATCTCAGCCTATCGGCCTCCTTTGCTGCATGCACCTTATAGGCCATCGAACGAATGATTGCGTTCGCTGAAGTAACCGGCGGGGACGGTATTCAAAAAACCAAAAAATTGGGTCATTTTTCCTGTTCGGTTTTCACCTAGCCCTGCGTCTTAGTGAGCAAGGGACAGTGGGTTCACACCGGATACCCACTTGGCCTGACCAAGTCGTGGCCGGAGATATTGGATCGCACTGGTCGTC
>JAQCHP010000082.1 GCA_027619595.1 Planctomycetota bacterium
AAAATACTACAAGTGGGGAGCCACAAGATCGTGGCACCATACTGTGCGGTAGCGGCGGGGCCCAACAGCCACTCCCCCGATCCCACGGAAGTCCCTGCCAGAACGACCCCAGGACCCAAGAGTACGAGCCAACTTCGAGCATTCATGATAGGCGGGCGAGACAGTTCTCCCGTATCCCAATTGCGCAACACCTCCCCGCCACGGTGGTTGCCACCGGGGCGTTGATGGGTTGTACTGTCGATGGGTGGTTTACCCGCAGAATCTTGCTGTGTCATGGCCTTGATCGTATCCGAAGTGAAACAGCGTGTCGAGAAACCCTGCACGACGAGGAACCAAATTGCTTGGGATCTGCTGGAACCGGCTCCGTAAATACTGTAAACTCGCCCATTCCCTTTCCCTTTTCGCTACGTTTCTACAGGTACGTCCATGAATCCGAATCGAATGACGGTGAGCCAACGAATCCTAGTACTGTTCGTCGCCTTTGGCGGGCTGGTGTTTGACGGATTTGAGTTGGGGCTCATGCCGCAAGCGTCGCGCCCCGTCACTTTGAGCCTGATGGGCGAAGAATTCACGAAAGAACATGGTGGAAAATGGTTTGCCTGGTACACGGCAAGTCTCATGTTGGGAGCGGCTTGCGGCGGCATCGCGTTAGGAAATCTGGGAGATCGTTGGGGGCGCAGCCGAGCCATGTCGCTGAGCATCCTCATCTATTCCGTGTTTGCCGGTCTGGGTGCCTGGGCCACTTCGCAGGAACAGATGCTGGTGCTGAGGTTCCTTGTCGGGATGGGAACGGGGGGCATGTTGCCGAACGGAGTCGCATTGGTCTCGGAGTGTTGGCCAAACGCATCGCGCGCGGTGATTGCCGGTATTATGGGGGCCGGCATCAACGTCGGCATCATGATCTTTGGGCAGGTGACAAAAATTGACGGTTGGGCCGTCGATGCGGAATCATGGCGGTGGGTATTCAAGATTGCCGCCTTGCCGGCGATTTTGGGACTTTTTTCACTCTTCTGCCTCCCCGAGTCTCCGACTTGGTTAGCCAACCGCGGCAAGACAAAGACAACTGCAATTTCGCTGACCGAATTATTCGGGTCGAATCTCCTCCGTGTCACGCTGCTGGGAATAGCGCTGGGCGCGATTCCGCTCTTGGGTGCTTGGGCTGCCTCCAAGTGGATGGTGCCCTGGACGGACGAGGTGGCGACGGCCGCGCTGAAGAGTTATGAGGGGAGCGATGCCTCCATGATCTCTTACTACAAGAGCTATAAAGGGAATGTCCAATTCTGGTGGGCCTTGGGCGCGATTGCCGGTAGCTTCCTGGGTGCTCAAGTTGCCGTTTGGTTGGGGCGTCGGTGGAGTTACTTCTTTATTAGCTTGTCAGCGGTAACACTAACTTGGATGATGTTCCAGTTTACGGCTCCGCTTGAGAAGAACTTTCTGCCGATCGTCACCGCCCAGGGATTTGCATCGACTCTATTTTTTGGTTGGCTTCCGATGTACCTGCCAGAACTCTTTCCGACACGCACCCGTGCGAGCGGTATGGGGCTTTCTTACAACGTGGGACGTTTCGCGACCGCGGTGGGGATCTTAGCAGCGGGCTGGCTGCTCAAGGAGGTGTTTAATAACTCGATTGCCAAAACTGGCGCTGCCTGTGGGCTCGTCTATGCCTTAGGGCTCGTTGTCATTTGGTTCGCGCCGAACACCGCCGGCAAATCGTTGGACGACTAGGCCACGTTTCGCGGAGCGAAACCCGACATTGTCGCCGATCGCTCCGCGATCGTTACGTATCATCTACCGTAGCCGCCGGAGGATGCAGCGCTCTTGGAGAGGGGTTCGAGCCCCAATTCCTTTCGCAGAATCCCACCCGATTTTTGCAGCCACGTGAAGTACGCTTTGACATCGACGCCGACATTAAAATGCTTCACGCCCATTTCCAAGTAAGGCTCAAATCCCACCGATTCATTGAGTTCTACACGTGGGGCAACCCCCATCTTGAGTGCAGTCTCGATCATATATTTTTCGGCGGCTTTGACTTCCGGATGCCCCATCTGACCAGTTAAGCCGAGACTATTCGAATAGTCGGCGGGGCCAAATTGCACCATATCGATCCCCGGGACCGAAAGAATCGCTTCCAGGTTTTCGATGGCCCCTTTTTTCTCGATCATTAAGGCGATCACGATATTATCTAAAGAATCCGCCCAAGCTGCGCTGGCCGCGTCAACCACCACCCCTGTGGAACGGAGCAAATTGACGCCATGTACGCCACCGGATTGCGGCCGTTCACTACGGACAACACGCACACATTCCTGCGCGTCCGCCACCGAACGTGGATCTGCGAACAAGACTGACTGAAACCCCGCACCGATCGCGCGCACCGCTGCGTGCAACCGAGATTCTTGCTCGATCTTAATCATGCCGGTCAGGTGATCAAACAACTCGATGGCACGTCCCAGATTATCTAAAATCTGATGATCGTAGGGCGCGTACTCAGCAGAAAATTCGACGTAATCGAACATCCCGGAATGCCCAATCAATTCAATCGTCGTGGGCCAAAAGCTCATGATCCGCGTGCCTAGAGACGATTGCTTATTGTTAAGAATCTCGCGTAATCGATTGCGTCGCATGGGACCCGTTCCTTGTACGTCAAAAAAAGCCAATGAAAAAAATTGAATTGATCAACTAACTGAAATCAGCGGTTCACCCACAATTCATTCGAAACCTGATAAATCGACCAAGTATCCTGAAATTGTCTTGGAGTCTCCATCATGCACATAGTCGACCACGAATCGCTGGTGCGCGGAGACCGGGACAGAAACAGGGTAGCTTCCGTCGGCGATGGGAGTCTTGTCACTTCGGTAGAAATAGCAGGGCAGTAGTCGATCGACCTTCCACGTCACGAGTTGTGGATCGTCGGTAGTGGCCATGACGACTGATACCTTGCGAGCATTGGAATAAAGTACGACCGGACGTCCATGATGCAAGAACAACTGGGCGGGAGATGTGGACCGCGAATCTTGCAAGTTGGTACGAACCGGCGACGTCCACGTCCGGCCATGATCGCGACTTTCTGTCTTGTAGAACCATCCGCGATCGACCGGCGTTGGAGCTGGCGCATTGTTTCGTAGGATGCCGACCAGCTTTCCGTCGGGAAATTCCACCAAATCCCATTCATCACCGACAAAACCTGGCGCGTTAGGGATCGCATGCGTGGTCCAAGTCCTCCCCTTATCGGGAGAAATTCCCACCAGACATTCTTCACCGGACCCTCGATAATAGGGCAACAAGAGATCACCGTTCGCCAGGGGGACGATTGCGGCCTTGGTGCGTGCATCTTCATCGAGAACCAAAATGGGCGTCGACCACGATGTCCCCGCGTCGTCGGTTCGCATCACCCAAGTACGCGAGACCCCCGCGCGCGTGAGGCTATTGTACGAAACCAACCATTGCGTTTCGCTCAGGCAGACTATGGCTACGTTGCGGTCATCAATTTGTGGTACATCCAGAATGGTTTTCGCGGAGGACCACGACTTCCCTCCGTCATCGCTGGCACTCAGCATCAATTTACCGACGTCCGAAAATTCGTGCACGTCCCCTTCACGCCAAACGCACAGGAGCTTTGCGGAAGGGGTACGGGCAATCCAGGGCCACCCCGGATACGACCCGCGATAGATAACAACATCGGGTGCCGACTTTTCCGCCGTTCGACCCGACTCCTTCCCCCACAACGTTACGCCACCATCCAAACCCAAAAATCCTGACACCGTTGCTAAACACAGCCACAGGGGCGCCGTTCGATGCGATTGAATCAACATGAGTACCTCGACGAAACAACGACCGAATGAAACTGTACTTCTAACCTTGATTTCACTGCGGATATTTCACTGCAAAGCTGTTGGCGTAAACGGACTCGAGGGATTACCGATAGAACCAACGCAACTCGAGTTGGCGAGTTTCGCGACGTGGCTGCAGCGTGTAAGGATCGTAGATCAATTCCGCCACATGTCCATCGGATCGCGAGATCAACCAACCGTAGTCCCAGGCCTTCGATTCGTACGTTAGAGGGATGGCGGGCCGCACGCGAGGCAAGGGAAGGGTCCCTGTCACCATCCATTTTTTCTTCGTGTAAAAGTAACAGGCTCCGGCATTGACGAAGACCCAGTGTTCCAGCGGCGTCTGGCCTGGCCGGCACAGGTCGCTGCACAGATCCTTGACGCCGACTTTAAATTCACATCCTCGCCGAAGTGCATCCAGCAGTTCATCCGCCGAACCGGATATTACCTCGCCACTACTTGAATGATGCAGCCCCTGTTTCCAATCATCACAAACGAAGTACCGCAATCGCTCGAAGTAATAAATGAAGTTGCTCGACGGAGCATTCGTCCCTTTGTCGAAGGAATCGAACTCAATATATTTGGGCATGTCGGGATAGAGGTCAGGCGGGTGAGCGTCGGGAACTCCCAACTGCGGCGGCCCATCCAGGTAAGGACGGGCGATGGCTTGCAATCCGTTCTCGTTGTACATAAAGAGCGACAATGACGGCCGAAGTCCAAATCGGTCGGGCAGTTCGACTGGCTGTCGCAGCGACTGGAGTCCGGCACACCATCGGTTATCGATCAGGTAGGTCACGCGCATGTCCATGGACTCCTCCACCAGCTCATGGTCGGTGGAATTCGTATCGACATGTTCGTCGTGAAAGAAACCCGACAAAATTCGCAAATCGGCTCCTCGACCGATCGCCTCACGCAAAGCGTTTTCTCCGCCATCGGTTTTTCGCATCTGAGCATCGAGTTCCAGCAAACATTTCCAAGCCATCTACTACTCCCTATCGCTCCGAGAACCGACTAGCTGACAGTCTTCATGTTGCGCGACTTCATGTTGCGATTCTTTATGTTAAGCAGCACCCATCTGACCGAGCGGCCATTGTAATCGATTGACAACGACGGGTTAGTCCCCTCACGATTTCATCAGAACCACAGAAATGACCCAGAAACGGCCCTTGCTCGCGTGTTCGCAGGTTCGCTCTCATGGATGCCACGCTACTTTCAACGCAGGTTGCCGCCACCGATCCAATCGCGACTGATTGCTCAAATGCCAGATTTTTCCCCATCAAACCCACCCTACGTCAACTACTAGGCTATATATAGCATTACCGTAACAGCTTGCTTCGTATCAGCGCAAACATTAGGATGAATATCACCCGCTGTCGCGCCATGTCGATCCTACCGCTGGTCCTGCCGAACGATTTCGCATGAGACTCAAAAACAGCAATACATCAAGTTGTGTTTCTACGTGCATCATCGTTTTGACTTTCTCGGCGCGGTTTTGGTTTCTGGAACCAACTTCGCTGTTCGGTAGCGATGCTAAAAGCGGCAGTGAATTGGTAGCAGAACGTGACGACGGGGTTGTACCGCTGCACGCTCGGATTGACGAACTCGTTCTCCGGCACCATATCGGACCGCTGAGTCCGCCCGCGGCACCGGCTAACTTGCTGCGGCGCGTCTTTCTCGACTTATGGGGCCGTCCGCCGAGCGTTGCTGAGCAACAGGACTGCCTGGCACAGGCCTCAGCACAATCATGGGAGACAGGATCATGGGAGACACTGGTCGATCGGCTGCTGAAGGCCCCCGAATTTGCAGAATCCTTCTCGGTGCGTCTGGATGTCTTGATGTTCATGGAACGTCGAACCGATGTAACCGTGCCAAGCAATGAATGGCGCGAATACTTGAGACGATCTATAGCCGCTGGCCAGCCTTTAAATGAGCTTTATCGCGAAATCCTGGCGGCCGATGGCGTGGGGGGGGATACTCGCCCAGCGGCGAAATTTTATCTTGACCGAAAAGTCGAATGGAACGCAGTGACTCGGGATGTGGGACGCATGGTGTTTGGGCACGATATTCAGTGCGCTCAATGTCATGACCATCCGCTCATCAATGATTACCGTCAGAGCGAGTTCCACGGCATCCTTGCGTTCCTCCACCGCAGCGAAGCGTATGTGGACAAGCAAAACGGCGACAAGCTGTTGTTGGCGGAAAAATCACATGGCCAAACGGAATTCATTTCGGTCTTTAAGAAAGATGCTCAGAAATCGGTGGCGGAACCTATCTTGCCCTCCTTGATGGCGGTCGACAACGACCCACTGTGGATGGAAGGGGAAGGCTATCTCGTTGCCCCTACGACAAGCGATCGCGCAGTGCCACTTTTCAGCCTTCGTGAACAGCTGGCTGTGATGGCGACCCATCCGAAGAGCCTGGCGTTTAATCGCAATGTCGCCAATCGTCTTTGGGCGTTGCTATTTGGTGCCGGCTTGGTGCAACCGCTGGACTTACACCATACAGAAAATCCGCCCGTCCATGCCGAACTCCTCCAAGTTTTGGCCGATGGTCTCGTGCAATGCAACTACGATACGCGCACCCTACTCAAAGAAATCATCCTCTCACAAACCTATCAACGATCGCTGGAACATTCCGACGTTGAGGCTTGGGTGTCCACCTCCTCGGATGGGCAATTCGACGCGCAAGTCGTCGAGCGTGAATTGGCGGAATCCAAAAAGCAATTGCAACAACAGGCTCGCGAAATCGAGCTGATCGAACAAAGGCTGTCAGCGGCGCAAATTGCCGTGGATAAGGCTCGACGAGATACTCTGCCCATCGGTGATAAATGGACAGCCGCGACGACCGCGTGTAAAGCGGCCGAGGAAATTCTAAAGAAGGCCGATGGACAACTCCCAACACTCAAAACGGAGCTGACCCAACAGCAGCAACTCGCCGCTATATTGCAGCCACTTGTGACGGAAGCGGCGAAAGCGGCCGAAAAATTGGCCACGGACGCAGAAATCGTGGCATTATCGGAAACGCTCAAGAAACGTTTGGCAACCGCCACCGATCGCGTGAAAACTCTCGAAACCGAAACGCAAACACTGCAACAGCAGCGCGACGCGGCGCACCGAGACGCTGGCTCCGCGCGCAGCAGCATGGTGTCGATCCGTTCGCGTCGTGCCGCGTTAAGCGAATTCGTTTCTGAGGCACGCGGGGTTCAGCGATCGATACAGCTCGAATGGCAACGTATTTCGGATCAGCAAGTCGATTGGCAGCACAAGCAAGAATTACTCGAACAGCTTCAATCCCTGCTGGCATCACGGGAAAAGGCGGCTCATGCCCGTCAGCAGTGGACTGACCACCAAACCGCGGTGGCAGCGGCCGCCAACACTGGTGCCGAATCGATCGAATCGCAAGAGACAACCGAATCACTGCAGGCCTTGCTCGAAACGTCTCAACTGGCGTATGCGAAGGTACAGCAAGAGTTGCTCAAGACGTGGAGACGACGACTGGCGATCCGCCCCCTGCGTCCTCTATCCCCGGAACAGTTATCGGCCTCGACACTCACCGCGTTAGAACTACTGCCAGCCATGCAGAAAGCGGCGGAAGCCGAATGGACCCGCGCACATCAAGATCCGGTGGAGGCCGCCAAGATAACGGCGGAAGCCAAAGTAACCGAGATCCAATCGTTCTTCAAGCGCCGCCGCCAAGAAGTGGAATCGGCATTCATCTCGATGTTTGCCGCCACCGCCGGCGCGCCTCAGGATGTCTTCGAATCGTCGGTCGACCAAGCCCTTTTTCTCGCCAATGATCCACGGGTCCAGGCATGGCTGGCCCCCGAGGAAGGGACACTTACGAAACGTCTCATCGAACTGACCGATCATGATCAACTGGGCCGTGAAATGTACTTCAGCGTTCTGGCGCGAGCATCCGACACGGAAGAACAGGAGGCCGTGAATGATTTTTTGGCGAGTCGACCTGATGACCGAAAGTCAGCCGTCATGGAAATGGTTTGGGGCTTATTGACTTCATTGGAGTTTCGTTTCATGCCGTAAGGGCGACGGAGCCGTTGTCAACAAAAGCAGAAGGGGGAACCATGGAAACAGCAGACACGGATACGGCAGACTATGCATGCCGATCGAACGAGCACCAGCTTGGGCGTCGGCAATTTATGGGAGGGACTTTGGCCGGCCTCGGCGCCGCCGTCGGCATGGGCTTTTTGACACGCCCTGCCGCAGCCCGACAGTTGCTCGCCAGTCAGAAACGCATCCTGTTGATCTACATGTCGGGCGGATTGAGCCAATTTGAATCGTGGGATCCCAAGCCGGGTGCCGAAACCGGCGGACCATTCGCCGCCATTCCGACCAGCGTTCCGGGAATTCACATCAGTGAACTCCTACCCAACACCGCGAAGCAGATGCACCACTTACTGCTCGTGCGTGGCATCAACACCAGCGAAAATGACCACGAACGCGGCTATTTCATCATGCAGACGGGACGGGACACGATGCCCGGGTCGCAGTATCCATTGTTGGGTGCCGTGGCGGCAAAGGCGTTGGAGCGGCCAGGGTCGGAACTGCCTGGCAATCTCGTGGCATCCACGGGCGCCGGTGGAAGAGCGAATAATTCAGCGTATCTGGGGCCCGAATACGGAAGTATTACGGTCGGTGGTAAAGACGGCCTGATGAACAGCGCGTTGCCAAGCGGCGTCACCGTGACAGCAGACGGTCAACGACAGGCCTGGCGTCGCGCAACCAACGAACGCTATCTGCGGAAGAAACACTCCTCCGAAACCGATGCGTATACGCAAAGTTACGAACAGGCCCTGCAACTGATGCAGCGACGCGAGGTCTTTGACATCACCAAGGAGTCACAGGCCGACCAAGACCGGTACGGCAAGAATTGGTTTGGGCAGAGCGTTCTCATGGCGCGGCGGTTGCTGGAACATGATATTCCTTTCGTGGAAATAAGCCACGGCAACTACGATTCCCACGCCAATAATTTTAACTTCCACATTGAGCACTTGGACGAATTTGATGCCTATTTTCCACTGCTGATTTCCGACCTGGCCGACCGTGGCATGCTCGAATCGACCTTGGTCGTCGTCATGACGGAATTTGGGCGGACTCCCAATATCACACCGTACTTTGGACGCGATCACTGGGGTAAATCATGGTCGATGGCCATGGCCGGCTGCGGACTCCCCGCAGGTGCCGTTTACGGCAAGACCGACGCCAAAGGGACCGAAGTCGTGGAGGGCCAAGTCGATCATCGACAGCTGTTCCACACCTACCTACACGCCGCAGGAGTTGACACATCGGGAGCGTTTGAGATTGATGGCCGGTCGTATCCCATAGCCGACCCGGCGGTCGGTCCGATCAAGGAGCTGTTTTCATGAGCGCTGCCAATTTGTCCGCGAACATTGCGATCGAACCTCAGGCCACACACGTCGTCCGCGAATGGAAACATTCGGCAATGCTGATGAGCTGCCGCTTCGACCCGTTAGGACGTTACGTGTTCGGTACTTCGGGCGATCGCTCGATCCAACGATGGCCGATCGACGGTGACGATGTAACCGCACTCGAAGGTCACACCAGTTGGGTAAAATCTGCCGGTTTCTCACCCGACGGCGCGACCATGTTTTCGGTCGGATATGACGGTAAGTTGATTCTTTGGGAGACCGCCGCTGAAAGGCCCCGACCGTTGCAGATTGTGGACGCACACCGGGGTTGGGTTCGTACTCTGGCCGTTCATCCATCCGGCCAAACGATCGCGACAGGAGGAAATGACTGCCTCGTGAAGATTTGGTCTGCGGAAGATGGCTCGTTGATTCGAGAGCTGAAGGGACACGAGCGTCACGTTTACAGTCTGATGTTTCACCCGTCAGGAGAATTGTTATCGGGCGATCTCTTGGGCAACGTAATCCATTGGAATATCGATTCGGGCGAACGTCTTCGCACGATCGACGCGAGCGAATTGCATACGCCCCACGGCAGCCACGGCAGCTTTGGAGGTGTCCTGAGCATGACCCTCAGCCGCGACGGCAAGTACCTCGCGGGGACTGGACTGTACGACGCCACGAACCCGGCCGGTGGTGTCCAATGGCCCGTGGCCATCCAATTCGATTGGGCCAGTGGGACCAAACGTCGCTTGCAAACAGCTAAGAAAATTGGTCGTTGTATCAATTATCGTGGCCACTACCATCCTAACGGTGATCTCATCTGCGGCTTAGGGCAACAAATCGCCTTCTGGCGGCCGGACGAGGACGAACCGTATCACTTTCTCGAACTTCCCAGCCACGTGCTGGATATCGATCTCCATCCCGATACGATGCACATTGCAACATCTCACTTTGACGGGCACCTGCGACTCAGCCGCATGAACCGAAGCTAAACAAGGATCGGTCGCTTCGTATCCAAGACGTACGTCATCCAATGCGTCATTCCGTCCGTCGTGGCAACCTTGATTTGACAAAGGATCAGAGAGTTGTGATTCTTCTGGGCGACTCGTCCAGCGAACAGGTCGGCCTGTGTCGTTGGAGAAGGCGGTATCCAATAGCCCGGAGGGCAACGCCGTAGCTGATTTATTTTGCGAAAAAACTGGGGTTTTCGTCAAAATGGATAAATGAGATAAGCCAGATTCCCTAGCAACCCAAACCGATACGCATCAGCTTGAAAGGAATCTGGCTTATGGCTTCAAGGAATCGAGGCGGCAATAAATTGTGTCAGTCGGTCTGGCGTTCAGGCGACTCTCTTGATCAAGGCGAACTTCTCAAGAAAGCAATTCGATGGGTTATCAATGAGTCTATCTTCATAGATATCAAGAAGCATGGCAATAGCACTTGGAGTGCTTCCTCGATTGCCATTCTTGCGATCTTGACCGCTTGGATGCCAAGCCCTCAATTGACCGAGGCCTTTTCCAAGGCCCGTGAGCTATCACCCAAGCTGTTTGGTGTGCTTGCCGTTCACACTTATCAAGGAATGATGCGGGCGTTGGTAAGCAATGGCTCGAACCTGATGATGGTTCTTTGGCATCGAATCCACGACTTGATGGAGGCAGTATCACCTGAGCATTTTCGAATCAGTACGTGGTTGCCTCTGGCCGTAGATGGGTCACGATTCACAACACCTCGAACCAAGAGTAATGAAAAAGCGTTCGCTGCCCAGAACTATGGGCATGGTGTTTTTGCTAAACGTCGAACGAAATGGAAAAACAAATCACGCAGAAGTAAGAAGCTCGCTCCCATCAAGCCTCAAATTTGGTTGACCTTGATCTGGCACATGGGAATGAAGCTGCCGTGGTGCTGGAAGACGGGCCCCTCGACTTCCAGCGAGCGTCATCATTTCATGGACATGCTGAAAACGGTGAAATTCCCCCATAAAACGCTGTTTTGTGGAGATGCGGGATTCGTTGGTTACGAATTTTGGTCGATGATCATGGAACAAGGACACAGCTTTTTGATCCGAGTGGGAGGTAATGTGCGACTGCTGAAAAAATTGGCCGTCGTGAGACGTCATGAGGACTTGGTATATCTGTGGCCAGACAAAGCAGCCAAGAAGAATCAGCCCCCTCTGGTCCTTCGGCTCATAGAAGTTACTACGATCAAAGGCACAATGTACTTGGTCACCAACATCTTGGAACAGAAACAACTAGGCATTGGATCGCTCAAAAAACTTTATCCATTGCGATGGGGAATCGAGTTGCAATTCCGATCAGCCAAACAAACATTTGGTTTGGGAAAACTGCGCAGTCGGAATGCTGAACATTCGTTGGTCGAACTAGACTGGAGCCTAGTCGCATTGACCGTCATTCAGTTGTTGGCTGTGCGCGAGCAAATACCAATGAAAATCCCACCTGAGCGATCCAGTGTGAGCGAAGCGATCAAGGCGATACGTCATGCCGTCGATACATGGAGCGAGACCAAGCCAAAGGGAAAGAACTTGAAAGCGAGACTGCAACAAGCAACCAAAGACGACTATACGCGAACCAGATCAAAGGCAGCACGATACAAACCAAACTACAAAGACATACCAAAAGCTACAAAACCAATCGTAGTCAATGCCAACGCGAAACAAAGGGCCAAATATCATGCACTTATGAAGGCCGCATAAAATCAGCTACGGCGTTGCCCTCCGGGCTAACGGATTACCCGACAATTCTTTCGTAGGTCTCTTGACATCGAAATGTAGGTGGATAACATATGAACCGGCATAATGATTGCAGATATGAAAAATCGCCAGGGAGGGTGTTTTTTTTAGGCGATGATCGTGCGCCGAATCGTCAGTTGGAACAATTTTCACCTGGAGTTATCCTCATGAAAGAAATGCTCAGGACCGTTGTCCTATCGTTAGTCGCGCTATTTGCGGGCGGCACAATGGTGTTCGCTGCTACGATTTACGCCACCGGACAGAACAATGGCGATCCAAGTCATTCGACAGGATTGCACTATTATTCGATCGATTCCACGACGGGCCATGCAACCCCTTTGGCATCCATTACGGGTGGTAATAGTGCCGGGTTGGCGGGCACACCTGATGGGAAACTGCTTGGTTTTCGCAGTAACCGTGTTGTTGAAATCGATCCAGTCGTTGGCACGGCAACGCAGGTCGGCAATGTCGTTGCCGGGTTTAGTACAACGAGTCTTGACGCAACCCGCGATGGCCAGCTTTACGGTACTCCGGTGAGTGGCGATCGGCGGTTGCATCGCATCGATCCCGCGGCTGGCGTCGCGACATCGGTCGGTCCGGATAACGCGATCGGAAATGCATTGGATGCCTTTTACGGTCGGCCAGCTGGCACCAGCGAGCCGTTCATTATTGGCCTCGGTTCGATCACCCGGAACGTCAATCTTGGCACCAACGCCAACCCAAACTTCATGCTTGTCGACACGCTCTACGGAGTGAACCTCGACGATACGGTCCAGCTTGTCGCGATCAACCCGAGTACTGGATTTGCTTCGGTTGTTGGGGCGCTGGGGAGTATCGAAAGTAGCCTGCCTGCTGGCAACTACAGTGGTTTTGCGGCCATGACGGGGGTCGATACCGACGATGATGGTCTGCGTGACACGCTGTTGGGGCAATGTTAACTTTAACAGTGCCGACTCTAGTCTGCCGAATGGCCGATTGGGAGGTGTTGTCCGTTACGACTTAGCGAATGCGACCTGGACGCTGGTTGGGACCAATCCTGGACTCATCTTCTTTGGTATGGGGCACGTTGCTGTTCCGGAGCCGAATTCCGTCTCTCTGATGACCTGCGCGTGTCTATTTGGCGTAGCGTGTCGAAAGCGATTCACCGTTAACCGTGCGTTGCGCTCGTGGTAACGATCGACTGATCCCAGACGACTACGACCGCATTGGACAATCAGTGACATGACTAATCGTAAGGAAGCTGCGACGATTGCGGACGTTGATGTCGCCGTAGTGGGTGCCGGTGCCGCGGGAGTGGGCGTCGGTGTGGCGCTCCGGCATGCGGGAGTCGAGAATCTCGTTTTGCTTGATCGTCACGGTGTTGGCGCATCGTTTGACCGATGGCCTGCCGAGATGCGATTCATTACGCCGTCGTTCGCTACCAATTCGATCGGCATGTTGGATATCAATTCAGTAGCGATTGGCACGTCGCCAGCCTTTAGTCTGCAAAGCGAACATCCCTCTGGAAAGGAGTATGCAGCCTACCTGCGCGGCGTGGCTCAACACTTTGAACTGCCTGTCCGTGGGGATGTGAATGTCTATTCCATCGCACCGGATGGGGGCGGATTCATGCTCACTACAATTGGTGGGCCAATTCGCGCTCAATTTATTGTCTGGGCCGCCGGTGAGTTTCAATATCCGCAGACAGTGCCATTTCCCGGTGCGGCGTTGTGTCGGCACAATGCAACGATCAGCTCCTGGAAATCGGTCGCGGGCAAAGAAGCGATCGTGATCGGTGGTTACGAAAGCGGTATCGATGCGGCCATTCACTTGGCACGGCTCGGGACTCGAGTCACTGTGTTGGACCGCAGCGATACCGCCCCCTGGAATAATGAGTCAGCCGATCCAAGCGTCACCCTTTCGACCTATACGACGGAGCGTCTGCGAGATACTCAGGTCGCTCGGTTGATTCGACTTGCCAGCGGCGCGGACGTATTCGAAGTGCGCAAGTATGGCCGTGGCTATCGCGTCTGCTGTACGTCGGGAAAAGACTTCGTGACCAAGTCGCCACCCATCCTCGCCACCGGCTTTCGCGGTAGCGTGACACTAGTGGCCGACCTCTTTAGTCAGCGAGAAGATTGCTATCTACTACTCAACAAACACGACGAATCAACCCGCACGCCCGGCTTGTTTGTGTGTGGACCGATGGTACGGCACGAGCAACACATTTTTTGTTTCATCTACAAGTTCCGTCAGCGGTTTGCGGTCGTGGCGAAGGCAATCGCTAATCGCCTCAATTTGCCCGCTGAACAATTGGAAACGTATCGGCAGTGGGGGATGTACCTAGACGATCTGTCCTGTTGCGGCGAGGAATGCATGTGTTGAGTACGAAGACAAGTGGCACTACGAAATCGGTCGTGGTGGTTGGCAAGGAAAGTGTGGGGAAATCGCACTTGATCTCCGCGCTGACCGGACGCACCGCGGGCGAGAGTAATTTTCGCGGTTCCACCGTTTCTGTTCAATGTTATCGCTTGGGGACGACAGACTACATTGACACACCCGGCATTCTTCGGACGTCCGACACGGAAACGACACGCTTAGCGTTAGCGGAACTCGATAAGAACGACCTTGTGCTGTTGGTCGTCCAAGCCACACATCTCGACGAAGATTTACGTGACATGTTACCGCTGCTGATCGGAAAGCAAGGTGCGGTCGTCGTAACGTTTTGGGATAAAGTGCAGCTTGGTGAAGCGGCGTTCGAAGCGATCGAACGACTTTCTGCCGAGGCGGGAGTCTCGTTGATACCGGTCAACGCACGCTTGTTGACCATGCGGGATCGGCAACGGATCGACGCGGTGCTGTCCGAACCAAGAACGTTTGTAAGACAGAGCCTAGGTGTGCGAGCCGGTTGGCGGATCGAACCGAAGCCAGGTCTTCTGGAGCACCGTGTGGCCGGACCGTGGATCGCTCTCTTGCTGCTCCTCTTGCCGGCGCTCTTGACCATCTACGGGGCCAATCGGTTCGCCGACCTTTTACATCCGATTGTCGCTGGATGGGTCGAGCCATGGATTGCTGCGGTCAACGCCACGTGGCCAGCATGGCTGCGGATCCTACTGACAGCTCAGCAAGGCGAGTTTGGTTACGGGCTGTTGAATATGGGGCCGTTTTTATTGGTGTGGGCACTTCCGACCGTGCTGATGTTCTCCTTGATCCTCGCTGGTTATAAGGCGAGCGGATTAGTGGAACGGATAAATACGGCGCTCCATCCTTGGGTGCGTCCGTTGGGTCTCAGTGGACGAGATGTAGTCCGTGTCATGATCGGTTTTGGGTGTAATGTGCCGGCGGTGATCAGTACTCGATCATGCTCCAGTTGTGCCCGAGGACCTGCCATCTCGGCTATCGCGTTTGGCGCCGCTTGTAGCTATCAACTCCCAGCCACACTCGCCGTCTTGGCGGCGGGTGCAGCGTCGACTCGACAGAACGCGACGACGTTGACACTGATATTCATGAGCTACCTGCTGGTCACGACGTTGCTCTATTTGCGACTAACTGCAGCTGCGGAAGCGAGAAGCTCACTCAACGTATTGATGACGCCCGGTCGTCCGTTCATGCAATGGCCCACGCCGATGGCGATGTGGCGAGAGTCCTGGGGTACCATTCAGCAATTCTTCGTGCAGGCGCTGCCGATCTTCGGAGTGATCTGCGTTCTGGCGTCGTTGTTGGCGCAGTGGGGGGTGCTTGATGTAGCGTCCTCTGTGCTGGGGCCGGTCATGCATGTGTTTAACTTGCCACCTCAAGCAGCGTTGCCGGTTGTGTTGGCTTCGATTCGTAAGGATGGCATTTTTCTGTTCACGGCCAACGACCGTCTAGACATGCCGCTGACGGCGTCGCAAACACTGACCGCCGTCTACCTGGCCGGTGTCTTGCTGCCGTGCCTCGTAACGGCCTTAACGATCGGCCGCGAAACAAGCTGGCTGGGAGCCGGAAGGTTGTTGGTTCGCCAGGCCGCATTTGCAATTCTGTTCTCGATCGTACTGGCATGGAGTGGGAGGTGGTTGTTGTGAAATTGTCTGAGAACACCAGCAACGAATGCCTCGGGTCGGAGGAAATAGGCGACTGTGCAACTTCGCCATCGAGCGAATTTGCGTTAGTCGCGTCTGTTCAACGCGTCACCGAGAGTCCCACATGCCTGCAAGCGTCAGAATTGTTGAACCAACAGATTTGGTGTTGGGGGCGCGATATCGATAGTTCAGCCGGCAATCTGCTCATTCAATACGGGTTTCAGCGAATTGAGAAGCCTGCCGAAAGTAAAGCTGCGAGTCTTTATCGATTGGACCTGTCGTCGACGATGCGAGTTGTGGTGCGGGGGTTCGGTCTATTTTTCGGCGACGACCGCTACGGGGGACTGTTTCTGCGCCGCTACCAGTTTCAGCCAATGTTGACACCAAGTTCCGATCTTCAACAACCCGCTTGGATGCCGGATGACCTGCCGCGACTCTCGCTGCCTCGCGCTGACGAGATATCACGCTGCCAAAGTTTGCTCGTCGATGTGATCGATTGGATCAGTAGGTATGAAAGCTGGATCAGCGAGCACTTGGGCGTCGCTTATCGCAGTGAGACATTGACGACGTGGCCTGCGAAGCAGAAGCACTTCGTGCCGGCCGAGGAGATGCCCCGCGCCTGGCGGAACCTCGGCTTGACCGCAGTGGATCATCCCGAGCGATTCATTTCTTGCGCCGACAAGCCAATTTCTCGTCCTGCGTGACGAGGCACCCTGGTGTCTTATCGCTACGGCCAGCGGTTGAACTGTGGTTGCCAACGACGGCATACCCGATTGGTAGCGGCGGGCCGTGTCATGCGGCAGGGACCTCGAACCGATACGGGGTCCATGCTGCAGCGTGATTTCCACCCTTCGCCGTCGCGATCACTTGTTTGTTCCGGTGACTTCAATGAAAATCTGTCGTAAAATAGGCTTGGCAACTGCTGAACCCGGCGAAGCTCGCCGCTGCGACCGTGAAGTGGCTATTGTACAAGCCCCAGTTGCGCCGTGCAGCGGGTTCCATGTACTGAGCCCAACTTGCTAAGCGCCCGTCAGCCGCGAATTGTGACTCATTTTTTTTGCCGTTCAAATTCAGGTGATCCATGTTCAAGCGACACTCCATTTTCCCGTTGATTGCCGCCGTATGGCTAAGCTTGGTAGTGTTCAACCTGGGACCTACGACCGCAAACGGCGATGAAGTGGGAGCATTAGGTGGCGATGCCCAAACGGTTGCTTCTTTGCCAGGTCGAGTTCGGGTAACAATGGTAGACCATCCGGTGATTCACTACGCCACCTTTCAAAGCCACAATCAAAAGGTGGTCGAAGCTGGCGGTCTGATTTTCTTGAGCCACATACGTTCTCGAAACGACGCCTACACCGATCAATGCTGGCGACTTTCGATTAGTCGCGATGGAGGATCCAGCTTCGTGACACTTGTCGAGCAGACGGGTGCCACGAATCCGCCCGTATTAGAATGCGACCGACGTGGCAATTTGTATCTCGTCCGAGTTGATTTTGTCGGCGGGGACGCTTATCTGGATCGATGGGATGTAACGAAAATCAAGTTGTGGCTGGAAAGCCAACAAGCGACTCGGCCGACTCCTCAGACGACGCGTATCCCGGGCGGAGCCGCTGGCAAGTACGCAGCCGTCATCGATCCATCACGCGACCAACTCTACTTCTTTTCGCACAACAATACGTTTCATCGATTGCGATTGGACGGAACACTGATCGATTCTCGTCAATTGATGGTCTCTGGCCCGAACGGGTTGTTGCAATACCCACACTTGTCACTCAATCAACAAGGGCAACTGCACTTGGCTTGGACAACGCAAAAGCATGGCGAGTATATGTACCGTGATATTCATTACGCCATTTCGGAAGATGGAGGCGACAGCTTTTTTACTTGGCTGCCGGCTGGCGATGGCGGACGTGCGAAGCTAGAGCTTCCCATCGTGGCAGACGAAACAGGACCGGCGCTTCGGGTGACGCTGGACGACGAATTCGAAGTTCATACCTGGTTGGCCAGCGGGCTGGCTACCACCGAGCATTGGCATGGGTTCTATCAGGCTCAGACCACTCCGCCCCGGCAACACTACGTGCGTTACGACCTGAAGACGGGGGCCAAACAGATTGACCGATATCCGAAGGTGTCGGGGCAGTGCCTGAACTTGAGCGGGTTAGATGGTTTCTTTGCCCACAACCCGTCGGATCCCCAACGTCTCTTTGTGATAGGAAACGACTCGGGGCATTTGGCATGTTTGGTTAGCGACGACGCCGGGGCAACATGGAGGGATTATGCGAGATCGGAGCAATCTTTTGGACTCTATTCCATCGGAGGTTATCGCCAAACCACCGAAGATGGCGAAGTGATCGGTTCTTTCACGGACCATCAGACACCCGAGGGAATTTCCGATCGTAAATCAAAAGTCTACTTTTTTCGAATTGAAGCAGCGGACCGGTAACAGAGATCGAACAATTCAACAACTGCGTTGGGGTCGGACCGCAGCGCCGATTTCTGCATTTGCGTTGGACCTGACGTGCGGGGCGATGTTTCGATCGCTATAATATTGTTCCCAATAGGTAGCCGTGTTGGACATCTTTTTGTCAGTCCTGACGTTATCCGAGTTTTCCTTACCTAGCCCTACTTGCATCGGAGATTTCTCATGTCGGATACGAATCGCCGCACCTTCATCAAAGAAGGAAGCCTAGGCCTAGCAAGGATCGCCGGGTCGACATTACTGACGACCACTGCCACGCGCGCTGCGGGGGCTAACCAACGCATTCGAGTTGCCGTAATCGGCTGCGGCGGACAGGGAACTGGTCACGCGAATGGGTGGGGGATGCTCAAGGATGCCGGGATTGAACTCGCCTATGTCTGCGATCCCGATGAGAAGCGAGTTGCAGCGGCGGCCCAGAAGTTGCCCGGCGCTAAACCAGTCACTGACATGCGAACAATTTTTGACGACAAATCGATCGACGCGGTCAGCATCGCGACACCCGACCATTGGCATGCTCCAGCGGCACTCTTGGCACTCGATGCAGGTAAACATGTTTACGTCGAAAAACCGTGTTCGCACAACTTTCGCGAAGGGGAACTGCTGGTCGCGGCTGCGGAACGGACTGGCAAAGTGGTGCAACATGGCACCCAAATGCGCAGCAGCGACGGTTTCACAGACGCAATTCAAATGTTGCGCGACGGAATCATTGGCGATGTGTTGGTCGCCAAAGCGTGGAACGTGCAACGTCGCGGCGACATTGGCCGTTCCCAACCAACCAATCCCCCCGCCGGATTCGACTACGACACTTGGGTCGGTCCCGCAGTGATGACGCCATTCCGTCCCAATTGTCACCACTACTCTTGGCACTGGTGGTACAACTTTGGTACGGGCGACGTGGGCAACGATGGCGTCCATGAAATCGACTACGCACGTTGGGGGTTGGGCGTCGACTCGCAACCGACCGGCATAGCCGTTGTCGGGGGCAAGTACTTCTTCGACGACGACCAGCAATTCCCCGACACGGTTACGGCCACGTTTGATTTTGCCAACAACGGTAAAGCTGGGGGCCGCAAGCAACTGATCTTCGAGATGCGTCTCTGGTCGCAAAACCATCCCTATAACGTCGACGGTGGAACAGAATTCTACGGTACCAAAGGGATGATGATGATTAGCCGTCGCGGAAAGTTCCAGTTGTGGGAGGGAAAAGAAAAGTCAGACAAGCTCCCCGCCAAATCACCTGAAATGAACTTTCACGCAAATCAACGCGCGTTCATTGCAGCCGTGAGAAACGAAGCCGCGGCCACGGCCGACGCCAAAGTCGCTCATCTATCGGCCTCATTGGTCCATTTCGCCAATATCGGAGCGCGGCTCGGACGGTCTTTCCGTTTCGATCCGATTACGAATCAGATCGTCGGGGACGACGAAGCGAACAAGCTTCTAGCGCGCGAGTACCGCCTCGAAGGGCACTGGGGCGTTCCCAAAGTTTAACAGACTGTTCTCTAGCGTCTCGGCTGCGCCGTCGTGCAAGCACTTATCGGAGCATCGACGAGCCATTTCAGCTTGGTTACCGCACCCATCCGAATCGTTCGCTGGGACTCACGATGAGCCAGGCACGTGACTCGATCGCCGATAAGGGGATTGTGCCGCCGAAGCGGCTATCATCTGAGTCCTGCGAGTCGTCGCCTAGAACGTAATATCCTTGGCCACATGGAAACGGATCGCCATCCATCATGTTGCCGTAGGCTAAGTATTTCAAATCGGTCAGATGAGCGGGCCGAGGGATCGACCTACCATCGATTTCGATGACACCGTCCCGCTTCAATAAGACCGTTTCCCCAGGCAGCCCAATGATTCGCTTACAGACGTATTCTCCATTGTTGGACCGAATGTTGACCACCTCCCAACGCCGGGGCGCCCGTAGCCGGAACGTCCAACGTTCGCTGAGCACGACATCC
Source organism: Planctomycetota bacterium (assembly GCA_027619595.1). Lineage (GTDB taxonomy): Bacteria > Planctomycetota > Planctomycetia > Pirellulales > Pirellulaceae > JAQCHP01. The sequence goes on from JAQCHP010000082.1 coordinate 20,434, forward strand.
CCCTTCGTCCATTCTTCACCGACCAAAGTCGGTGCCATGGAGCCCGAACGAATGCGTCCCAAAGCAAACGAAGTGTGGAAGACGATTACCCCCAAACCGAAAACCGCCAATGAGTCACGGGCAACGGAATAGAGCGATCTCTTGGCCTTGCTTGGAGACTCCGGAAGTACGGTCCGTAGCGACGCGCTGTCAATCTGCATTGTCCTTTGCTGGAGTGTTTTGGCTTGCTTGCGACGCGAGATCTAACGCTCGGGCTATTTCCGTCTGACGATTCGTCCATTCTGTTTGCGATGACCGTGGTCGGGCTTCCGAAGCCCTTGGATGCATCATTACAGGCAGTGCCAGACCCACCACGCCGAACAGCAACACCGCAACAATCACAAACCGAACCAGAGCGTACGCAAGCTGTGCCACGCTGAGTCGGTATTCGACCAGGGGCTCGGGTTCTGTCCCAGGCGACTTCGTTCGTAGAGGCTCATCGTTCGACATGGCGTCCGGATCTTTTTGCATGGCTCGTCTCCTTGGCGAATGGCAAAGCTATCACCGCAAAGCGCGGATCTTTCACCAATTTTATCCCCCGATTAATATTGGGGCAAGGAAATTGCGAGTTGTCCCCAGTGACAAACCTGAACTAGGTCGGCCTAAAGAACTGTGGCGGCAGAGATCGATTTACCCCTTGAAGGTACGAGAGCCGATATGCGATACCAGTTTTTCATCCTAGTGCTATCAATTTTCTGCTTCCCGCAGATATCTGGATCTGTCGCTGCTGCCACGTATCGTTTTCAAGAAGGGAGCACGTTTGGCTATTTCCCCTCCGGGGAGGGGCCCGGGATCCCTGGATGCAGCCCGAATTCGTTCGAATGTCGCTTTCATCTAGCGGGCACGTTCGACTGGGAGGTATCGGCGACACTCGAATTTCCGAGCCGAGCCTGGTTTCGAAACGTTGACCTCCAGCTGATCGGGAACGAACAGGTACAGGCGGCTCCGCCGCTGTGGGGGTTGGTGACAAAAGATCGGTTGGAGGCGCTTCTGGAAGGACTCGTGATGTTACAACTTCCTACGGCGGCTCCAACGCCGAGTTACGAAGACAACGGTATTTTCGTCAGCACGAATTCGTCCTCACTGACCTTGTTCGGAGGACGAGATTCGCGACCAGTGGATGGTGATGGGTTTGCGTTCCAAGCGACTGCCAGCATTGTGCCTGAGCCTAACGCGCTATGGCATTACGCTATATTGCTCTTAACGGCGGTCGCGAGCCGACGTCGCAAATAACTCGTCCGTTGCTCCAGTCTCTTGAGGGACTACGTTATTTGTCTCGGTAGGTGACGACTCCCAACCAGAGACAGAACTCTTTTTCGGCGTGCCGTCCACCGGTTGCCGTTGGTCGTTTCTCAAAAAGGACCAGAAAAAGGACCAGGACAGTCACAGAAAAATACCAAAAAATACCAGGACAGTCAGGATAAGTAGGAGACAGTCATGGTTGGGGGTGGGATAAGTAGGAGACAGTCAAGGTTGGGGGCGAAGGTTGGGGGCGGGGATGGAAAATAGGCGGAATGGCGAGGATGAAATGACCGACAGGGCCGGAAATCGACCGTGGAAGAGGTCGGCGGACAGAAATTCTGGCCGCTGGCGGCCTTTCCGCACTTGAAATGGCTTTCGAGCGCCATGAATGCGCGCACGCTGAGCGCAGAAGGCTCTTGCCATCGATTAAAATTGGC
>JAQCHP010000262.1 GCA_027619595.1 Planctomycetota bacterium
CTCTCCACCTGCCCCCCAGCCCTGTCCGAGTCTTGGTTCCCTCGCTTACGCGTCGGTTACAAGGCTCTCCGTCACATCTTAAGAGAATCACCCCTGCGGCGGTCGCTTGGTCACGGTCGCTTTTCGTGATAAGAACGGAACCACCGGCCGTTCGCAGTGCAACGCGCGCGAATTTTCCGCCGGTTCATTTGTCGTGTCGGGTGCGACGTCGACTCCTTCGTCGCGTTTGACCCTGCTCGCCCTGTCAGAATTTACCCTGTCAGAGCTTACCCTGTCAGACACCTGAAGCATTTTGTAGATGGCAGCAGTGTCGACGTCGGTTTTTTCCGGCAATTCGCTCCGACGGATCGATACCTCACGCGGTGCACTGATGTACAAACGAACCTGATTGCCCTGGATGCGGGACACCGTTACCACAACGTTGTCACCAACGATAATCGACTCTCCAATTCGACGGCTAAGAACTAACATTTTTCACCTCCATGCCTGGGAAAGAGTTCGCACCTTGCCACACGCCCGCCCCGTAGATCAACTATTGTGTTTTACTCAAAAAAAGACAATTCCTTTTAGTGTACATTTCTTCATTGTTTTTTTTCAGAAAGTTAGGGCGGCCGACGCTAGCGTGGCCGACTCTCGTTTCAAGGGCGACCGGTGGCGTTCATTCGCTTTGGAAAGTTCATCAAGACCTGGTTGTGCGGACGGATCAAGAGCATCGGAACAGGCATCTCATCGAAAATCCCCCTTCTTGCCAACTTTGCCTGGGATAGCTACTATCCCGGGACAGGGTGGATAGTAGAGAGTGCTCGTGGTCGGTCCGCCGTGCTCCACTTAATTCTTGCGGGGCTGAAAGCGTGTCACCCCGAACAATCACATTGACGACGGACGACCGTGCCAGTCATTCCCCAGCGAACGTATATTTATTAGGAGAGGTTTGGTCATGAGTGTACGTGTTCAAAAGGAAGCCCCGAATTTCACCGCCAATAGTGTGATGCCGGACGGGTCTTTTAAGCCGGTTTCGTTGAACAGTTATCGCGGCAAATACGTGGTCTTGTTCTTCTATCCGCTTGACTTTACCTTCGTCTGCCCCACGGAAATCATTGCATTTTCGGACCGGATCGCCGATTTCGAGAAGCGGAATGTACAGGTACTTGGCGTGTCGACCGACAGCCACTTCGCCCATTTGGCCTGGCGCAATCTTCCCCGCGAAAAAGGGGGCATTGGCCAAATTGCCTATCCGCTGGTGGCCGATCTGGACCAAAAAATTTCGGCCAACTACGACGTGCTCTTGGCCGGTGGTATCGCGTTACGAGGTCTCTTTCTGATCGACAAGAGCGGTGTGCTACGCCATCAAGTCGTTAATGACTTGCCACTTGGCCGAAGCGTGGACGAAACGTTGCGCATGGTCGACGCTTTGCAACATTTTGAAAAGCATGGTGAAGTCTGTCCGGCGAACTGGAAGGAAGGTTCGCGAACGATCAAGCCGAGCCCAACAGCGAGCCAGGACTTCTTTAAGGCCGAGTATTCGGGCAAGTAACGATCTCGCTACGATCGTTGCCATGTTATTTCTTGGGCGATCCAAGTCGACCAGCCAACTGGGCCGGTCGACTGCGGCCGTTCGGCTGCAAATCGTCGGATGCGGCGAATATTCGTTACAGCCGTTATAAGTCGACCCAAAGCGAGGCGGGGACGCGGATCGTGGGCTAAGTTTTACGAGAGCCAAAATCGTAAAACACCTGCGGGATCCTGGCATGTCTCACCTGAAGACCCTTACACTTTCGCAACTCGCCCAACAGGCTGACAAATGGGACGACTTGTGGCAGCGGAGTGAAACCCGGCTCCCCTCCCGTCGTTTCGCTGGCCTGCAGCTATGGTGTCGAGTCTTTGCGCCCGATCAAGAATTTACAGCGATCGTCGTCGAGGACGACGGTCGATTCTTAGCCGGGATCCCGTTGATCAAAGACAAGAGACCGTGGCCCTTCAGTATCTATCGTCTGCCATCGAATTCTACGGTCGGATCGGGTGATCTCCTGGTCGACCCGGACGGCGAATTCGACGCCGCCCTCGGTGCGATCGCCCACCGAATCTGCCGGCTTCCCGGGCTCGCCGTAGCACTGGAGGGCATACCGATTCAATCGGAACGCTGGAAACGCTTGATCGCCGCTCTGGAACGCGAGGGACGAGCCATGCACTTGAGCCCCGGTCATGATGTTGGCGTGGTAGACATTCAGCATGACTGGAACGCTTACATGCGCAGCTTGTCGGCTAATCATCGAAGCTCGCTCAAGCGTGCGCGGCAACGATTGGAGGCGGAAGGGGAAGTCACCGTGGAGCGATTGCGTAACCCATCGGATACGGAATTGTTCGAGACTCTGGAGGTCTGTTTCGCCATCGAAAACAAAGGGTGGAAGGGTGAGAACGGTACGTCGATTCTCGGGACGCCTGGGCTGCGCGACTACTATCATCAAGAAGCCAGGATCATGCGTGACCTCGGATATCTCGATGTGTGGCTACTCAAACTGAACGGACAGGTGATCGCTTTTGAGTATTGTCAATTTGCCAAGGGGACTTGCTTTTCTCACAAGATTAGCTTTGACCCGCAGTTTAATCGATTTTCACCGGGGAAAGTGCTGCAGTATATCCAGCTTGAGCGGTACCATGAGGACCCAGCCGCCGAGCAATTGGATACGCTTGGCGTGCTGTGCGAAGCAAAAGCCAAGTGGACAACTCGGTCGTACAAGTCGAGTCGGTGCTTTGTCGCCATTGGTGGTCGCGGTTCCAACATGCTACTGCGTAGCTATCAATCCTTGCGCAGCGTGGCCAAATCGTTGCGACGGAACCGACCGAAACAGGACGCCATCCAGACAGAGACGAATGACGCAATGACGGTAACTTCAAAATCACCATCGACCGCCGCCATCGACGCGCCGATCACCGCCACGGTCACCACTCCGTAGGACGGGTCTCCCGGCCCGTCATCTTTTACCTTTCTTCACGTAGGACAAGGTCTCCCGGCCCGTCATCAAAAAAATTCTCCCGGCCGTCCGAGAAAAACACGTCGAGAAAACCAAGTCTCAACGCGTCCAAGGGGAGCATTGATGCCTGTTTTTCAAGTGCGGCATGTGTGCCTTGATTGGCTTTGGATTGGCTCTTGCCGCCAATCAAGGGAAGACGGGCCTGGAGACCCGTCCTACTTGAGGGATGACGACGGGCCTGGAGACCCGTCCTACTTGGGATAGAGAACGTTGAATAGGGAGGAACGCAGTTGCGTGAGGGAGCCACAGCATTCACCGGCAAACCCGGTCTAAACGGTACAGACGATTCGCTCGGCACGTACTAGCTTTCATCGCCGGCATAACCGCGCGGGGAAACGGGCGGGGATACTCGCTCCACAACGTATGTTTTTGAGTCGTTGTGCGCTCACCTTTCAGCGGTATTTTCAAAGCTTTGTGGAATTATGACAACTGCCAATTCACATGAATCATCGGCCACCACGGAATCAATCGTCGTGCTGCCGCCGGTTGGCGTAGACGCGTCGAGCGGACAGGTCGAGCGAACGACCTTGTCGGCTGAAACCGACAATTCACGGGCGACGGATACCGACACGGCCGCGGCCCGAACTGACGGCCAATCCGTTTTGTCATCGCAATTCC
>JAQCHP010000083.1 GCA_027619595.1 Planctomycetota bacterium
CCACGACGTCGTACGTAGGAGGCTGTTCCGCAGTCCTCTGGGGTCCGAGCGTCTTGTCTGTTGCCTGCTACTCTTTGTTTTCTCTTGAGCCAGTCGCAGCGGTTTATCGGCGCACGGTGAGGCGAACATCACGATCGACTCGCTACACTCATGAGGGTACCAATTGCTTGCGACATTTGCAAGCGAATGCTGTGGGTCGGCGGGCGCGAAGGCTATCGGTTCGCGGATGTTTCGGACGGGCTTGGAGACGGTTGTGATTGTGATAGACGGGCCTGGAGACCCGTCCTACGGTGAAGGAGACCGACGGGCCTGGAGACCCGTCCTACTGGGTGTCCCCCACCGCTTCACCGTCCTCACGATTTGCCAATCTGCTTAGCACCGTCAAATCGGTGGCCACTGTGAGAGGCGCCACATGGCCATCTCCATAAACGAAATTCACGATCCCCGTGTGGGGACTGCCAAAATTCGAGCAAGCGGACATACCGTCATGAACGCAATTGATACTTTCCATTTGGCTCTTGGCCAACGGGTGTGGCATGGGCCGTTGTATGATCCCTTTGGCCGTCTTGGGGGACAACCCAGCGCTGCGAGCCGAGGCGGTAGTGTGGTCGGTGTTGTAGAGGGAGGAATCGTCGGGGAAGAGTCCCAGCTTTTCACGTCGAATGTGTTTCTCGCCCGCCAGTAAGGTTTTGCTCAATCCGTCGGAGACCATCGCGAAGGTAATACTTGGATAGAACGCGTTGGGATCGGCAACTTTAGTGCGGATTCCCGACATTTTTCCATCATTGACCGACACGATGATGCCGTTCATATCGTCATGGGACGGGTCGCTGCCGCCGCTCATAATCGTCCCAAAGTTGCCGGCGTAGTCCCCCGTCGATCCCTTGCCTAGGTCGCCGGCGACCCCCGAGACTTGCCCGGGCATGCTGGCGCGTTCCGCCGACAAAGTGCCAGGTAACCGACCCTGACTGGGGCAAGAATAGATCGGTATGAAATAGGTGCGGGCCTTCAGGTTTTCTTTTTCGTAGTAATGTTTCCTCAGGTCCCATTGGGCGAATTCTGCCCCACCTTCCAAATGGGGCATGATCACGGCAAACCAAGTGAAATGCATGCCGCCAATCTCCCTCGGCGAGTCTCCACGTCCCGGCGGAAAGAATCCGTAGCTATCGTTGAACAGGTGTGTCGCTAACCCCAGCTGTTTGAGATGGCTCGTACATTGCATCCGACGCGCCGCTTCGCGCGCCGCTTGAACAGCGGGCAGCAGTAGTGCGACCAACACACCGATAATGGCGATCACCACCAACAGTTCGACCAGTGTAAAAGCCTTCCTGCTACGCCCAGACGGTGCGGGAAACTCGTCAGATGCGATCACCGATCGGTCGATGGCCGCGATAGAAGTCGAATCGGCACCTTGGCCTGTTCGATCTGCGCGCAACACAAACGAAAACATATCTCGCAACATGACAACCCACTCCGCGCAATGCCAAAGTGCCACCACGACGTCGTACGTAGGAGGCTGTTCCGCAGTCCTCTGGGGTCCGAGCGTCTTGTCTGTTGCCTGCTTCTCTTTGTTTTCTCTTGAGCCAGTCGCAGCGGCTCAACGATCGGCGCTTGCAGGGGCGAGCACCACGATCGACTCGCTACACTCGTTGAGGGTACCAATTGCTTGGGACAATTGCAAGCGAATACGGTGGGTCGGCGGGCGCGCAGGCTATCGGTTCGCGGATGTTTCGGACGGGCTTGGAGACGGTTGTGATAGTGATAGACGGGCCAGGAGACCCGTCCTACGGTGAAGGAGACCGACGGGCCTGGAGACCCGTCCTACGGTGGGGAAAGTTGGCGAGTCTCGGTTAGTAATTCGCAATGATGTTGCGTGCTTGCAGATCGCGGATGAGCGTCGACACATTTTGGAAGAGGCACGCATCGAGACCGACGCGCAGAGCTCCCTCAATGTTTTCCGGCCGGTCGTCAACGAAGAAGATCTCCCCTGGCGGAATTTGGCTGCGACGGATGGTCTCCTCGTAGATTCCCGCATCAGGTTTCAGACATCCCACTTGGTAACTCAGAACTTGCCTGGGAAATAGGTCGGGTAGGATGCGGTATTGGCCGCGAGTTAGCCAACGCCAATGCCCGTCGCAGGTATTCGACAAGATCCCTAGATGGTGCCCGGCCGCCGCTAGTTGTGCCACCACCGGAACAATTTCATGGTTGAGCCAAAAAATATCGCTACATGCGTCGAGCAATTCCCGGTCGCTGGGCTTGGCGTCAGGCAGTCCCAAATGTTCACGCAGTAGGCCGCAAAAACCAGGACTGTCGAGCCGACCTGACTCGTACTGGGACGGCAGTCCGGCGCCAAACACAACCTCTCGCAATCGGTTGGCGTCGACCCCCAGTAAACGCTGTAAATTTTTGACAACTCGCTCATGGTCGAAATAGGCCAACACGTTGCCCACGTCAAAAAATAGGGTACGAGCGCTGCGTGGCATGGGGAGGTCGCCGGCGTGTTAAAAATAAAAAAAAATTGCGGGTGGGAGCCAAACAAAATAACGGTAGCAAGGTAGTGGGACAAGAGATGTCGCCTCAACGCGAGCGACGCAGCCATAACGATGGGGGGTGTCATCGGCAGCAGCTAGCGCCGACAATAGAGGTTTTCCCAACAACAGGATTTTCGTAGGTAGGGGTTTGTATGTCGCAACCGTTAAATCGTTTCAGCCGCCGCATCACGCAAGTCAAGAGCCAAGGTGCGTCCCAGGCTATGCTCTACGGCGTGGGTATGACCGAAGCCGACATGGACAAGGCCCAGGTCGGCATCGCCAGCGTCTGGTACGAGGGCAACACATGCAACATGCACCTCAATCAATTGTCCGAACAGGTAAAAATTGGCATGACGGAGGCGGGAATCGTAGGGATGCGATTCAATACCATCGGTGTCAGTGACGGCATCTCGATGGGCACCGACGGGATGAGCTATTCCCTGCAATCTCGCGACCTAATCGCCGATTCCATTGAAACGGTTGTGGGGGCCCAATGGTACGACGGTTGCGTGGTCATTCCGGGTTGTGACAAGAATATGCCGGGCTGTTTAATGGCACTCGGGCGCCTCAATCGGCCCGGATTCATGATCTATGGCGGGACGATCAAGCCGGGGCATTGGGGTGATCGGAAGCTTGACATTATCTCTGCGTTCCAGTGTTATGGCGAGTTTCTCGCTGGAACGATCGACGAATCGGCCCGCAAAGAAATTGTCAAACGCTCGTGTCCAGGTGCCGGTGCCTGCGGTGGTATGTACACGGCCAACACGATGGCCAGTGCCATTGAAGCATTGGGCATGTCGTTGCCTTACAGCTCTTCGATTCCGGCGGAAGACCCAGACAAGATCAAAGAGTGCCTGGCTGCCGGAAAGACCATGCGATTGCTGTTGGAACGCGATCTTAAGCCGCGGGATATCATGACGCGCACGGCTTTCGAAAATGCGATGGTGATTGTGATTGCTCTGGGCGGTTCGACCAATGCCGTACTGCATCTTTTGGCGATGGCCAGAGCAGTCGAGGTTCCGCTGACAATTGACGACTTTCAATCGGTCAGCAATCGCATTCCTTACCTGGCCGACCTCAAGCCGAGCGGTGGATTTGTCCAGGAAGAATTGCACGGCGTGGGTGGAACACCGGCCGTCATGAAGTACCTGCTCGAAAAGGGGATGATCAATGGAGATTGTCTGACGGTGACCGGCCAAACGATTGCCGAGAATTTGGATCGGCTACCGGGACTGAAAGCGGGGCAAAAGATTGTGCGTCCGATCGAGTCACCGCTGAAAGCCACTGGGCATCTGCAGATCTTGCGGGGAAACCTGTCCCCTGACGGATCGGTGGCCAAAATCACCGGAAAAGAGGGACTGCGTTTTCAAGGTCCCGCCTGTGTGTTTGATTCGGAGGAATTGATGCTTGAAGCGTTGGAGAAAAAACGTATCAAGAAGGGGGACGTGGTTGTAATTCGGTACGAAGGTCCGAAAGGGGGTCCGGGTATGCCCGAAATGCTCACGCCTACATCCGCCATTATGGGCGCTGGACTGGGTGCGGACGTGGCATTGATCACCGACGGCCGCTTCTCCGGAGGATCGCACGGTTTTATTGTTGGTCACGTCACCCCGGAAGCGCAAGAGGGAGGACCGTTGGCCTTAGTGCAAGACGGAGATATCATCACCATTGATGCCGCGACAAACCGTTTGGACTTTCAAGTCAGCGACGATGAGCTCAAGAAACGCCGATTGGCTTGGAAGGCCCCCGCGTACAAGGTGAAACGCGGGACATTGTACAAGTACATCAAGACCGTTAAATCGGCTTCGGAAGGATGCGTGACCGACGAATGACTCAGCCGGGCGACGAAAGCCGACACCTCTCCGTTGACTCGCTTCCAAACAACCTCCAAGCGTTGCGGGCCAGCGGATGGCGTTCCAAGACGGTGAAGCAAGAAGTCCACGACAACTTCTTAAAGGCTTTGGCCGCCGGTGGAGAATTGTTTCCTGGGATGGTGGGCTACCAGGATACCGTGATCCCGGAGGTGAGCCTGGCGCTCTTGTCCGGGCACGATATGCTGTTCCTGGGCGAGAAAGGCCAAGGAAAAAGTCGCATGATGCGGCATATTGTTAACTTCTTGGATCCGTACGTGCCTTACTTGGACCTCCCTGAAGCGCCCGTGCATGAGGATCCGGAACACCCCATTTCGCAGGTTGGCAAGAGTTATCTTTCGAAGCGTTCGCCGCACAATGTGCCGATCGAATGGTGGAAACGTGAGGACCGGTACGTCGAACGGCTCGCGCCCGGAACCAAGTTTGCCGACATTATCGGTGAAATCGATCCCGCGAAATTGGCGGGCGGTGCGAGTATGTCAACGGAAGCAGCTCTCCATTTTGGTTTGATCCCTCGATTACATCGTGGCATCTTTGCCATGAATGAATTGCCCGAGTTAGACGAATTGGTCCAGGTGGGCCTGTTCAATATCCTCGAAGAACGGGACGTTCAGATTCGCGGTTATCCGCTTCGGTTCGATCTGGACATCATGATCCTGTTTTCGGCCAACCCATCGACCTATAACCGAAGCGGCAAAGTCATTCCGCAGCTGAAGGATCGCATTGGATCGGTGATTCATACTCACTATCCGCGCGATCGCGAACTAGGTATCCAAATCACCCAGCAAGAATCGCAGCTCGACCTGGATGGGGACTATCCTGTCGTTGTGCCGTACTTCATGTATGAAATTGCCGAAGAAATTACCGTACAAGCACGTCGCTCGCGATATGTCGATCAACAATCCGGTGTGAGTGCCCGGTTCTCGTTAGCTAATTTTCGCACGATGGTCGCCAGTGCCCGGCAAAGGGGGGTCCTGCTCCAGGAACGGCCCGCAGTGCCACGCATCAGCGACCTTGGGCACCTCTATTCCTCCGCACTCGGAAAATTGGAAATGGACCTGATGGGATCGCATCAGATGTCCGAAAGCCAAGCATTGGATGCCATCTTAGGGGACGCCATTCGGCAAGTCTTTAGTGAGTATGTCGATGAGTATGGATTGGAAGAAATAGGCCAAATCTTTGGCCAGGGTGTTCGCGTTGAGGTAGGAGATTTGCTCCCTTCAGCGGCCTACGCGGAACGGCTGCAGCGTGTGCCACCTGTCTGGGAAAAAGCCTTCGAAGTGAATGCGGCGAGCAGTCCGGCCATTCGCGCGTCGTGCGTCGAGTTTGTTCTGGCGGGACTGCATGCAATTGACAAGATCTCGCGATCGCAAAGTCACGGCCGCATCGAGTATCGATTGGAATAGTTACACGGTTCCTCCGAGGGAGTTTTTTCGATGCCCGATTCTCCCCTACCATCGCCTCGCCGCTTGCCCGTTGGGGGCGTCATTCATACGTACCAGAAGTACGATCCGGTGCGTTTTCCCACCACGAACCAACCTCCCGTGGACGTTGCCTCGGCCGCGATGGAGCACCTGCTATTCTACGGCGATCAGCGACCTTTGACCGAAGAGGAACTTGCGCGCGCCATACGGCTCGACCCGTCGCAGATTCAGGGTTTGGGTCCGAGCATTGACGCCTTATTGGCCATGCTGGAGGAACGCCGGCGAAAAATCTTAGCGACTTACGAGACCGACTCCGTCCGTAATGAGGCGCGTCGGGCGTTCGAAAAATCGGTCCAGAGCGTACAACCTCCTCGGGAGGCCAAGCAACAGTTCCTGCAAGCTGCTGGCGACCGTCAGTTGGCAGATTTGGAACGCCTCTGGTACCGCTGGGAAACCGCAGCTCCTCAGGCCGCGCGGCAGCTCCTCCGCACGATTGAGCGGCTAGGTGATCACTACCAAGTCGAAGAATTGGTCTCACGCTATGAGTTCACCGGACGTACCAAGCTCACCGTACCTCAAGCGTTGGAGATTAAAGAAGAACTAGCCCGAATCGAAGAACTACTGAAACAATTACAGGATGCTCGTCAGTCGGCGCAGATCGGCATTGTCGATCTGGAAGCGCTGTCGGAATTCGCCCAACCCGAAGATCTGGAGCACTTGTCGGCTCTAGCTCAGCGGATCCAAGATGTGGTCCGCGAAGCGGCTCGGCAACAGGGGCTGGAGTCGCGCGATGGTCAATTCCATTTGACACCCTCCGCCTTACGCGTGTTTCAGAACAAGCTTTTGGAGCGGCTCTTCAGCGAATTGCAGGCCAGTCGTAGCGGCCGGCATACCGGACCGGTGACGGGAGAGGGCGCAGTGGAAATGCAGGCGACCAAGCCCTACGAATTTGGCGACTCGGTCGCTCAAATGGATATCTGTCAGTCGATGATCAACGCCATGGTCCGGACCGATTGCCGCCTGCCCCTGCGGCTCGAATCGCGCGACATTGAGATCCATCAGACTCGAAATCGACCCAAATCTGCCACGGTCGTGGTGATGGATATGAGCGGTTCGATGCGTTATGAGGGGCAGTACGTTAACGTAAAACGGATGGGGCTGGCCTTAGACGGCCTCATTCGACGCGAATACCCCGGAGACTATTTGACGTTCGTCGAAATGGCCAGTTTCGCTCGGCACTGCCCCACTGCGGATGTGCCGCGACTCCTGCCGAAACCGGTCACCATTTACGATCCTGTCGTACGATTGAAGGCTGACATGAGCCGCCCGGACATCGCCGAAGCCGATATTCCGCCGCATTTTACGAATATCCAGCACGCCCTCCAACTCAGTCGTCAGATCCTTGTCCGACGAAATACCCCTAATCGGCAGATCATTCTCATCACCGATGGATTACCGACGGCTCATTTCGAACAGCAGATGTTGTATTTGCTCTACCCACCACATCGGCAGACCGAATTGGCAACGATGCGCGAAGGAAAGCTGTGTCAGCGCGATGGCATCGTCATCAATCTGTTCTTGATTCCAAGTTGGTCACAATCGCAAGAAGACGTACAATTCGCACAACGACTCGCTGCGTCAACGATGGGGCGCGTCTTCTTTACGGCAGGGCGAGATCTTGATCGCTACGTTCTGTGGGACTACGTGCGCCACAAACGAGAGATCATTGGATAAAAAAAAGTCCAATCGAAATCCATTTTTTAGGTTGTCCTGGGTTCGCGATGTCGTTAGGATAATGCTTAGTGAGCATTCGAGTGCGAAACATGATGACGAGTCGGGCCTTCCGTTTCCCGACAGGACTCAACCGCTCAATGGCCGAGGAGCATCGGTACTCAATGGTTAGCGTGATCGAATCTCTGTTGCGTAACCCTTCCGTGGATCGCTACCTTTCTTTCCGCTACAACCTTCTCCGCAAGATTCCGTCCGAGCAGCGAGATCGCCTGGTCTTGGGGGAACTTGAGGATCTGTTGGAGAAGCGCGAATGGCATCGGCTGATCGCCGCTGTGGACCGGGTCTACGACGCGTGGCAACTCAGTCCGCGGATTCATTTTTTGCTGGGGATTGCCTCGGCGGAAACCGGGGATCTGGCAACCTCCGATCGTTGTCGCGCTCAGATGCAGGTACTGCTCAAGGTGCTGCTGTCGACCGGGGACGGTACGATCGAATCCCCGTTCACCATCACGTATGCGTCGGATGCCTACGACGTGGCTCGTGCGGTTGGATTTCGCCCCGTACGGCATCGGTTGGTGGAGGTCTCGACCGCTGCACTCCGCCGGGAAATCACCGGCATTGATGATCTACTTCCCCAGCGTCTCGGTGGCGAAACACAACCAGGTCGGCTCTGCGATGTGTTGATCGATGCGTCCGGAGACGAGTTATGGTTCGAAGTGACCGAAATTTTGCTCGGACGGAGTTCGACGTCCTCGCGACAACCAGTAAGAAGGGCCGAACAAAGTGGTTCTGCTGTCGCTAGCGATCTCGCAGTGGTGAGCGAATCTGCCGACACAGGCCAGGATTCAATTGAGGAGCCAGCGCTCCTTCAAGGGGAAACTCTACTCAGCCCCGCAAAGTCGCTCAAACGGTCTGCTCGTATCGGCTCTGCTGGTGTGAAGGGCAAAACAGCCAAGAAAAATCTTGGTCGTAAACCAACGAAGCGAACTCGTTAGGTTTCCAGGGGCTCACGCTTCCGTCCCTTTGGGACAAAGAATAACCCAGCTACAAGCTTGGCTCCCCTTGGTACAAAGCTTGTTACGGTTCTTGGCTTGAGATTTATGAGCACTGAATCCCCTGACCACCACTGCAAGTCAGGTCGGCCCTCAACCTGATCGGCCCTAAATTCGATAGGTCCTGCAATACCGGACTCTTGCCCGTCGGACTGAGGCTGTGGCAGGAGACGGAAATGCAGAATTGCAAGGTAGAGTTAACGATGATTCGCCATTCTTGTAATTCTCCAGTCTCTTAAGTTCCCAGTCCCGTGGTAGGCCGATTCGGCGATCGTTTGTTCCCTGACCGAGTTGGGTATTTCGCCCAGAGGAAATCCCATGCGAGTAAATGATTGCGTCCGGCAGCGAGTTGTCAGGATCGCTCCAATCGTGATCGCAGCGATTTTCGCTTGTTCTGCGGACGTGCGTGGCGAAGTTTCCTTTGTATTGAAGAATGGCATGATTTTGCGCGGGCAAGTTGGCCCGCTGCTAGCGAGTATCGCCGAGAATGCCCTTGCGCCCGGCGAAAACAAGGATGGTGTGAAGCCAATCGCTTTTCTCGACGATGGTCTACGTCGTACCTTCGTCTGGAAACAGCAAATCGAACTAGTTCCAGACGACGGCGTTAAGCCCGAAGTTATCAAGATCGACCAGCGTGTCAATCGTCGCGGTGAACGGTTGGCCGGTATACGCAACGTACTCAACACAACGCAATTCGACGAATGGGGCCGTCGAACCGTGGCTCTCGGAACCGCGAAAGGGACCGAGTACCTGGTTCAGGGAATTACCGAAATCACTCCCACCTACGTGCGTGTGGAAGGATTGGTCGGCAAGAATTCCCTGATTTGTGATACCCGTATGGCGACCAGTTCGATCCCCAACGAGATTCTGTTCCGTATACTACAGACGCAACATCAAGCCGAATCGCCGGAAGGTTACCTCGCTACGGTACGACTCCTATTGTCTTCCCGTCGATTCAGCGACGCCCGCAAAGAGTTGGAGCGGGCCTTGGAAAAATTTCCCCGGTTGGCCGAGGAATTGAAAGGACTTCGGCGACAACTGCACACACAAGAGGCAGAGCAGTTACTGCAAGAAATCGAGTTGAGGCGTCAGGCGGGTCGTATTCAGCAGTCCCGAATGTTGCTGCAGCAATTTCCGGCCGGGGACGAGGTCGCTGGAGAAGTCTTGGTGCAAGTTCGCGAGATGCAGGAGCGAGACCAACGTGAACAAAATCTGGCGAAACAAATTCTCGAACAAGTTCGGCTTCAGGTCAGTCAGTTTGAAGACGCTCAGTTGAAACCGGTCCTGGAAGCTTTTCAACTGGAATTGGAGCAGCAACTCTCTCCCAATAATCTTGATCGGTTTGCGGACTATGTAAATCTGATCGACGATGCGACTCTGGAGCCTGCCCAGAAACTATCCTTGGCGATGAGCGGATGGCTGTTGGGTTCTGGTGGCGACAGTGCCACGTTGACACGGGTTGCGTCTCTGTGGGAAGCACGTGAACTTGTTACGAAATACCTGCGACTCCGCAACGATCAAGAATTGCAGCAACGAGACGAATTGTTGAAGCGACTTCTGGAATTGGAAGGTACGAGCCCGCAAAGTATCGCTAAGTTGCTGGCGAACTTGCGTCCACCTGCGGCGTTGCCAGCGGCTCAAGAGGACACGCCAGGACTCTTCAGGTTGGCCGCCGGGCATGCAAGTGGCCTGGGGCCGCATAACTATTTTGTGCAATTGCCTCCCGAATACGATCCCGATCGACGCTATCCGGTGATTGTGACACTGCACCGTACCGGTTCGTCCCCACAACAGCAGTTGCAGTGGTGGTGTGGGCCGTACGACGATTCGATGAAGGAGAGATTAGGCCAGGCAACACGACACGGGTACATCGTAATTGCCCCCGAGTGGACGACTCCCGAGCAATTACGATACGGATTTACGGCGCGCGAACACGATGCAGTGCTGGCTTGCCTCCGCGATGCGTTCCAACGTCTCTCGATTGACACCGATCGTGTATTTATTAGCGGGCATTCAAATGGAGGCGATGCAGCCTGGGACATTGCACAGGCGCATCCCGATTTGTGGGCGGGTGTTATCCCCATTGCCGCCACGGCGGAATACAATACATCCGATGCACCTAAGTACATACCAAGTTACATCATCAACGCTAAGCTACTGTCAACCTATTTCGTTTGCGGTGAGTTGGATGGTGACCTTACCATCCGGAATTCGGTCGTTTGGGACCGCTACTTGAAGAATGGTTACGATGCACTCGTTACCGAATATCGCGGTCGGGGACATGAAATGTTTGGCGACGAAATCCAACGCATCATGACGTGGGCCAATCTCTCTCGACGAAACTTTTTTCCCCAAGAATTTAAAGTAGTCGCCATGCGCCCGTGGGACAACTTTTTTTGGTGCGTCGAATTGGATGGATATTTACCGAAAAACATGGTGAATCCCTTGGAGTGGGATCAAGCCAAAGCCGCTCCCAAGGCAACAACCGAGGTGAAATTCCCTAACGACTCGACCGTCGTCGTGCGATCGGCAGCTAAGAATGTGGTCTTGTATCTAACGCCGGATCAAGTCGACTTTAGTAAGCCGCTCATTATCACGATCGATGGAAAATCCTCGCGTGAGCCCGTAGCTCCGAGCGTGAGCACGCTCCTGGAGGACGCACGGACCCGTGGTGACCGGCTACACCCGTTTTGGGCTAAAGTGAGTAACTCGGCGCCCACCAAAAAATAGTACGAAGGGATGTTCACGGGAGTCCCTAGTCGCCAGCGATTTTGAACCCTGCTTCTTTCCAGCCGGAAAATCCGCCATCCATCGAGATGACATTGGTATAGCCCATTTTCTGGATGTTGTCGGCTGCCAGCGCTGAGCGAAACCCGCCACCACAATACATGACAATCGGCGCGTTGCGATCGGGAATCGCTTTTTCGATATCCCGTTCGATGACTCCCTTGCTCAGGTGGATCGCTTGAGGAAGGTGTCCGGCATTCCATTCCGTTTCCTCCCGTACATCCACAAGGTAAAAGCAATCGCCATTGCTTTGTCGCTTCTCTACATCATGGACGGTACACTCTAGCACACGTGTTTTGGCATCCTGAACGATCTTGAGGAATTCAGGCGCATGTTGCTTTCCCATTCTAGGACTCCGTTGGTGGCGTTTTAGGGGAATCAGTTCATGGATATTTAATTGGCAGAGTCGGCGTTGCCGTCGTGAGTCGCTGCCGGAGAGTACAAGTAAACGTCGACCGCGTATTCCGCGTAATCATAACGCTTTCGAAGTAGTTTGGCTTCATGCGAACAGTGAGTTCCGAGCCAGCGACGTATCGGCTCTTCCAAGCCACCGCGGGAACTTTGCACTACGATCCAAACTCTCGTTGTCCCGTTGGCGACTTCCTGCAATTCTCGAACCGCCGCCGATGGCGACTGCGACAAGGGGATCGCCGGTACGCATTCTTTGGCATATTGTCCGAAGAGTCCCACCGAAAAGCTGCAGACTTGATCCCCCGGCTTCCAGTTGGATTTTACAAAGTTTGCGGCAGTCCGAATATCCGGTCGCGAACCGTCCTTGTAATGGCTGGCGACGCTCGGCAGAGTTCCCATGCACGCCAATCCGACCCAGATCGCCCCCAGCCATGGGCTTCTTTGGCATAGCAGTTCGTAAATTACCCCAATCGCGCAGGCCGCCAAGACCAAAATGGAAATCACAAATGGGAACATGTAGGCGGGCACATGGGCGACCAAAACTAACGGAAAAACAATGCTGGTAGACGCGCAGCCTACGGCGCAAGTCAGCCAATACCAATTTTGGGCCGTTCGCTCGTGCCATAGCAGATGGATTCCGAGAACTGCTAGTAACGCTACCGGCCAGCCCACCATATTGACCGTCGAAAGTATGGAGTGGGTGACGTCGTAGCCACTCGACATCATGGAATTCCACCCGCTGGTCAAGGGCCTCAAGTAAATTACGTAAAACAAGACGAAGATCGCCATCGCCCCAAGGAATGTAATGATTACATTGATGGGAAGCCCGTCGCGTTCCCCTTTGTGTCAATGACCCTGAGACAGTTTCCTCCCCAATAATTAGACTCTAGGGCGAGGAGCGTATGGCAAAGGATTCCGGCGAAAATAAAACCACAGGCCACGACGCTCAATGTGGTCGAGCGGTGACGTGCAATAAACCCACCCAACAACATGCCGATGGACGAAAATAAGATAGCGGACGTATAGTAGCGTGTCTGTTGGCTTTGGAAAATATGTTCCGGCCAAAAGCAAACGAGCAATGCAGCTGCTATAGCAGTTGGCCGTCCCTTGAGTGGCTCCAGTAGTAGGTACAAGACTCCTACGCCCAGCGTACCCAGCAGGGCCGGCATGACACGGCTGCCGAATTCGTCGCGACCAAAGGATGCGGTGCCAACATGTTGAATGAGGTAGCTCAAGGGGATAATACGAGGCAAGCGGTACTTTTGGCTTTGCTCCGGCGCAGGTTTACCCTCGAACAACACCTCCACTTCGGCCAGGGTTGCCGTTTCATCGCCAGCGAATGCCCAGCTGCCGAGGTTGTAGAATCGCAGCAGCCCAGCGAGCGCTAAAAGTGCCAGCAGGATGATGGCGCGAGAGGTGGTTCGGTTGTTCATTGCGCGAGGCCGTTAAAGAATGGGTTACCTGAAGGCAAGGTGCTTGCTCAGCAGGAAATTGGATAGCGTCGCCAATACGATACCGACAAGTGCTGCGAAGACGGGGTGCTCATGGAAATAATTAATTTGTGAATGGAGTCCGACAAACACGGACCAACTTATCATGGCACCTGCCGCACACGACAGACAATACAAGAGATATTGATGCGGGATTGACCGTTGCCGCGCTCCGGAAAAAGTTATTTGGCGATTAAACCAATAGTTCCAAGTCATCGCTACGCCAATAGCAATCCCCCGTCCCACATTGGTTGGCACCCAATGAATCAGCGAGGTGAAGGCAAGCAGATCGACGATTGTTCCCGACGCGCCGACGAAAAGGAATTGAATGAACTGCGCAAGGTTACGCCACTTATGTTCGTATAGTCTTTTAAGGTGTCGGAGGTAGTTCAGCTGTTCCTTGATGGAGAGCTTACTTTCGCCACGGAGCCGATTGCCGAAGAAGATTGGAACCTCGGCAATTTGTTTGCATTCGCACTTAACAATTAGCTCTAGTCCGATCTTATATCCAATTGGGTCAAGCTGAGGCAATGCTTGTAAGAAGTGATCGCGACGAAGGGCGAAAAATCCGGCCATGGGATCACGGGCCGATGTGAGCGGATAAGCTAACCACGTGGCGACTTTGGAGTTAAACCAACGAAAGAGTCCCCATTCTTCGTCAGTACCACCTCCCGGCACGTAGCGGCTGCCAATGACAAAATCTGTCCCCTCGACTTGTAACGCGCGAATCAGTTCAGGAATTTTTTCTGGTGGATGGGAAAGGTCGGCATCAATCACGATCAGTGCAGCGCCCTGTGCTTGTTTCATCCCTTCGATGACGGCGCTCGACAGTCCCCTTTCCTTCGTGCGAACAATCAATCGAACGGGAGAGTCGCTGGAGAGTTGATCACATACCTGCGTTGTATCATCGGGACTGTTGTCGTCCACAACGAGAATTTCGCCATGCAAACCGGCACTGCTCATCGCATTGGAAATGCGCGGTATTAAGGTAGGCAGGTTTTCTGCTTCACAGTACGTGGGGACAACGACCGATACGTCGTACCCATTGTCGGACGCCATGCCGATCCGCTCCGTTCAATAATTGGCAACCAAGGCTGCAACGCAGAGATGTTGCGGTACGCCTACGATAGCGCACGGCCAGTGTGTGCCCTTTCAGGCTGGTAAGTTCCGCTTGCTCCCAGGATAGTTGCAGGTCACCGGTGGGTCAACAAAGATGAGGCCCTAGAATGGCGACCATGTCGCTGTACAACCGGCATGTATCCCTTGCAGTTAGATCGATGTTTGAACTCACATCGTCTCGATACGGTTGTATCAATTTTTCTGCCAGGGCTTTTCGGTCTGGGGGTCCGCCTGAATGGCGCGGTGGAGTTCTTTCATATGCGACTTTACCGCCGCGTCGGGCCCGGAAAGCTTGAGGAAGTAGTGATCCGTTTTGTCGTCTTTTTCCAGGATCCAAATGACGGATACGACTCGACTGCCCGGTTGGTCAATTGTCTTTTGTGCAAAAGGCGGTCCGTCCGGTTTCTTCCACGTCCCGGAGATTTCGGAAAGCACATAGCTGCCATCGCGGCATTTTCCCTGCACTGTCGTAACTTCCCGTTTTTCGGGATGGAATTGTCCTTCCCAGCGATTGAGGTTTTCTTGGATACCACCCGCGGACCCGCCGCCAAAGTAAAATACGACTAGCTCAACATCTTCGTCGCCTTCATTTTGGGGCAAAGCAAATTGTGCCAGTCGCATACTGGAATTGGGTTTCCCTTGCTTCCACGATGCCGGGACCTCCAAAATACCATTCCCAACCTTGACTGCCTGTAGTTCCCCATCGACCTTTGTAGGTACGTCCTCCGCGGGAAGTCGTGTGCCAACGTGTAGCGTTGTCAGGACTGCAGCGAACAAGAATTTCGCGACGGAATAATTGCGATAGTTCATGATAGGGTAGATCTCTAAATGGGAAAGAGATAAGGAAATATGCCACGATTATATCGCGAAATCCAGAAGTGTAACAGTCGGACAACGCGTGAGTCCGCCAATCTTTGCGGTCTGGTCCGCGATTGCCTCATGGCGCGAAAATATACGCTCCGCGGTGGGTCTGCGGCGAGGCACACAGAGCCCGGCCACAATCGCCACAAGATGAAGTGCCCTTGGCTCCGGTACAGCCTGGAACCGACTTGTTGCCACATACGCGGCAATATTGTTACCCAACGAAATGCCGTCCCGCTGATCAAAAATCCAGTGGATTCCCAGGTAGATGCGGCTAGTACCGTTTTCCCCTTCGGGCGAGTTCTCCATGATTTCGCGGGGTGGTCGTCGTCGCCTCGCGCCATTCAGAGGGTGGTGGAAAAGATCACTAAGAAAAGTTATTCTAACCGTCTGTTTTTAGATTTCGCCCCTCCTCCGATGCGAGAGCACCCGCCATGGATTCTGCCAGTACTTCAGCAAGCCGCGCCAACGTCCCGTCGCTGACGCGGACGAAAAGGCCTGTTCGCCCTGTCGTTTCAAAAATGCGAACGGCCATTCCTTTCGTCGCGTCCGTCATCCTTTTTTGTTTCCAGACGATGTCTTGCGCTGAAGAGAACGTGCGGCACACCCGGGTCTACACCCAAGGCATCGATGGCTATGCTACGTATCGCATTCCGGCGATCGAGACCGCTCAGGATGGCTCGCTGCTCGCCATTGCTGAAGGGCGAAAGTACAATTGGGAAGATCCCGGTGACGGGGACAACGACATCGACTTGGTGATGAAACGCAGCACCGACGGTGGACTGACGTGGTCCCCGCTGCAGATCATTGAGGATCCTGGCGAGAAATGGTCAGCCGGTAATCCGGCGACGTTGCTTGATAAGGACACCGGACGCGTTTGGCTATTCTACATACGAGTCCAGCCAAAACGGGCAGGCCAGCAGACGTTCGCGCGGACGAGCGACGACCATGGGGTGACGTGGTCGGATCCCATTGATCTCACCAAAGTCGCAGGGGTGGTCGGACCCGGCGGACCGATTCGCACTCGCAAGGGTGTGCTCGTCGCGCCGACGTTTGGCGAACGTGGCGTTTGGGCCTTTTACAGTGAAGATCACGGAAAGACTTGGCATGCCGGCGAGCCAATTCCTGACAACCCTGGCGGCAATGAAAACCAGCTCGTGGAGTTGAGTGACGGAAAGATTCTGATGGATTACCGGCAGTTGAAATCGGCCCCGCATCGTTGGATGGCCACGAGCGAGGATGGTGGAAAGACGTGGTCCAAGCCTCGACCTGGTTTGGAGACCCCAACCACCACAGTTGCGTGTGCGATCGAAAGCTTCACGACTCAATCGCAAGGGGCAGACGTAAACCGAATTGTCTGGACCGGGCCACGGAGAGGACGAAAGAACATGGTCATTCGCGTTACGTACGATGACGCAAAGACCTTTCCCGTGGAACGTTTGTTTGCTGAGGGACGCGGCGGATATTCCGACATCACCATTCTCGATGATGAGTCGATTGGCATCTTGTGGGAAGGTGGCGGACGACGTGACAGCGCGAAGTGGTCTCTGACGTTTACTCGAGTTACTCAAGAATTCCTTGAGCCTTAAGACCGTAAGCGGCTAAACAACGGTTCGGTGTGGCCGTCCGATGAGGCATTTCCTGTTCGCGCGGCGTTGTGTCGCGTCGCGGCTCGACTGTTTGCCTCCAGACGGCCTTTACCGCTGGACGGCGAACTTTTTCAGGTCCTCAAGATTCACAAACTCCAAGGCGGACATATGCGTCGCTTCCAGTACGACTTGGGGTGCCATACCGGCTTCCAGAGCCTCTTGCCATCGCTGTACGCAAAGGCACCAGCGATCTCCACCCTGCAAGCCGGGAAAATCGAACATGGGATTCGGCGTGCTTAGATCGTTTCCGCGGGAACGGCTAAATGCCAGGAACTCATCCGTCAGCTCAACGCAGACAAGATGAAGCCCGACATCCTCCGCCCCTGTATGGCAGCAGCCGTCACGATAGAATCCTGTCCGCGGGGACATGCTGCAGGTCTCAAGGTCTTCTCCAAGTACGTTCTTTGCCATCCGATAGTGTCCTGTTTGAGAATGGGATTTTGAGATCGACCGCAGGTTGCACCTGCGAATACTCCGCTTCGATCAGGGCGATCTTACGTCGACGCTCGCATTTGCAAGAGCCGTCCGTTCCAATCTTACTGTCCGCTAAGTATAGCCCCAAGGGCAAGGCCGTGAAGGGTTACGCCTTGGTTCTGTTGTGATTTAGGTTTAGACTCAGGGTGCAAATTCAAGATTGTAGAGTAGAGCACACGGGATTCTCGCCAAGATGAATCGCCTCGTGCCCGCGGGCGGTCGTCGAAATTTGGAAGACTCACACGATGGACAAAGTAGTCGACGCAACAAATCCGCTGGAGAAGATGGCTTTGCCGGAGAATCCCCGTGAAGTTCTTTTGCGGTTACGCAGTGTTGACAAGGTCTATCATATGGGGGACGTCGATGTTCCCGTGCTGCACGGTGTAGACCTCGATCTTTACCGCGGAGAAATTACCGTTGTGGTAGGGCCTTCCGGATCGGGCAAGAGCACTCTGCTGAATCTCATCGGTGGTATTGATGCACCGACCCGAGGAACGATCCACTTTGCCGGAGAGCAGGTTAGCGATTACAACGCGCGCCAGTTGACCGCCTATCGTCGGGAAAAGATTGGATTCATTTTCCAGTTTTACAACCTTGTATCTGCACTGAACGCGGAAGAGAACGTCACCGTGGCCACGGAGATTAGCCAAAACCCGATGGCACCCACCGCGGCCCTGCATATGGTGGGGCTCGAACAGCGACTCGACCACTTCCCGTCGCAGTTGTCCGGTGGTGAGCAGCAGCGAGTCGCGATTGCCAGGGCGATCGCCAAGAATCCGGAGCTACTACTATGTGACGAGCCCACCGGAGCCCTGGACCTTGTCACCGGTCGAATGATTCTGCGAGTATTAGTCGATCTCAATGAAAAACTGGGAATGACGATTGTCATTATCACGCACAACGAGGCCGTAGCGGGAGTTTGCCATCGCATGGTTCGCATCGGTTCTGGCACGATCGCGCACGATGACCGCAATGAACATCGGATTGCACCGGAACAGGTCGAATGGTGATCGTCATCGCGGTTTGTGTTTTATAGTTGCGAACTCGATCCGAGCCGAAGTTCATTTCTTCGGCTAAGCTACTGGAACCCATTTCGGCCCGGGGACCCAAGGCATCATGCTACAGAGGGAAAATAGCCGTGATTTTCACCGGTGGAACAAATCAAGATCGCGGCACGCTCCGTACGTATCTTGTGGTCGGTCTGGTTCTTTTCGGGCTGTATTGGTTGATCTCCGGTGGTGCTGTTGCCCAGGGTGAGACATCGGTCATCCAAGTCGACACAAGTCAGATTACCGGCCCTGCGAGTCGGTTCCTTTCCGGGGCGTGCCTCGAGGACGTCAATCATGAAATCTACGGTGGCCTCTACAGCCAAATGATTTTTGGTGAAAGTTTTCAAGAACCTGAACCGCCACCAGCCATCGTCGGTTTTCAGTCGTACGGTGGAGATTGGAAGACACTCGACGGAACTCTTATTGGAAAAAGCAAGCGTGCTGCTAAGCTCGTCTATCAACGTGAACCGTTTCAAGATGGCGCCGTAAAGGTCGACCTGCGATTTACGACAGACAACGGTCCCAACGCCGGTGTGCTCGTACGTGTCAGTAGTCCGGGGATGGGTGTTGACATGATGGAGGGATATGAGGTTTCTCTGCATCAGGCCAGCCAAACGCTCCGACTCATCCGCCACTGCAACACACCTGAACCTCTCGAAGAAGTTCCCTGTGTTGTCCCAGTCGGCGAATGGATCCGATTGGAAGTTCGAATTCTAGAAACCAGGATCGACGTTTCCGTGGCAGGGAAATCGTTGCTGAGCCACGACCTGGGCGCAGTGTCAATCGGTAAAGGTCGAATTGGCTTGCGCATAGGCAACCGCGAAACACATTTTCGCAACTTAGAGATCACAGTAGCGGACCGTGCCGAGGCGATTAATTTTGCGTTATCCGAACGTCCTATCGATGGAAGCGTAAGTGGGATGTGGCGTGCGGTGCGTCGCGGAACTGCGCGCGGAGAGTTTGCTCTTGATACAAATCAACCATTTGTCGGACGTCATTCTCAACAGATTCGTTTTGACGCCGGGGTAGGGCGGTGGGGCATCGATAATCAATCCCTCAATCGATGGGGAATGAATTTTGTCGCTGGCAAGTCTTATGAAGGATTGGTCTGGGTCCGCGCCGATCGACCGACAAAGCTCTACGTATCCCTAGAGAATCACGATGGGACCGCTGTGTTGGCGGAGACAACGTTGGGTGTCCACGGTACGGAATGGCAGCGGATCGATTTTGAACTCACCCCCACGGCCTCGGATCTGTCCGGACGTGTCAGCTTTACAATCGGCGAGCCTGCGACGGTCTGGTTGGGATACGTTTTCCTGCAACCGGGATCGTGGGGACGGTACAAGGACCTGCCCGTCCGACGGGACGTTGCCGAAGGTCTCGTTTCTCAAGGGATCACCTTACTACGATGCGGTGGGTCGATGGTGAACAATCCGGAATATCGATGGAAGAATATGATAGGTCCGCGTGACAAGCGGCCACCCTATCGCGGAGTCTGGTACCCATATTCGTCCAATGGCTGGGGCATTCTCGATTTCATGAACTTCTGTGAGGCCGCTGGCTTCGAGTACATTCCGGCATTTTGCTTGCAGGAAACGCCGCAAGACATGGCCGAATTCGTGGAGTATACGAAGTCGCCGGTGACCACAGCATGGGGCCGCCGCCGCGCCGAAGATGGTCACCCAGAGCCGTACAAACTCCCCTATATTGAACTGGGCAATGAAGAGAATGTCGATGAAGCGTATGTTGCACAGTTCGCTCCCTTGGCGGAAGCCATTTGGGCCAAGGATCCTGACGTCACGCTGATTGTTGGCGATTTCTGTTATACAAGACCGATTGAAGATCCGATGTCGTTCCCCGGATCGTTGTCCGACATTACGAGTTTAGCTGCCCATAAAAAGATCCTGGAACTCGCCGGCCGACATCGGCGCGAGGTATGGTTCGACGTCCACCTGGACACCACAGGCCCTGGCGCCTCGGATACATTGAAAGCGCTCCCCAGCTATATCGATGCCCTCGCTAAGATCGCCAAGGGAACTCCGCATCGAGTTGTTGTACTCGAACTGAACGCAGTCAACCACGAGCAGCGACGTGCACTAGCCAACGCCACCGCGATCGGAAGTATGCTTCGCGATGGCCGCGTCGCATTCTGCGCGTCGGCGAACTGTCTGCAACCCGACCGACAGAACGATAGCGGGTGGGATCAGGGATTGTTATTCCTAACGCCGTCGCAAGTGTGGCTGCAACCGCCGGGGTACGTCACCCAAATCGTGTCGCAGTACCTCCCAGGAGACGTTGTAAAGGTCGATGTCGAACATGCTGGCGGGTTAGATGTAACCGCCATCCTTAGTATGGATCGCAAAGCACTGACTTTGCAGGTGGTTCACGTTGGCAATAAATCGCAACACGCCGCGATTCGAATTGAAGCCTTTGCAATGGGTCGCCCGCAGGCGCAGGTAACGGAACTTGTCGCTCCCTTGCGCGCCGCGAACACGGCGGAGATGCCCAACCAAGTTCGCCCGCAGACTCGTCCATGGCCCTTGAATTTCCAGGAGAGGCAAACGCACTACGAATTCCCGCCAAATTCGATTACATGGTTGCGTTTTGATTCGGTTCAAAACTCAGACTAACCTCCATGGTACTGCCCCGCCTACAGGTTCCGACCTATTCGGCCGATTCAAAAAAACACTTGTCTTGCGGGTCAAGATTTCCCTCCGGCGGCTCTATCGCCGGAAAGGTTATTAT
>JAQCHP010000084.1 GCA_027619595.1 Planctomycetota bacterium
GTATGGGATTCCTAACCCGACCCACAGCCGCGCAACAGCTTATTGCCAGCCAAAAGCGGATCCTCTTGATTTTTTTGTCAGGTGGCCTGAGCCAATTCGAATCGTGGGACCCTAAACCCGGCGTCGATACGGGCGGTCCTTTTGCTGCGATCCCCACCAGCGTACCGGGAATTCATATTAGCGAATTGTTGCCCAACACCGCGCAGCAGATGCACCATATGCTGCTCGTACGTGGCATCAACACCCGGGAAGGGGAACATGACCGCGGGGAGATCATGATGCGCACCGGCCGCGATATTACCCCGGGCGCTGAGTTTCCGCAGTTGGGTGCCGTCGTGGCGAAGGCCATGGAAGAACAGGGGGCACAGTTGCCCGGCAACGTCCTGGCGGGAACGTCTGCCGGCGCTCGTAGCACTAATTCTGCTTATTTGGGACCACGCTATGGAAGTATCTCGGTGGGAGGTCCCGAAGGGTTGGTCAATAGCGGCCTCCCCACCGGCGTCACTGTTGCCGCAGACGGTCAGCGGCATGCCTGGCGAAGAGCCGTCAACGATCGGTACCTGCGTCGACGACATTCCTCCGACGCACACGCTTACACGGAAAGCTATGAGCAAGCACTCGAACTCATGCAGCGACGAGCCATGTTCGACATCACCAAGGAATCGGCCGCGGACCAACACCGTTACGGCAAGGGGCACTTCGGGCAAAGCCTGTTATTGGCGCGACGATTACTGGAGCACAACGTACCGTTTGTGGAGGTTGGGCATGGCAACTACGACACCCATGCGAACAACTTTAATTTCCATATTGAACACTTGCGTGAATTTGATGCTTATTATCCGTTAATGATGGCGGATCTGGCAGAGCGAGGCATGCTTGAGACAACCTTAGTGGTCGTCATGACCGAGTTTGGAAGATCTCCCAAGATCAATCCCGCATTCGGCCGGGAACATTGGGGACTATCGTGGTCCATGGCCATGGCGGGCTGTGGCCTGTCGGCGGGCGCAGTCTATGGGAAAACAAACGCGAAAGGGACGGAGGTCATCGACGGACAAGTGGATCATCGCCAATTATTCCACACCTACCTCCAAGCCGTGGGGATTGATTCCGCGAGTGAATTTGTCATTGATGGCCGGAGCTATCCTGTGGCAGATCCAGCGATTGGCCCAATCAAGGAATTGCTAACATGAGCACGGTCGCCAGCCTGCCTGCGATCGATCCCCAAGCCATGCACTTGGTGCGCGAGTGGCGCCATACCGCGATGCTGTTGGGGTGCCGATTTGATCCATCCGGCCAGTTTGTATTCGGAACGTCGGGGGACTATTCGATCCAACGGTGGCCCGTAGCGGGAGGCGAACCGACGCGACTGGACGGGCACACGAGCTGGCTCCATGCGATTGAGTTTTCGCCCGACGGTGCAACTCTTTTCACGGCGGGATACGACGGAAAACTCATCTATTGGGATGCCCAACAGGCCGATCCTCGACCGCAACGAATCATCGACGCGCATCAAGGTTGGATTCGCTGCTTGGCCGTTCACCCCGAAGGGCAATGGCTAGCCACGGGTGGCAACGATCAGCTCATTAGAATTTGGTCGACGACGAACGGTCAACTAATTCGGGAACTTCAGGGGCACGAAAGTCACATCTACAGCTTGGTGTTTCATTCTGGCGGCGAACTTCTGGCAGGTGATTTGTTTGGCAACGTATTTATTTGGAACGTGGAAACGGGTGCGCGTGTTCGCTCCTTCGAAGCCAAAGAACTCCATACTTACACCGATGGCACCGGGAGCTTTGGCGGTATCCATAGCCTAGCCCTTACGTCGGATGGCAACTACGTCACGTGTACTGGGCTACACGAAGCCACCAACCCGAATGCTGGCATTCAATGGCCCCTTGCCATCCAGTTTAATTTGCAAACTGGCACGAAATCACGAACTTATAGCGCCAAGAAAATTGGACAATTCATCAATTACCGCGGAATCTACCTATCCAACGGAGATCTGCTGTGCGGGCTAGGAAAGCACGTCGCGTTCTGGCGACCGAACGAAGAAGAACCTTATCATTCCGTGGAGTATCCTGCCGTGGGCCCGACAGGTTACCGCGGAGGTGGCCATGTCCTGGATGTTGATATCCATCCCGATCAGACGCATATCGCGACAGCTCACTTTGACGGACATTTACGAATTAGCAAGTTGCAGGCTGCCGAGCCCAAGGCAGAATCGAGCGGCAGCTAGGGGTTTGCGGTTATCTTTTCCGTAACCACCCACGGTATCGGCCCTTCAGGCCAAATTTATTTTGAGCCTCAAACGCCGGTGGGTATCGCCTACCGAAACGCGATTGGTGCGAGATCTCGACTTCACGTCCCGCGCCGGAGACCATACCATTCAAGCTGATGACGGGGGCAATATCGCCATTGATGTTTACTGCATTGTTCCAGTAGCCACGGTTGTTTGACGGTGTGCTCAGCGACGCTCGTCGCCTGCGGCATGAGCATCACGCGTGTTTGATCGATGTTGGAGTACTGTTGCAGATAGCGTTCGATTTCGTCGATATCTGCGGGAACATCGACGACAAATTTCAGCTGGTAAGAATAGTCTGTCAAAAGTCGTTCCATGACGCGTGGTGCGTGGCGACGCGTTTCGTGCAAATCGACCCAGTTTGGCGTTATGCTTTCCGCCGTCGGCTTCGAGTTTGATAACTTGGGGCTCAGCGACATCAAGTCACAGACGACGGGAAGGTCAACGGTACCGGCGGTTTCGATCGTAATGTGACGCTGGTGGTCCCGCAGTGCGAGGCACAGGTCGGGCAAGTCTTTTTGGAGCATCGGCTCGCCGCCTGTAATCACGACATGCGGGTCGGACCATTCAAGGACAGATGCCAGTACGTCACCCCATCCCATCTCAATCCCTTCCGGGTGCCAGGAGGCGTATGGGGTATCACAGAACCAACAACGGAGGTTGCAACCACTCGTTCGCACAAATACACTGCTCATTCCGGCCAGGAGTCCTTCTCCTTGTACGGAACGATAGATTTCCACCACCTGCATTCAACTATTCCACGGAGATTCGATTGAGCGTTCGCTTTCGTGACATACTCGAAGTATTCGAGAACCCGCACCCTCACCGCCCCTACGAGATCGAAATTGAGTGTCCCGAGTTCACTTCGGTCTGCCCCAAAACAGGGCAGCCCGACTTTGGCACACTCCGATTTACTTACATTCCGGCCGGAAGTTGTGTCGAACTGAAAAGCCTCAAGCTATACCTCCAGCAATTCCGCCAGGAGGGAATTTTCTACGAGGACGTCACAAACCGCATTCTGGACGATTTGGTGGCCATCTTACACCCCCAATGGATGAAGTTGGAAGCGGTATTTACACCACGCGGAGGAATTCGCAGCCGAATTGTCGCCGAACATGGCACTCGGACGTCGCCTGAGCAGACCAGGTAATCTCTCGACACTTTCGAGAATCAACAACGGAAAACGTAGCATGTCCCAACCAGCGAGAGTCTTACTGAGTGGTTTCGGTGATGAATCGGCGCACAGCAAGTCGGCCGAGTTACAGTTTGCGGCTTTGGCAGCCATGGGCCTGCAGTACTACAGCCTACGGTTTATCGACACAGGGGAGGGTGTCAAGAACGTGATGCAACTCACCCCACCCGAAATCCACCGCGTGCTCGAATTGCAGGCCGAATACGGTTTGCGGGTTGCCACCATCGGTTCCCCCATCGGAAAAGTCAAGCTCTTGGATGTGGAAGACGGAACGTCGAACCGTTATGTACCGTTTTCCACGTATTTGAAAAACGAAGTTCCACGCGTCTGCGAGTTGGCCCATGCGTTTGACACCAACCTGGTGCGTGGATTTTCATTTTACCATCCACGTGGAACCGACCTGAGGAAATGCTTGCCGCAGGCCATCGAGCAATTGGGACAGATCGCAGAACACTGTGCGAGCGAAGGGATCGTGTTTGGCCTGGAGGTCGAAGCGAATTTGATTGGCCAGGACGGGACAACCTTAGCTGAGATTCACCATCAGGTTGCTCACCCGTCTCTCGTCCTTGTCTTTGACGCCGCAAATTTGCTGTGCCAAGGCATGTCGACTGACGATGTCTATCGCGAATATCGCGCCATGCAACCTGGCATTGGCTGGATTCACATCAAAGACTACCGGAATCCTACGATAGTCCAACGTCAGTCGCACGTGGAGGAAGAGCAGTTAAGGAACTTTGTCCCGGCCGATAGGGGACAATGTGGCCATGAAATGATCCTGCGGGATTTCCGGGACCACTTGCCGTCGTTGACTCAAACGATGCACGATCGAGGAATCCCGGGTGTTTTCTTGGACCTGGAGCCACACGTGAAGGGGGGAGGGCAGTTTGGCGGATTCAGCGGACCCGACGGAATGGGTGTCGCCCTCCGCGGCCTATGCCGGGTACTGGATTATGTCGGCATCAGCTACCACTTGCGGAACCATGACGATATCCTCGCCGCACGAGGTTAGTGCGGCCGAGTCTTACGTTCGCTAACTCTTAGTAGCGTTCACCCTAGCCTGAGTCGACACAACGAGCCTACCGATTTGAAAGGCCTGGAAACTCCAAAACCCGGAAATGACCAGCGCGATTGCGGACCCCCACGTCGATATCGAAAACCAACTCTTGGACACATATGCAAGTCCGATTGCAGTTACCAGAGCGGCGACGGACACGGTGACTTTGCCCAGAGCAGCATAGACCCAACGTTGCCGAACATGATGGTGGATCGCGGTCCGCGCTGAGATATTGGCCAACTCCCGCATCGCCGAAAGATCCGAAGTCAATTCCGTGGACATGACTCGCGACTTAACCGCAGCAATCGTCTCCCCCAGCGACACCATGTCGTCATCACTGGACGCGATCGTCCGCGACGTTCGCGGATGTGGCTCGTCTGCCATCGGCTCAGTTTCTTGAACAAGTCCCGGTACGGACGAGCGTTGGTCGTGTTGAGGTGTCTCGGTTCGCAGAGAGCTTTGCGGCAGTGGTTCCGGCTCCGCAACGGACACCGGAAGTGGACTTGTTTGCAACGGTGCCGAGCTGCCTCCCAACCGCTGCAAGAGCTGTTCCATGTACTGTTGAATCGAAACGTCTTCTTCAGAAACCACTCGTTCCACTGGTCGAGCCACGGCTGTTGCCACGGGCACCGGCGATGCCACATCGTCGTAGTCGCCCGGCAGCACTCCCATCGATTCGAGAATCGAAGCGGCAGACACGGGGGGCGCGGCTTGCGGAACCTGAAATTCCGGTGCGTTGCCACGCCCGGTGGACGCACGATCCCTTCCGTCGGTTGCCTCCGCATTGGGTGCGAACGAGGACGTGCGTTCCCATTCTAAAGGCCGCAGCGGTTCCTCTTCGCCGTCAAGATCGAGATCCACGACCATGGTACGGGTCATGTCGTCGGCCGTGGAGTTTTCCTCGATGTTTGAGTTTTCCTCGGTGTTTGAGTTTTCCTCGGTGTAGCAACCCGCGTGAGTCATCTCGTCGGAGATCCTATCCAACTCTTCTAATAACCGCGATTCTTCAATAAACGTGCGTGTCGTCGGGTTGGCATTGAGCGGGTAGAGGATCGAATCACTTTGCATCGAAAGTTGAGTGAACTCGTCGACCTCATGTTCCATGGCGTCGATCAAACTACTCAGATCAGCGGATTGATTGAGTGCGATTTCCGAAACGAAAGGCTGCTGCGCGTCTTCACATAGGTCTGACTGTGTCGAATTTGTTTCGCAGGTTGAACTCGGCACGTGATCGACATCTTGTTCTGCGAGTATTTGAACGATCGGTTCGTAGTTGAGATTATCGGTCTCATTTGCCTGATGCACCGCGGCAACCTCTTCCACGAACGTTCGTAGTTCTCGCAATTCGGTGACCGCAGTGAACAGTTCCGTTTGCATTTCCCGCAATTGCTTAGATTGGTCTCCAAAATCTGATTCCAGTGTCTCTACCTTGGCACTCAGTTCATGGCACAGGGTTTCCAATTCATCGCGTTCCCTCTGCAACTGATCGAGTCGGTCGGCTACAAATTCGATCGCTTGGTCGATGGTGGTGATGTCGCTGATGGAACACTCAGAGAAGCGACTGGACTTCAAGAACGTGTCCCAGGCTTCGGGCAAACCGGCTGTGGGTACTGGTTCACTTTCATTGGCAGGACGAACGGTCCAATACGCTCCCAACTGGGAAATCTGACTTCGAGTCGAGTCAACGTCTTCACGCAATGTGACGAGGACGGTTCGCTGTTCGGCTAGAAAGGCGTCGACCCATGCGGGGCGTTCGTTATCTTTCGAACATTCTGTCGAAAGCAATGAACGCCGGCGACCGGTCACGCGACGTTTCCTACGGACGGGGGTGCGACCAGACGTCTTGGCTTCCTCAACCGGTGGCAAGTCAGGGAGATCGCTCGACTGAGAATTGAAAACGGTATCCTCAGCAACCGGGTTTTCACCTTCAAATTCACAACCTGGGGCTTCGACGGGTGTTTCGTCAGCCGCCGAGGGCGTGAGCGACGGCACCAGTTCCAGCGTCACCGCGCCTAGGGTCAGTTGATCCCCGGCCTTGAGCAGCACGTCGGAAAACGGCGTGCCGTTCCAATGCCCGTGTGAGGACCAATTACGAACGACCACTCCGCTCCGACCGGTCACGAACTGCCAGAGCAGCGAACTTGCATCGCTCACCTCGCCAAGCGAGTCCGAGGGAATACAGAAGTCAGATGACGTAGTTGAACCTACGCGGACGCTCCGCTGCGACAGTTGAATGGTGTCTGCGGGACGGAGATTTCCCAGGTAGTGCACAGCGAGTGTTTGACGATACGAGTCCATAGCCTTCTCACACGATCTTGGGAATTCCCTCGGGGGGAGGTCCCGTTGATAGAACCTCCAGAAGGATTTACGTCACATGCGAAGGGACGTCAAAGCGGAGCCGACTCGTTGCTGCCAGCAAATCCAAAAGCCGCAAAAAGTTCTGGATGTTTGCAGCGATAATGCCGATTATCCGTTACGCACAAGCTGGATAGCTCGCCACCCAGCCGGGCAGGCAACAGGACGCGATACGTGTCTTGTTAAGTGTCCGATGAGATTTTGGCGTTAGATTTTCGTCGTTTCAGTACGGCCTCAACTGACACGATCCATACCACTTAAACCGTTACAAAATAATAGCTTACGATCCGCCAGCCAGGCACCATTTCCGGTCGGTATGGGGGAAGCATTGAGAATTCCACTTTTGGGGATTTTGCGTACTATATTTTGGTTGTCTTGTGGCACACAGGGGCCTTCGGGGAAGGAACTGTGGCCCGGGACGGCGGTAGGGTGAAACAAAACGAGGTTTTTGGTGTCCGTGATCTCCAGGCATCCAGTCCTTCTGGGTGCCCTGGTGCTACGCGGGTGCTAGGCGGAGGTTTGAATTGTCATGGGAAGAAAAGACGCTATGACGAACATGCGGCAAATTCTAGTCAACCGACGCGATGCACTACGCAAAGCGCTGGCAGGTGACATGAGCCTATTGAAGGAACTTCGATCTGAATCCGGGGGGGATGTCGTCGACATGGCTCTCGATTCGGCCCATGACGAAATCAATTCGCAACTGGCAGAGGTGGAGAGTCGTGAGCTCGCCAACATCGAAAAAGCCTTAGAGCGGATGCGGAGTGGCGAATACGGTCTGTGCGAAACCTGCGAGAAGCCGATTCCGATCGCCCGAATCCAGGCACTGCCGTATGCTACGCTCTGCATCCAGTGCCAGCGTGAAGCAGAAAAGGAAGGTTCAGCCAATTGGGGCGGCATCCTGAGCAGTTCGCAAGAAACAATATTTGGCGATATTGAGCTCGATGTGTCCTAAGTCAAGTTGCGCGGATGTGTACGTCGGTTAGTTCCGCGTTAGGTAACAGTACCCTGCGCGGCCAACACCGGTGGAAGCAAGGATGTTTCTGTGATCTGCTTGCCATGGAAATTGAAACCGTCGGTGATATTGCCTACGGTACTGGCTGCTTTTCTCGCTTACGATCATGTCGTGTACGGCCAGTTGCGGCAACCGGAATCGGCGTTACGCAAGAGCGCGCCTACGAGAACCACCGTGTCACCTGGCCCGCGGACGCGTGCAGATGGCGGCCGAATCCAACTCGCGGCAAGGTCGTCGGCTCGACTTACCCCGTCAGATGACGCAGCGCGCGAAGCGGCCTATCAACAGCTCAGCAAGGAAGCGGAAACCTTGCAACAGTTCACGCGGGTAATGCGACGTGTGGTGGAGCTATCGACACCAACCGTAGTTCACATCGAATCGCAGCACGTCGAAAAGGGTGACTTTGGCGGAAGCCGAAAAGTGGAAGAAGCGGGTTCGGGCATCATCGTTCGAATGTCGGGCCAATTCCATGTGGTGACCAACCGGCACGTGGTAAAAGGGGCCCAGTTGACGGACATTCGTCTCCAATTGAGCGACGGGCGGACACTGACACCCGAACGCGTGACGGAAGACCCAGGCACCGATATTGCCGTCGTTACGGTTGCCGAAAGTAATCTTATTGCGGCTCGCCTAGGCAATAGCAACGACGTCGGGATCGGAGACATCGTCTTAGCGATGGGTAGCCCGTTCGGGCTCAGCCATTCAGTGACCTTTGGGATCGTGAGCGCCAAGGGGAGACGCGACCTGGAACTCGGACGTGAGGTCGACTACCAGGATTTCCTCCAAACGGACGCCGCCATCAATCCAGGAAACAGCGGCGGCCCGCTGCTTGACCTGCGTGGCGAAGTCATTGGTCTCAATACAGCGATCGCCAGCAATTCTGGAGGTAACGAAGGGATCGGATTTGCGATACCGATCAATATCGTAACTTTGATAGTCGAACAGTTGATACGGGACGGTCATGTGGCCCACGCTTACTTGGGGGTCACATTGGACAATTCGTTTGACGCCGATGCGGCGGCTCAGTTGGGCGTCGCAGGTCAACATGGCGCCCTCGTCAAGTCGGTAACCCCCGGCTCACCCGCTGAACTGGCCCGCCTGCGGACCCGCGACCTAATCCTCTCTTTCAACGGCACACCCATCGAAAGCGACGTCCATCTGGTCAACCTTGTCGGGCTGACCGCACCGGACCACCCTGTCACGCTGGAGATTCTACGCGGCGTCGAGAAACTAAATATATCGATCACGCTGCAGGACCGCCGCGAATTCGAGCAGGAATAACGGGCCGTTTCTGTCCGGTAATTCGACCGACTCTACTGCCCTGACCGTTGCACTCGTGTTACAACTTAGGGACCAATTTCCTGCCAACATTGAGGAGTTTCTACGATGGAGATGGACAAGCTCGTTTCGCTATGTAAACGACGCGGATTTCTTTTTCAATCGAGCGAAATATACGGTGGACTCAACGGCTTCTGGGACTACGGTCCGTTGGGCGTGGAGCTGAAACGCAACGTGAAGGAATCGTGGTGGCGCGATATGATCAGCGGCCACAATGACCGATCGACGATTCCGGGCGCACCGTCCGCCTATGAAATGAGCGGACTCGATTCGACGATCATTATGCACCCGCAAATTTGGAAGTGTTCAGGGCATTACGATTTGTTCCACGATTTTATGGTCGATTGCCGCGAAACGAAACGCCGTTTCCGCCATGACCAAGTGTGCGGCCGGTGGGTTAAACGAGGCGACCAACGTGTCTTTGTCGCCGCGGAGGAAGGAGAGCAACAGGAAGAAGTTATCCAGAAACAGGCGCTGAAGTTCTTCCAACTACGCAACAAAGACGCAGAACAGTTGCAATGGGATGGCCCTGTCGTGAGCCTCACGACGTTGGACAGCTTTGAGGCAGTACTCGGGCCCGACGCCAAGACGGTCGGTACGCTGACTCCTCCGCGCGAATTTAATCTGATGTTCAAGACGTTTGTTGGGGCGTTGTCAGGGGAAGAAGGTGCCGCCTACCTACGGCCGGAAACGGCACAGGGTATCTTCGTGAATTTCAAGAACGTAGTCGATAGCACACGCATGCGAATTCCGTTTGGAATCGCTCAAATTGGCAAGAGCTTTCGCAACGAAATTACGCCCCGCAATTTCACTTTCCGTTCGCGTGAGTTTGAGCAAATGGAAATCGAGTTCTTCTGCCACCCTACGCAGTCGCCGGCTTGGTATCAATACTGGCGTGATCGCCGCTACCGCTGGTACACGGACCTCGGATTATCGAGTGATCGACTTCGATTACGCGACCATCACACCGAAGAATTGAGCCATTATTCGACGGGTACGGCCGACATCGAATATGCGTTTCCGTTTTTGCCGGCTGGCTCGTTTGGCGAACTGGAAGGCATTGCGCATCGGGGCGACTTTGATCTACGAAGTCACATGGAGGGGAAACTCGATCCCCACACGCGCCCGCTGGAGGTAGAAAAGGACGCTCATGGACAGCCACGTTGGCGGGGCAGCGGCAAGGACCTTTCGTATCGCGATGACCTGACCAACGAACGGTTTGTACCCCATGTGATTGAGCCATCCGCGGGCGCCGACCGCGCCACGTTGGCATTCCTCTGCGAAGCCTATTGCGAAGATGAAGCTCCGGACGATAGCGGTCAGCTTCAGACGCGAGTTGTGCTCAAATTGCACCCACGATTGGCACCGGTGAAAGCAGCGATCTTTCCCCTGGTCAAGAAGGATGGAATGCCCGAATTGGCCGACGAAATCTATGGCGAACTCAAACGATCGTTTAACGTTTTTTACGACGAAAAAGGGGCGGTCGGCAGACGTTACCGGCGGCAA
Source organism: Planctomycetota bacterium (assembly GCA_027619595.1). Lineage (GTDB taxonomy): Bacteria > Planctomycetota > Planctomycetia > Pirellulales > Pirellulaceae > JAQCHP01. Next base: position 10,760 of record JAQCHP010000084.1, read on the forward strand.
GATGAGGCGGGGACTCCCTATTGCATAACTGTGGATGGACAGTCGCTTAAGGATCGCACCGTAACCATCCGCGATCGAGATACGTTGGAACAGGTACGCGTAAAAATCGAAGACTGCACAAGTCTATTGCGTGACCGCGTCACCTAATCCTAGGCGGCCCATATGAAACTAGCCATCAGCCAAGTTTGTTCATTACACGCTCAGTTGCCACAATGTATCGAAGATTACTCAGCCGGAACATGCCCAGCGATTGAGGTGTGGCTCACGGCGTTGGAATACTATCTAGACCAATCTTCTCCGGAGGAACTGCGTGCACTCTTGGACGCGCAAGGCATGTCCATCCCCGCCGCTAGTTACCAAGGTGGTCTGCTGGTAAGCCAAGGTGAGGAGCGGCAAGTAGCGTGGGAACTATTTCGCAGGCGACTGAAACTGTGCCGGGAACTACTAATTCCCACGCTCGTGGTGGCCGCCGATGTTCCGTCTCCGATCAGGTCCGGTGACATGGAAAGGGTGCAGGTCTCTTTGCGTCAAGCAGCGCATGAGGCGGCCGAACACGACATCTGTATCGCGCTGGAGCTGCAATCGGGGTCCGCCTTTGGAAACAACCTTCAGTCGGTTTCAGCGCTGGTCGACCAAACACAACACCCCAATCTTGGGATTTGCCTCGATGTCTTCCATTTTGGCGTCGGACCAAGCAAAGAAAGCGATTTGCGGGCGATGAATCCTCAGTCCCTGTTTCACGTCCAAGTCAGTGATGTATCGGGCGTACCACGAGAATTCGCCACCGATCAACACCGCATTCTCCCAGGAGACGGCGATTTGCCGTTGCCGGCAATTATCGACTTCCTCAAGGACATTCGGTACGACCGCTGGATTTCGCTGGAGATTCTGAATCCAACTCTGTGGGAGATTCCGCCGAGGCAATTCGGTGAAATCGGCATGGCGTCTTTGCGGAAACTCATTACCGCAGATAGGCGATAATTGCCGTGCTGTGATGATTGCCGTGCTGTGATGATTGCCGTGCTGTGATGATTGCCGTGCTGTGATGATTGCCGTGCTGTGATAATTGCCGTGCTGTGATAATTGCCGTGCTATAAGGTATCGATTCGCAGAAAGGCCCGTAGCTTTTGCCAATACGCCTCCGGATTCGGATCGTTATGACCGCAGTCGCTCAGTGTGGCGAACTCTTTGAGGGGGCTTGGCGACGCATCGTAGAGCTGGCGGCCGTTTAGGTACGGAACGACGATATCATCGGTGCCATGACTCTGAAAGAGTGGTCCAGTGTAGTGCTTAATCTTATCGACACTGGGATACTGGTTTCGCATCACTAACCGCACGGGCAACCAAGGGAAGTGATAGGCCGCTACATCGGTGAGCCTCGTGAACGTACGCTCCAATACAAGGTGTGAAGCACCGTGCTCGGCAGCCAAGTGAACTGCGACTGCCCCACCCAGCGACCGACCGTACAGAATGATCTCGACGGGATGACGTTTCGTCCGTTGACACAGCCACATGAGCGCGGCCTCGGCGTCGGCCAAAACACCCGATTCCGTTGGTCGTCCCTCGCTCCGACCGTATCCACGGTAGTCGAAAACGAACACGTCGGCTTGCAACTGGCGGCTCACGATGGCCATCGATTCCGCTGCGGTTGGAACGTGCTCACCATTTCCGTGGAGGAAGAGGATCGACCGTTGAGGATCCTCATGGGGTAGATACCATCCGTGCAACGAGGTCCCGTCCGCCGAACGAAAATAGACGTCATCCCGACGAAACTGCGGATTCCAATTGCCGGACGTCGCGTTGGGCACCGGATACACAATGGACGTTTCTAGCAGTGCGAACACGAAGACGATCCCTCCCAGCATACCCACGGCGAACCACAGGAAATTCCGCCAACGCCTCTGCCATGCCGACTTCTTGGCCCCTTGGGGCGGACCTTGTTTTTCCACAGGACACCTCTCCCAAGTGGTTGCCATTCCAATTAGCATTGAAAGGTTAACCGCTATGGCCTGCCCCTCCCAGGAGTTCCGATTCATGCAATTTGTTCCTCCATCGGTCCGTCAGACGTTGTTGAGTAGCTCGATATGGATCGCCTGCCTGTCCGGTCCAGTGGTGGCTGAGGTTGTGTTACCGAATGTATTCGGTGACCACATGGTTTTGCAAACCGGGCAGAAGAACAAAGTGTGGGGGCATGCTGCGGCCCAAGAAGCGATTACGGTATCGATTGCGGACCAACAGCACGCCACAACGGCCGATGAAAACGGCGACTGGAATATCTTCTTGGATCCGCTGGCAGTCGGTGGGCCGCATGAGTTGACGATTCGCGGCAGCAATGAAGTTCGATTCAGCGATGTGATGGTGGGCGAGGTCTGGATCTGTTCGGGCCAGTCCAACATGCAATGGTGGATTAAATTGACGGACGATCCCGACCTAGAACGCATCGCAGCCAACTCACGTCAGATCCGCATGATTAACTTCCCACAAACTGGCAGCCAAGAGGCTATTTGGACACATGACCGAGCTTGGCAGGTATGTTCGCCGGAGACGGTTGCGAATTTCTCTGCAGTAGGGTATCTCTTTGCACGTCAGTTGCACCAGTCGCTCCAAGTTCCGATCGGCATGATCAACAACGCTTGGGGAGGTTCCTCATGTGAGGGATGGATCGACCGCGATCTGATTGCATCGGACAATCGTTACGCGGCCTTAATGGAACGATGGTCCATGAAGGAAAAAGAATATGCCGACTTGACCAGTCGAAGTGACTTGAGCGAATCGGCATCTCAAAGACTTCGCAGCCTGAAGGACGAAATGTCGGGAAACGCTCGCCCTGGCAACATTTATCAAGGCGTTTTGAAATCACATCTGGGTTACGGCATGCGTGGGGTCATCTGGTACCAGGGTGAATCCAACACCAAGCGTGCCTACCAGTACCGCGATATGTTCCCTTTGATGATATCCAACTGGCGCAAGGCATGGGGACAGGGAGAATTCCCGTTCTATTGGGTGCAATTGGCAGATTATCGCGACGAAAAACCCGAGCCCATGGAGAGCGACTGGGCAGAACTGCGCGAGGCACAGACCATGACAATGTCGAAACTCAGCCGCACGGGCGAAGCTGTCATCATCGACACCGGTGAGGGAAAAGACATCCACCCCAAGAACAAATATGATGTTGCGCGCCGACTTGCCCGCTGGGCACTGGCAAACGAATACGGATTCGATATTCCTTTCCGGAGTCCTCAGTTCAAATCGATGGAAATTCGTGGCCAGGAGGTCATCTTAACCTTCGAGCATATCGGCGCTGGATGGCGACCATTTGACGTGCCGGACCCGCGCGGTTTTGCGGTCGCGGGCGCCGACCGCAAATTCGTCTGGGCGCAGGCGAAGTTACTCGAAGACAACCGCGTTTCCGTCACCAGTGAACTGGTACCAGAACCGAAATCAGTCCGTTATGCGTGGGCAGACAACCCCGTCTGTAACATGTATAGCCAAAATGGGCTGCCACTCACCCCGTTCCGCACCGATGATTGGCCGGGCGTGACGGCGGAGGCACGATAAGTCCCCCCATTCGATCGCGAGTCGATTGTTTTTTGGCCCTCATTCCCGTCCGGTACTGCAACTCCTGAACGAAGCGTCGCGGCTAGATCATGGCGTCAGTTCGCGTTAAGCTGCTCGTTGCGTTTGACAGTGACGAAGCCCGCAGATCAGAATCGATAGCTCTATGATACCTAGCCGACTGGCGAGAATGAGACGGCGAATGCGAACCGAGCAAGTTCGCGCGGCACTCATCACGAACTTCAATAACGTTTCGTACCTGACGGGATTTACCGGCGACGATAGCTACCTTTTTATTACGCAAAAAGACTCGATTCTGATTACGGATCAGCGTTATACCACACAACTGGAAGAAGAATGCCCGGCATTGGAACTGCAGGTGCGGGCGCCGGGCGTCGCGATGGCCGACGCGGTGGCCGACGTAGTGACAGCGAGCCGTGAACGGCAGGTGTTGGTCGAATCGAATTCACTTACGATCGGCGTTCACGCTTCGTTAGCCGAGTCGATGCCCTTGGTCGAACTGGTGCGATGCACAGAATTGGTCGAGGCTTTGCGGATCGTAAAAGATGCGGACGAAGTGAGTGCCATTCGTCGAGCGGTCCAGCAAGCGGAGCGAGCGTTTCAAGTGGTCCGCGCTGGCCTGCGGGGGGCCCAAACCGAGCGAGATGTCGCGTTTGCCCTTGAGCACCAGATTCGTCTTTTCGGCGGCAAGGGGTGCAGTTTCCCGGCCATTGTCGCCGTCGGCACGCGGGCGGCTTTGCCGCATGCACGCCCGACGACTCGGTGTATCGGCGAATCGGCTTTCGTGTTGATTGACTGGGGCGCCTGCGAGAGCCGCTACATGAGTGACTTGACTCGCATGCTTGTAACCACTAAAATCCCGGCGAAATTTGAAAAGTTTTACAATACCGTTTTGCAGGCTCAGAAGGCTGGGATTGCGGCGATTCGGCCCGGCGTCGCGATGGAAGATATTGACCGTGCCGCACGCACCGTGATCGAGCAAGCGGGACTGGGTAAACGGTTCGGGCATGGGCTAGGACATGGTATCGGGTTAGACATTCATGAGAACCCGCGATTGACGGCAAACCAAAAACAACTCCTTGCGCCCGGTATGGTGGTTACGGTAGAACCAGGCGTATATCTTCCCGGCTGGGGAGGAATTCGGATCGAGGACGATGTACTGGTTACGGAAGACGGACACGAAGTGCTGACGAGTTTGGGTAAGGAATTGTCGGATACCGTTGTTACCATCTCCTAGTTTCAATATCTCGGGCTCATGTCTCGGGTTCGGCCTGTATTGCTAGTTTGACTTGAATGAAGGGGCTGCCATGGGGGCTGGGGAAACAAGAAAATCTGAAGAAGTTTTTGATATTGAGCGACTGCGGGAACTCGTGGAGCTCATGGAAGAGCACGATTTAGGCGAGATTGACTTACGTCAGGCATCTCAGCGGATTCGACTTCGACGTGCCGTCGACGCACCGATCATGGCGATGCCGCCGGCGATCCTTCCGCCCGAACAATCGATTTCAGCAGCCCCGCGTGGACAGCAGTTGGCTTCCGAGCAGAATACTGGCCCGGCGACCAAATCGGACAACCTAGTCGTGATCACTAGTCCCATGGTCGGTACGTTCTATTTGCGTCCGCGACCCGATACCGAGTCTTTCGTCAAAGTTGGAGATCCCATCGGACCCGACACCGTCGTGTGTATTATCGAGGCGATGAAGGTATTCAACGATATTAAGGCCGAAATGTCGGGGAAAATCGTGGCCATCCTGGTAGACAACGAGGAAGCCGTAGACTTTGGCCGACCGCTCTTTAAGGTTGATCCCAGCCTCTAGCGCCCTCTCCATTTCAAGAAGAGCCCATGTTCAAACGGATCTTGATTGCAAATCGCGGCGAGATTGCGCTGCGAATCATCCGCGCATGTCGCGAACTCGGTGTGGAAACGGTCGCTATTTTCAGTGAGGCCGACCGCGGCAGCGCCTACTTGGAATTGGCCGACGAAGCGATCTGCGTCGGTCCGGCCAAGGCGTCACTCAGCTATCTCAAGATCGATCGCGTGATCAGTGCGGCCGAGGTTGGTAACGTCGAAGCGATCCATCCGGGTTATGGTTTCTTGGCGGAAAACTCACACTTCAATGAAGTGTGTCGCAGTTGCGACATTGGGTTTATTGGTCCGGAGCCGGCTGCCATGGAGATGTTGGGGGACAAGAGTCACGCGCGCCGAATGGCCCGCGAAGCGAAGGTTCCGATCGTGCCAGGCAGCGAAACGTTAATCCAAACCGAGGAAGAGGCGGTGCAAACCGCGCGAGAAATCGGCTTTCCCGTACTCATAAAAGCCACTGCAGGCGGAGGGGGCAAGGGAATGCGAATCGCCGCCAATGACCTGGCTCTGAAGTCAGCCATTCAACAAGCGCGCACCGAAGCGCAGGCCGCGTTCGGAAATTCCGGCGTGTATCTGGAGAAATTCATCGAGCGTCCGCGACATGTCGAGGTGCAGGTCCTGGCCGACCATCACGGGAACGTCGTACACCTCTGGGAACGTGACTGCTCAACCCAGCGACGACACCAAAAACTGATTGAGGAGAGCCCTGCGCCCAACTTGCCGAACGAAATCCGACGCGACATGTGTGATGCGGCAACTCGACTGATCCGACTTGCCGGCTACACCAATGCAGGAACGGTCGAATTCATCGTCGATCAAGAAGATAATTTTTACTTTATCGAAGTCAACGCCCGCATTCAGGTGGAACACCCCGTCAGTGAGTTCGTCACCGGTGTGGACCTCATCAAATCGCAAATCCTGGTGGCCGCCGGAGAACCGTTGCCGTTTTCTCAAAAGGACATTGAATGCCGAGGAACGGCCATGGAGTGCCGGATCAACGCCGAAGATCCAGCCCGCGGCTTCCAACCATGTGCCGGGACGATCACAAAAATGCTGATTCCCGGCGGTCCCGGAGTACGGTTCGACTCGCATGCCCACGCCGGTTACACCGTGCCACCTTACTACGATTCCATGATTGGAAAGCTAATTGTTCATCAGCCTACGCGTCAGGAAGCAATCGCATGCATGCGGCGGGCGCTAGCAGAACTGCGAATCGAAGGGATTCAAACGACCGTCCCCTTCCATCGTCAATTGTTGAACGATGCCACGTTCGTGGACGGACGCATGGAAACCACCTATGTGGAACGACGCGTGTAGGCCGAATAATACCGATGCCGATCGGTATTGAGCCCAGGCAGACTTGTAGGTAATATCTGCCGTTCCATACAGGGATACTAGGAAGGTACCCGAATCCGGATGGTAACCGCCAGGATGGTCGAGGAAACCAACACATTGGTGCAGCGCGATTACGGCCGCTCGCAGATCACGAGTTTCCGGCGATCGTTTCGTAGCGTTTCTGGACCCGTGACCTGGGTCGTCGGAATCTGCGCCATCGGACTGCTTACCGGCATGTTGGGCTGCGCTCAGGGCCCCAATGGCGGCTGGCGTCCGTTATTTCCGCGTGCAGCAGCCCCAGCGGCAACTCCGCCCGTTGGCACGTCGCCCGATCCAGCAACCCCCTCCCTCTCTTCAAACGCTCCCGCACGAGGACGCTTTGGTGCCCTGTTCGGTGATCTCCGTCGCCGCGCCGACGCACAGTCGCGACTCGCGCAGGAACAGGAACAGCGGCTGAAAGACTTGACCGACCTGGAACGCGAAATCGAACGGGAACGTTTGGCATTCAAACAAAAACGCGACGAACGGGAAAAGCAAAACGAGGAACGTAAGCTGCTCGCCGAACGCGCGATTCAGCAACAGAATTCACAGGTTGATCAATTTAAGCAACGATCTCAGAGTCTCGACTCGGACAATCGCGACTTGCAGGGTGTACTCGCAGGATCCCAGCAAGAGATTCGGCGACTCCAGTCCGAAATGGAGATGATGCGTGGACAACTGAACCAAGCAGCTCGACAGCTAACCGATACCGACCGCGCCCGATTGATGTCCGAACAGCGAGTTCAGGCGCTCCAAGCATCGTCGGAACGACGAAACACGGGGAAATTTTCCGCCAACAATAGCCTCCGACGGACACTGACCGCTGTTCAGGTCCCCGGCATGGATATTCGACAGGACGGAGATCTCGTTCGTATCACTTTGCAATCCGACAAGATTTTTCTGCCGGGAACGGCTGGGTTGCACCAGGGAGCCAGTGCCTATTTTGACCAAGCCGCATCGGTGATCAGCAAGAACTACCCCAACCAAATCGTGGGAGTCGAATCCCACTTTGACAACAGCTCGCTCGGTCAGTCGGAATGGAGAAACTCGCACCACCTCACTTCCGCCCAGGCCATGGCGGTCTTTGAACAGCTGGCTTATCGCCACGGCATCAATTCGCGGCAATTGTTCGTGTTGGGTCACGGGTCCAATCACCCGTTGGCTTCGAACGAAACCGAATTGGGCCGGGCCCGCAATCGGCGAGTTGAAATCGTGATCTACCCCGAACGACCCGAGTAGATGACCCCGGTTCTGCCAGGCAGCTCGCCAATTCAGAGACACGGTCCTTTCGGCCGGGCGAACCGCCGACCAACGCTGGTGGTTCGCTACACTGCCGTATAGACTACCGAGCGTTACCTTATTCGACGACAGCGCGACTACGCAAACCCGACCCCACAGGTCGGCATGGGGGACCGGACGCAACTTCGGACCAAATCGATGATTGCCATCATTGACTACCGGATGGGAAACCTGCGCAGCGTGCAGAAGGCCGTAGAACGCGTGGGCGGAGAAGTCCACATCGTCGACAATCCGCGGGAATTGGCACAAGCCGATAAGCTAATCCTCCCAGGCGTCGGTGCGTTCGGTGACGCAATCCGTGAACTTAAACAGCGTGACCTCGTCGGACCGCTACGTGAAGCGATACTTGCAGGAAAGCCCTTCTTAGGCATTTGCCTGGGTCTACAACTGCTGTTTGACGTGAGCTACGAAGGGGGCGAGCACGAGGGGCTGGGCATCCTTGCCGGGCGCGTTGTGCGATTTTCCTCCGAACAGGAAGGCGGCCGTCCGCTCAAAGTCCCTCACATGGGTTGGAACGAGACCCGTTTTGTCAGCGAGACACCACTCTCGCTACCGCCAGAATCGGGCACCCATTTTTATTATGTTCATTCGTATTATGTGGAGCCGGTTCAACCCGAAATTGTCGCCGCCGAAGCGGACTATGGCCTCACGTTTTGCTCCATGATCCAGAAAAACAACCTGTTTGCCACGCAATTTCACCCAGAAAAAAGCCAAGCGGCAGGACTGCAAATGTTGAGTCGTTTTGTGCAAATGCCAACTGCCTCGGCCTCTCCGTAACCGAATCCACGGTGCACGTGCCTGACTGGCTTGGCCTAACGGCGATGTCCCAGCTTATGGATCCACTGCATGCGAATCGGATTTTGGACTAAGATAGTCTTGGGCCTGTGACGTCCAACGGCATGCCTTACGCGAACTCTTGGCACGCGACTCCTTGTTAGCGAGAAAATTTAGCGGAATTTAACGCAGAAACTAATTTTGATATATTGCGATTTGTTCGCGGTGCAAACCTGGGCCTCTCCTACGAACTAGCAGACACATGCAACTTTGGCCGGCCATCGACCTGCTCGACGGAAAATGCGTTCGCCTACGCCAGGGCGACTACGGCGACACCACCGTGTTTTCGGACGATCCGGTGGACGTGGCGGAGCGATGGCGGGATGCGGGCGCGGCGGGAATTCACCTAGTCGACTTGGACGGCGCCCGCGACGGTACGCTCGTCAATCTGTCGGTCGTGCAACGAATTCGAGACAAGATCGAAGGAGTCCCTTGCCAGTTGGGGGGCGGAGTTCGCGACGAAGCGGCCATCGTTCGCTTGCTGGGACTCGGTGTCGATCGTGTCATTGTCGGGACGCGGGCCCTGCGTGAACCTGACTGGCTGCGAGAAATGGCATGTCGTTACCCGCAACAATTGATAGCTGGAATTGACGCACGGGACGGGCAAGTGGCCACTCACGGATGGCTGGAAACAAGTTCCGTGCGGGCCGTCGATTTTGCCGCATCCTTTTCCACGTCCCCTTTAGCCGCGGTAATCTATACCGATATTTCTCGCGATGGAATGATGGCCGGCCCCAATTTCGCTGGCATCGTTGCGATGCAGGAAGCATTACAACTGCCGCTCGTCGCTTCAGGAGGGGTAACGCATCTGAGCGACGTAGTGGAACTCGCTCGAATCGGTATCCCCGAGTGCATCATAGGTCGAGCGCTCTACGAAGGTTCCATCAATCTGCAGGAGGCGATCCGCGCGCTGGAATCTGTATAGCCGAAAATTTATCTTTCACATCACTAAATAAGGATCCTCTTCGATGACGATTCGGAAACCTGGTGATATCCGAAACATGGCCCTGTGTGGGCATGGATCGGCCGGCAAGACGACCCTCGCGGATCAATTTCTACTGTTAACGGGCGCCAAGGTTGGACACCCGAGTGTCGATCAAGGGACGAGCTTTTGTGATTTCGACCCCGAGGAACAGAAGCACAAGCATACCGTCGAATCGTCGTTGATCCATTTCGACTTCGCAGGTAAGCGATTTCACGTGCTTGATACCCCGGGATATCCGGACTTTATTGGCCAAACGATCGGTGCTCTCCGGGGAGTTG
>JAQCHP010000085.1 GCA_027619595.1 Planctomycetota bacterium
GAGCATTTGCGATAATGGGCTGGTTGTGAACACCGTTCCACCGAGACAAGCTCGGGTGGTGACGGGGGAACATTTGCGATAACGGTCTGTGGTTGTGAACACCGTTTCACCGAATCTACGGAGAGTCTTTTCCCTGGCTGAGCCATTCCAAGTTCATGCGGGCCAAGGTGAGCGTGTTGTTCGCGGATTGGACACCCCCTTGATCTGATTCGTAAAGGCATAAGATCGATTTGTCGGCGGCCACCGTCAGATCGGAATACGCCGCGGTCCCCTGATGCACGACCCGCGAAACGGGCCAAGTGTGCCCTTCGTCATAACTAAGTCGTAAGGTCAACATGACCCGATCCGATGTGCTCGATGGATGTGCCAAAAGGATTCGACTTTTTGATGAATCTGACGAGTTGCTGTATCTCGACATACCTGCCTGGCAGGAGGGCTCGGGCAGGGTCGTATCAAATTCGACCTTCGACCAAGTTTCTCCACCGTCCGAACTCCGTGCATACGCTCGACAGTTCTTTTGCTGACGGCTGCGCATATTCATATAGAGACTTCCGTCGGTCGCTTCGACGAGTTCGCATTCATCGGACATATCATTATCGAGAACGCCGCCCATCTTCCAGGTAGCTCCGTGATCATCACTAAAAAAAACATAAGAGAATTGCACTGCGCCCCACGTTTTGGACGGCCATTCTGCTGGTCCTGGGGACGTATCGCCCCAACACGGGATCATCAGTCGGCCACTGCGCAGCTGAATGCCGTGGCCAGGCCCAGACCCACAGTACTTCCATTCGGGGGCTGTAACGTGCTCAGTGATTTCCACCGCTGAGGACCAGTGCGCCCCTTCGTCAGTACTCTTCTTGACAAATACTCGGCGGTTGTTCTTGCAATACGCGAACCACAACACGCCTGTCTCTCGATCGAAAACGGGGCATGGCTGGTTCATGGTGCTCGCCCCCTCATCGCAAATCATCTGGAGTGGCTGCCAGGTCTTGCCGTGATCATCGCTCCGTCGCAAAACCAAATCGATTTCCGACCAATCATGCCCTTCCCCCTTTCTCGCCTCCGCAAACGCCAAGACGGTACCCTGGGGCGTGGTAATCAACGAAGGAATACGAAACCGCGTGTAACCATATTCACCGGCCACATAGAGATTTTGCTCCTCAAAGATAGGCGGTCCCGCCCAACCGGGTGCGGTACAAAGCAACAAGCTCATCAGCCCACAAAATCCGTACGAATGTGACATGCCACTATTCCCTTTTCGAGGATCGGTTGAAGCAAACCAGTTACGCAGTAAAACGAACTAGAATCTCGTGGCACTTCACGAACACGAATTCGACGGTCCTAACTTTCGCGATGGCGGAACTATTTCGCAGCCTTCGCGTCCTCGGCGCCTTTTGGAAACATATCCCTGGTTGGAAACATATCCCTGGGAACTTCACCTTGCAACATGGAGATCCACGGATTGTGCTCGAGGCATCGGTAGGGTACCGTCGCCAGATCGACCCGAGGATCGACAAGGACCTGATAAGGTCGATAATTCAGTGTTACAGGGGCCGTGACATGCACTACCGCGGGTCGATTTGTAAGTCTCTCCCACTGATGAGCGACATGGCCCGCATATTGATGCAACAGGCTGGGGGTAATCCCGAGTTGCTCGATCTGTTTGGGCAGTAAGTCCCGATAATGATTCCAAAATGGACGCGGCTTACCGTCGCGGAAGAACATGACGACCTGAGGCAGACGTTTCCAACCCGCCACACGAAGGCGACTTGTATCGACATACACCGGAAAGTTCTCCGTGCGGTACCACGTACGCAGGTCCCGCCACCCATTCGCCATGGTCATCTGAGGATCACGGATGACATACAAGGAAGGATTCTGTTTCAGTCCGTCGAGTCCAAACGGCCCGACCTGCGCTAGGAAACGACCGACGAATTCCCCTTGAGTCCCTGCCAAGAGTGACTCCAAATAGTTGCCTAACTTATCCCCCGCAATCGCATCCAGGCTGCCGGGCTGTGCCAGTAGCTCTTCCGCATAATCGAGTGCCAGCGATATTTGGGCCACCCTATCGGCCTTGGTGAGACGGGAATCCGACGTGATGGGCTCACTTCGAGCAATCTCTTGACGTAGCTGCCGCAGCGCCTCATCGGGACCCAGGCAAGCAAGAACTTCCGGCACCCGGTGGTAGTGCGCCTGCCAAATCTGCGAGACGCGTTGTTGGCAGGCTGCCAACGAATGATCTCGGGGAGCAGAAGCAGCTGACGGATTGTAAAAGATGCGCCCTCCGGTCAGTTCTTCGTAGATCACTAAGATCTCGGGTAGTCGCGACCAGTTCACTTGTTGCGCATCGACCTCCAAGAACATTGCCTGCGGAACATCTACCGGCCATTGGGACCAATCGACGTGCGGCTTTCCGTTGCGGCTGTCCGACGCCAGCGAAGGATCCTCAAGCTCAAAATCCAAGTTCTGAGCACTCTTGTAACGCAACATCATCCGCCACGCAAAATAATGCCCTTCGTCGGTCCAGTTAGCGTCTCCCGGGATCGCTAGGTGGCGGAGGGGCACAATCGCCTGCACCACAATCCACGTCAGTACACCTACCGCCATCCAGTGCGGGCGCGATACGTCGCATGCCGAACGAACGGCACCGCTTGGTCGAATCTTCCATCCCAATGCCGCCCCGACCAACGGAATCGCCAGTGCGCCGCCAACGAACCAATTCCAATCGGGAGAAAAGAAGCGGGGAGTACGAATCCAGTTCCAAATTCGAAGTGGCCAGTCGGGTTCGAGGAAAATCAACGTCGACACGGTCGCCATGGCCGGAAATACACCGATATCAAACAGGTTATGGTTCGTGAAATGAAATATCAGTGTTAGCAACAGCCCCAGCAGGCGAGTCCGCCGAAACGTCAGAAGGAATCCGATCGATAGATCAAAAACCAAACCTGTCCAAGCCAGGAAAAGGCAAAGCTGCTGGACAGTGACCCACGACGGAAGTCCGGCGGTGTGACTCAGGAATTCATGCAATTTGATCCCAGGCGCTAACAGAGGGACCCCTGTTAGCCAGTCGGTGTTGAACTTGGCGAGGCCGCCAAAAAAATAGACAATAAACAACTGAGCTCGCAACAAGAATACGGGCCAAAAGGGGATGGACGTGGCTGCATCGCCCGTGAATGATCCGCGACGAACTCCTGGTGATGCCAACCGCCTCGATCGCAGCCAAGCATCCACGGAAAAGCTTGTCTGGGCCGGCATGGCAATTAACAGCAGCGCGATCAGGCTCATTAGATAGTAGTGATTGTTGTAATACGCGACGTCGAGCAGAAACGTATAGGTGTATGCCAAGAATAGGCAAACGGCCGCAAGTCGATAGCAAAAGCCCACCGCCACCAACAGCCCCGCCACCGCCACGAGGCCAAATACAAGCGCTAGGTAGGGCGAAGATAGTGGTTGCACCCAGGAAAAACCTGGATAGGTAAAGTGCGTGGCGACAGCGTCGTACTCGCGGGACAGTCGTGTCCCCTCAGGATTGGGGGCCAAGACCCACAGGGCATGATAGGCCAGCACCAGTCCAAAGCCGATGCGAAATGCGACCAGAGACGCGGGGGAGATCGATTGAACAAGCAGACTCGTAAATTGCTCGAAACGACTTTGTGTCTGGGCCATTGGGTTGGTGGTGGACACGGAGATTTTTCACCGGAGGCTAAGGGTGTGCTGATGAAAAGTTGGCGAAAAGATCGAATTGACTTGGACAATCTTGTTGCGCACGATCTTATTGCGCACGATGCGTCTCGATCAATAATCTGGCCCAACTCTCCCCCAGTCTTCTGGGGGCGAGGGGAGAAAGAATTGCGCTATCAAACGAGTTGGCAAACATTCTCTGTTCTCTGTTTTCACAACTTTTCATCAGCCCAGGCTAAGCGACTGTCACGATTGTACCGTCGAACAGGATGATCTGAAACCAGACAGACAAGTGCGCATGGTATGGTGCGCGCAAGAGTAACTCGAAACTCTCTCAGTTCCCTTGCCCCTTCTCAGACGCTGCAACTACCCCACAAAAAAACGCAAGCCCGCCTGAGGCGAGCTTGCGTCGTACGTTTTCAACATTCAATCAAGAAGAGATCAGCACTAAGCAGTCCGTCGACGCCGTGCCAACAACAGACCCAACGCACCGCCCATGACCAACATGCTCAGGGATGCAGGTTCAGGAACTGCAACTCGAGCAATGCGCCACGTCCCAAACTGCAGCTCATCGTGCCAAAGTTCGCCATCAAAATCACCAGCCTGAAATTGATCACGTCCGCCGCGGATGTCGCCGGTTCCAACAACGACCGTCTGGGTTCCGGAGAGGCGCGTACCGCGAATCCCCATGTCGTTGCCGCCGCCGTTGGCATACCATCCGCCGCGACGGACCGCGTCGGACGAAGCGTCCTTGCTGGTGGGCATGGCTTCCCACAAATTGCCCCCTTGGTCGAACGTGCCGTAGTAGCTCGCAGAATCTTCGAACCAGCCGACTTCGGAAGCGAAGTTTCCATTGTGATCGCCGTCATTAATTTGGAACGGACGCGTGGTAATGGTTTGGGCGTCTCCCGGCTGGTTGTTGCTCTTGAAGTTGGCCCGGTTGCCGCCGTCGGGAATCGTACTGGGGGATGAGTGCCAAGCGGGGTTTTGGTCTACGACATTGCTAGCTAGGCCTCGCCACGATCCGTTATCGGGAGGCGTATTGCTTTGGGTTGGGTACTGCCAATATCCGCCTGTTCCGCCGTTGAGCGTCGGATCGTAATAGGCAGCTTTATACCATTCGTCTTCGGTAGCGATCCAGAACTTCGCGCCGGGCTGGACAACCGCCCGGGCGGCGCCCGCTGCGGTGAGATCATACGCGCCGGTGCTGGCCTGGTTGTAATTCGCTAGTGACTCGGCGGCCGTTGTCGCTTGTGGCTGCCCATGATGGAGCCAGTTGACGAATCGGGCCGTGTCGAGGAAGTTCATACCGCCGACGGGACGACCCTCGGTATCTTCATCCAGCGCTCCGGGTACCCAACGATATTTGGTCAGGGGGCCATCCGTAAAGCGTTCGATACGCGAGCTTTCGTTGCTGCTATGGTTCATACCGCCGCCGTGGTAGATGGGGTTTCCGCCACCTCCGGCGCTCAGGTGCAAACCCACCGAATTGGCGTATTCAATCCACACGCCGCTGGGGAGCTCGGTCTTGGCAATATCAAAGGCATAGTCCACGCCGCCGACCGCAAGGCCCGTGGTAGGATCCACATGGTCGGGATTTCCCGGATTGCCGACGTTCGTGAACTGAAGACTGTAGCGAGGCACGCCAAAAGCAGTTGGCCCCTGATTAAACACGTCGGCTTGAGCCGATACTCCCACACCAAGAGTGGTGACGATAGCTGCGAATGCAGCAACTTGCCAATTGAAAATTCTCACGAGCAAACTCCTTGTCGAAAGCGAAGACCACACTTCTTGAGCAAACTCAGGCCGATTGGCTCACCGCCCCAAATTTCCCTACGTGACCCGAACGGCCTACAAGACCGACAGGACCGTCACATTCGGTAGTCTCCAACGTATCCGACATCGCTAGCGTGTCAAGCAATTTCATGGAGTTTTTGCTTAAAATGTCGAAATCGAGGCGATTGCGGCCAGTTTCACCATCGCAAATGAGTTGATGCGACCCCCCGAGGGGAAATTGCGGGACAGAACTCCATGGGCTTTCCGCTCCGAAAAGGTGCGGATTGCTTTTTGCGCTGGCAAATGCCCCCTAAGGAACGACGATTGGAACAAGTTACGGCCAATCTGACCCACCCAGGCACGTGAGGCACGCTTCGTATCGCTGGCAATTCTCATTGAGTTGGCCTAGACTCAGCCTCCTTGACAATGGCCGGAGAACACCATTTACGTGGGGCGTTCCGGGCCCGATGGGGCATTGGAAACTCCGCGGCAGACGCAGGTGGAAAAGAAAGAATATGAAACTACTCCTTCATCCGCCAGTCGATCGGTTGCGACTGGAACGCATCCAGGCGGTCGACCCCCAAATCCAAACTGTCAATGCGGAAAGCGAGACCGAGGCCCATCGAGAAATCGCCGAAGCCGATGCGATGTTCGGCAAACTGACGCCGAACCTACTAGCACGTGCGAAACAGCTGCGATGGGTACAGGCCCCCACCGCCAGCATGGAAAGTTTCCTTTTCCCGGAACTTACGGCACACCCATGTGTCGTGACCGGAATGCGGGGCCTCTATTCGGATATTATCGCCGACCATGTGCTCGGCTATTTGCTTTGCTTCGCACGAAACTTCCATCGCTATATTCGCCAACAGTCGATGGCCTGTTGGGAACCGGTGGGAGGCGAACAGCAGCGGCAAGGCGCCGCCGTTGCTGGCGGTGTCCAGAGCGCGCTCGACCTCGGACACGTCCAACTTGCTGGCCAAACCCTGGGGATTGTCGGTTTGGGTCACATTGGTCGAGAGATCGCGCAACGCGCCTTGGCGTTTCGTATGCGCGTGGTCGCGATCGATCCGCAATGCGACAATGTGCCGCCAAACATTGACGCGGTGTGGCCTCCAGAGGAACTTGATCGATTGCTGCGTGAAAGTGACTTCGTGGTCATCGCGGCGCCCCACACACCCAAGACCGTAAAGCTTTTTCGTCGTCCCCAATTGCAAGCGATGAAACGGAGCGCCTACCTGATCAACATTGGCCGGGGGGCCGTCGTCGATTTGAATGACCTGTGTGAAGCGCTCGCCACGGGCGAGATCGCTGGCGCCGGGCTCGACGTCTTTGAAATCGAACCACTCCCGTCGGCACATCCTTTATGGAAGTTCGAAAACGTTATCATTACGCCGCACGTGGCAGGCTGCGCACCCGAGGTCTCGGAACGACATTTGCGCGTGTTGCTCACCAACCTCCAACGATTTGTACGTGGCGAGTCGCTGGAGAATGTCGTGAACAAGGAATTATGGTATTAACGACTACTTCAGCATGCGTCTGTTGTCCTGGCATGCGATCTGGCCACCATCGACAATGACCGCCTCACCCGTCATGAACGACGCGTCGTCGGACAAGAGAAACGCGATAAGTGCCGCGACCTCGTGGGGGCGTCCATAACGATTCATGGGAATCTGACGCGTGTATGCCGCCATAAACGACGGTTCCAGGATCGACGCATCGGAACCGGTGTCGATTACGCCAGGACATACCGAATTGACGCGGATCTGATGGCAAGCCAATTCCCCCGCAGCCGTACGTGTGAGAGCAACAACCCCTGCCTTTGCGGCATCGTAAGCAGCATTGTTGGTGCTTGACCGAAACGCATTGCGACTAGCCACGTTCACGATGGCTCCCCCTCCCGCTTGCTGCATAGCCGGCACCAGTCCCTGCATCATCACCAGTGGCGCTGTCAGATTGACCTGTAAACTCAAGTCCCATACGTCTCGCGGTAGGTCGACTAACGGGCTCGAAGGCCAGATCCCCGCATTGTTGACGAGATAGCCGATCGGACCATACGTCTCCACAAGGTGTGCACACAGTGCCGGCAATTGGTCCAACTCGGTTAAGTCCGCGGTGCAAAGAAACACGCGATCGGACGCCAACGAGCCGGCCAGTTGCTGTAGGGAAGCCTCATTTCGATCCAACGCAATCACTCGCAGGCCCTCGTCAATGAGTCGACGGACGGTGGCCGCACCGATGCCATTCGCGCCCCCCGTCACGAGGGCCAACGAATGCGTGAAACGATTACGTGGCATGTTTTCCATCCCCATGGGTTGCTAGTTCGCCATCACATCGGCGAATTCCTGAAACATTTCAACGGTGATCCCATCGGGGTCCAACGCATACATGGCGCGTGCCACACGCTGGCCATTCCGAATCACATCCTCCGGCGGATTGATCGCGCCATAACCGGCTGCTTGCATGGCACGGAACATGGCGTCAATATCGTCGACTTCGAAGGCCACATGCGACGAGCCGACAAAATCGTTACGCAATTCACGCGTCAATACGGGAGGATTCACGTATTGGATCAACTCCAAGATAAACGCATGGACGGGATGCCGGAGTAATGCCACGCGAAACTTAACCCGTTCAAAACCAAGAATGCGATCATAGGCCGGCAGGTCGGACCGTTCCGAGATACGTACGACCTCCAGACCGAGGAGATCACGGTAGAACTTTAAGGAGCGATCCACATCGAAAACGGTGAATCCATGATGATGACAAGATTTTAGTGCCATAGGTATCCTCGTGCTTTCTGCCGAATCTTACCATTCGAAGACCAATATTTCGGGCGCCTTCGGACGCCAATGTCCCCGGAGGCACAGGACGGGTCAACGCCCTGCCATGGGGGGCAACCCCTCGCTGGGCCGACCTACATTAAAAACGATGATCTTCAAATCAGACATGAACTCCAAAGTGTGTCGCCCACCGATCCGTCCAATCCCACTGCGGTTACTGGCCAGACCACCAAACGGCAGGTGGTGTTCCCAGAAGTGTGTCCAATCGTTCACGATGGTCATACCCGTATTGAGCTGTTCTGCCCAACGCCACGCCCGCTCGACATCCCGAGTAAAAATGGCGGAAACGAGTCCCAGGTCACAGGCATTCACGTAGCGCCAGGCCTCGTCTTCATTGCTGAAAGACGTGATCGGAGCCACTGGCCCGAATGTTTCTTCACGGTTGATTAAACTATCTAACGTATAGTTCTCGAGCACGGTCGGTTCGTAAAAGAAACCAGGGTGATCGGGACGATGGCCACCCACTGCGATGCGCGCACCTTTGGTCACGGCATCGGCCACATGTGCCGCAACCTTGTTGACACTTTGCAGATTATTCTGCGGTCCCATCACCACATTGGGATCCCAAGGGTCGCCATGGATCCAACGTTTTGATTCTTCCACCAGCGCATCGGTGAGATCACGTTGAAGCCTTTCGGCCACCAGGATGCGTCCACCGGACGAACAGACCTGCCCCGCGGCAAAGAAACAGGCGAAGCCGATCGAGGCCGCGATCTCTGCGGGATCGACATCCGGAAAAACGATAATGGGTCCGTTGCCGCCAAGTTCAAACAGACACGGCTTTACTCCAGCGCGACTGGCAATCACCTGCGCGGTCTGCGGACTACCTGTCATTCCCACGGCGTGCGTATCGCGGCTCGCCACAAGTTCGTCCCCGACTTCATTGCCGGGTCCCAAGACAAGGTTCACGACCCCCGCCGGCACCCCCGCCTCATGAATACATTCCATCAGTTTGCACGCAGTGGCGGCAGCCGTCGGAGCGGGGGACCAAACGACGGTATTCCCCATCACCATAGCAAACGGAAGATATTCCCCGGGAATCGCCGCGGGAAAATTCCAAGGTGTGAGTGCGGCTACAACCCCCCGCGGTCGCCAAAAGGTAAGTACCCGTTTCGAAGGGTCTGCCGCCGGTTTGGTATGCCCTTCAAAATACTTGGCTTGTTCGGCCGCGATGCGCCATGGTTGGGACGCCTCGTCCGCTTCCATCTTGGCTTCGCCATGACGGGGTTTGCCGAGTTCCGTGCAAAGAATGTCCGCCAACTCTTCCTTGTGTTGATCGCGAATGTCCGCCACTCGTCGGGCGTAGTCACACCGTTCCCAAAGCGACACTTTCCCCCAAGTGTCCCGTGCACGATTGGCCGCATGAATCGCCAGCTGCGCGTCGTCGCGACTACCGCGCGCCACTTTGCCAAAGGGAGCACCCCGCGCCGGATCGATCGCATCGTAGGTGGCTCCCGAAACGGCTCGCCGCCAACCACCGTCCACGTACATCAAATATTCCGCGCTGTCACCCATGTCGTTGTCGATCCATTGATAGCCCGCCTCCCTACGGCATATAGTATACGTTTGTATTCATCTACCGCATTAACAAACCGCCGTTCACATCGATGACTTGACCCGTGATGTACGAACCGCCGTTTCCCAGCAGTGTGAGCACCATCGCGGCGATCTCATCGGCCTCCCCGAACCGTCCCAGTGGCGTTCCGGCAATTATTCGGGCACGCATTGCGTCGCTGACACGCCCAGCGGTCATGTCGGTCTCAATGACACCAGGCGCCACGGCATTGACGCGGATATTCGCCGCGGCAAGTTCGCGCGCGAGACCGCGGGTCAATGTATGAATGGCGGCCTTCGCAGCGCAGTACGGTACCGTACCACCGCCACCCCCGGTATGCCCTGCCACCGATCCCATATTCACGATGGAGCCGTGTTTCTTCGGCAGCATGCGTTGGGCAGCCGCGCGGCAACACAAGAACATGCTCTTCGCATTTACGTTGAACATGTGATCCCATTGCGATTCGGTGCATTCCGCAATGGTAACGGCATCCATCCATTCCCCCGCGTTATTTACCACGAAATCTAGATGATTCGCGAACGCCCGATCGACTTTGTTGAACAATTGGTCCACGCCGTCCGACGTGGCGAGGTCCGCCTGCAAAGCGATCGCTTCGCCCCCCGACGCTTGGATGAGCCGTACCACAGCGTCGGCCTTGGCTTCCGAAGATCGGAAGTGCACGACCACACGAGCTTTGCGAGCGCCCAATGCCAGCGCGATCCCGCGACCGATCCCTGAACTTGCGCCGGTCACCAATGCGACACGTCCCTCAATGCCGTCGTCGATCGTGAGTCCTTTATCGCTCATCACCTGCCTGCTTTCAACGAATCAAAAAACTGAAATATCCAAGAGTGCAAGACTTTCTCCGATGCGGCGCCCATCGTATGACCTTCAATGTACCACGTCAAGTGTCAGACAGGTTTCCGTCTACCGGGGGAGCGATCAGGGAGAGGAACCGACTCCAATGAAATCTCAATTCTTTCGCAGCAGCGCGTCGAGCGCCACAAGCGGTTCGTCACTTGTCTGTTGTAGTCGCACCGTCATGCCTCGCGGAACACCAAAATGATCGTGAGCCACAACCGCACGCTCGATCCCTTCTATGGAGACGATCGCCTCACCGCGTGCGATAGAGACAATTCGAAATTCGTCCCGCGGCAATTCCAGTCCATGTCGGTTAGCACGGATCAATCCTAGTTCGAGCCCGCCACACTGCTGCCGGTTAGTAACGGAGGCTTCGATCAGCACGCGTCGGAGTGACGACTGCAATGAGGTGACTCGCGCAATTTCCCGTTCCAGGTAGACCATTTGCGAAAAGGGGACGCTGTCTCTTGACACCTCGCGTGTCAGTTGGTCGATCGGTATCGATTGCGCTTCGACGTCCAAGAATATCCCCCATCCGCTCAGATGGTACGAACCAAAAATGAAAGGGACGTGATGGGGCGTGTCGGTCGTATTGACCCACCCATGATCCGTTTCGGGCGGAATTGGCATCGCGTATCCCTCATCCACCGACGCGCGATGCTTACCCAAAATTGTGAGCCCGTGCGTTGGATTGTATCCCAAGTGAATTTCCACCCCCTGCCGATGGCGATGTATGGGTACATTACGTCCCTCGCCCCCCAGGTATGCCAAATTCCAAGAATGGTGGTCACCGTAAACAAGGGGCACGATAATGATGCCCAGATTCGGCACGACAAAACTCGCCTGCTTCGGGGCCTCTAGGTCTTGAGCCACATGAATACCGCAACTCTGTCGAATCGGGTCGATCGCTGCGCAGAATCGCGACTTGATCTCCGCAACACGAGCATCGTGACTGGTTTCCGCGTCTCGCTGCAGCCCTTGCATTACGCGCTCGACGCCGACGTGATAGCGGTAAAGAGTTGCGATCGCGGCACGGAAATCGTCAGGGACCGACTCCATGGCTTGATTGGCCAGGTCGGTCAACACTTCCGCAACCCGACCTCGGTGCGCTGTTGCTAAGGGTCCCGTTGGGGCACAGGACTCTAGGGCGAGTCGGGTGGCGTGGAATGTTCCGATCGTCTGCCCGCGAAACGCATAGCAATACAGACGAGCCCGACACACGTCTTCATTCGTAATGTCGGTAGGACTACGGAATTGACGGTGGCTATGGTGGGCCTTTTCGATCAATGCCACGTAAGCGGGGTGCATGAATGCTCACTCCATAGGTTCGGAATTCAATTCCGAATACAAATCGTCGGCCATGGCTTCCAGATCAAACTGTGGCGACCATCCCCAGTCGCGACGGGAGGCGGTATCGTCGAGTTCCTGCGGCCAGCTCTCGATGAGATCCGCCACAATAGAATCGACTTCAAAGTCAATATCGGCCGAATTCCAGCGACTGATAACCGCAGCGGCAATTTCATGTGCAGTAGGGGACATCGACTGTATGCTGTATACCCGTTGCGTGAGTCGTTCGGCGGGGGCCGAAAGGAGCATCACAATGGCCCGCAAGACATCGCGCACGTAGATCAGCGACGGGCAAGTGGTGGGCCTCACGCGAAAGCGAAACCGGCCCTGGCTGGCCGTTTCGACAAAAGCGCGCGATGCATACGCGCTGGCCGCACTCGCCGGCGCATGCCGCGACACAACAACCGGCAATCGTAGGCAGCGAAAATCGAGGCCATGTTTGACATGATAGTAGTGCCCTAATCTCTCCACCGCCATCTTGGTGACACCGTATAGTCCATCCGGCCACTGGGGAAAATCATCCGGTACCGTCTTCGGCAGCGATCCTCCGTACGCCGCCACGGAACTCGGAAAGAAAAATGTTTTAACGTCATGCCGCAGCGACTCTTCCAATAAGTTGAAGGTCCCGTCCATATTGACGCGCCAAGCCAACGGTCGGTCAACTTCTGAGTTCCCCGAAAGCAACGACGCAAAATGAATGACTACCGTGGGCCGATATTTGTCCAAAGCTGAACGAATATCCTCTGGCGAAGTCAGGTCACCGCGGACGAATTCACATCCCTCCGAAACAAGTTCGGCGGGCCGATCCGCGCGATCCAACAGTACGATGTGTCGATTCTGAGTTGCCAGCTGAAATGTCAATTGGCAGGCCAAATTTCCGGCTCCGCCCGTGATAAGATACGTTTCAGCCATGGAGATTTCTTACCGTCTGGTGGGTGATCGCGGTTCTTAGGCGGCACGCAGTTGGGGTATCGATTGCGTGGCTCATTGAAAAGTGACTGACCCTGCCCCTCTTCGCCCTTTGCACGGCACGGGATGGTTCTATAGTAGCACGTGTCTCTGTCGAGTTCACCGTCAATTGGCCTCCGGAAAATGAAGGACGTGTTGCACGATGACTTCTCTACAATCACGAACTCAAATAGTTTTGATGTTGTGCGCGACATTGACCATGAGTGCCGTGCGACTTACAGCGGCCGAGAACGGCCTATTGGCGGACTATTCCTTCCAAGACGGCGAAGGATCGCAACTGCGTGACCGTAGCGGAGCCGGTCGTGACGGAACCATTTATTCACCGGCATGGATCAACGTGGGAAAGGTACACGCGCTTGAGTTCGCTGGTCGCGCGAGTTGGGTAGACCTGCCAGGCATCCGACAGGTTGATCTCGAACATGGCTACACGTTGCTGGCATGGATCTACGTCGAGCCACAGCCCTCCGTCATGATCACTCCTCTAATTCTCGGGAACTCCGTCTGTTCGTTCCAACAGAACCGGATGGAATTGTCGGCGGGTGGCATGCCTTCCGGTCAGTTGCGTTCGCGTCGGTGGACTCATGTCGCCGTTACTTTCGATGGCGCAATTCAACGCGTCTATGCCGACGGTCAATTTCGTGCGGCGGTACGGATCGAAAAGGAAAAACTTCCCAGCGATTGGGGAACGTTTCGCATTGCTCCAGAGACGGCCATTGGACGATGGGACCCAGCCCCTGATTTCGGTCCCCGTTTTCGTGGGAAATTGGCCGGCCTCACAATCTACCAACGTTCGCTCAGCCTGGAAGAAGTGGGAAACGAATTCCGCAATTCCTTTCGGACAGGAACTGTGGTTCCAGCGTGTTTGCCTCTCCCGAGTCGCGGCAAGGTGTGGGTTGAATTGGATGCCGCTCGACTTGGCGTCCCGTTAAGCGGACTATCGGTCACCGCGGCGATTTACACACCGGGTACCTTAACACCCCTCACGCCATTGACTCCACCCGCCCAACTCAACGAGTGGGGACGAGGGATCGTTGAGATCGATGCATCGTCGTTACCGTCCGGGAGATATGCCGTACGCGCCGGCGGAGTCGATTCCTCTCATCAGCCGATAGAGCTGTCGGACGAGGAAACGTTTGAGTGGACCACCCCATCACACTTTCCGTCCGCAGCCAACGGGACGAAAAAGCTCAATAACTTCGTCACCGAGTTATTACACGTACCGACTGCCGCTGCAAATATCACCCCCAAATTTACCAACTTCCGGAATGGATGGGTCTACATTGCCAATCGCGCCGACCGCGATTGCACACTCACACGCGAGTCGGATGGTCTCTCCGTCAGTTTTCCGCTATCGGAAGACTACGAAGGGAGCCACGAATCGATGCGTTGGCTGGCCATGGGGACCTATCAAGTGGCCGTGCCGCAGGTGCAAGACTTAATCGTGCGCGCCGTCCCTGAATTAATTTACGATTGCACGCCCGGCACGCCCACAATTAGCGGATTTGGCCCGTACGATGACGCGTTTGAATCGACGTACGTTTTTCCGCACGCCAACACCTTAGTGGTCGTGGCCGACTACGATCGACCCGTTCTGAAAGAATGGAAATCCAAAGGGAGACGTCTGCTGCGGAATCAATCCGCTGAAATCTATGCCAAGCCGGACGAATCGAAGGAGGAATGGGTTTTCAAAACGCTAACGACGTGTCCCGGGTTTGTTGAACCACTATTTGACGGTGTACTCTCGGACGAGTTTGCTGGTTCGGATCAAAAAGTCGGCGCTTGGGCTCGTGCCATGGACCGGGCATTGTCGGACCCGCGATTCGCAGGCAAGGTATTTCATGCGTATAACTATGCACCTTACGACAGTGTTGCGCGCGGTGACGAAGGGCGTGCATTGTCGCTTGCCGTCCAGAAACACGACATGGCGGTCGTCTG
Source organism: Planctomycetota bacterium (assembly GCA_027619595.1). Taxonomy (GTDB): domain Bacteria; phylum Planctomycetota; class Planctomycetia; order Pirellulales; family Pirellulaceae; genus JAQCHP01. The sequence goes on from JAQCHP010000085.1 coordinate 14,965, forward strand.
GGAATGTTATGTCAAAGACCGCCGCAGCGAACTGGAAGCTCTGTGGGGCATGCGTGACAAAATGATCGGCGAATCCCAGGAAATTGTGCGCACGCTCCCCAAGTCGATGGAACACTTGATCGTAGCGCCGTACGCCTATGTTCAGGGTGGACCTCCTTGGACGACTGCAACCGTCCCCTCCGCCAATTGGAAGACGGCTCTCGACCTTCAATTCCAGCTGTTGGCAGTCGATCCCACGTTCATGAACGCGAAGGGGCTCATGACCTACCGCGCCACCTACGCGGATGAAGAAATGGTTCGCTGGGGGGCTCGTCTGTTCCGACATTATGGTATCGAAGGCAAAACGAACCGCTGCGGAAGCGATCCGTATGAGTTGACTCACATTAAGGACCCAGACTTCGAATATCAAGGGAAGCACTGGAAGCTCCAGCCGGCAGAGCCCAACTCGATCCGGTTCGATGTCTCCAACAGGATGCCGCTTTTGCAAGGTCGATACAACGATGTGGCGGAAGGGACTACCGTGTTGGTCACCAAACGATCGGTGAACCAACCCAACGTATTCTCACAGGAAATAACGGGCCTTCGCGCCGGGGAACTCTATTCCCTGCGATTGCACGTGGCAGATTTCCAAGATTCTTCACCACGCAGCCTACATGAAATACGCATCGCTATCGATGGAGCGGAATTCGTACCTGAGCGATCGTTCACTCATATTGGCACTTCCGAGGATCGTAAAGGCTGGGGCAATTGGCATGTGCGAATCTTCCGCGCCCCTGGCGAAACCGCTCGAATATCGGTATCCGATTGGGCGGAGAGTCAATCTGCGGGCAGTGCGCCGATCGGTCAAGAACTCATGTTCAACTACATCAAGGTACAACCGTATCGTAGCCGGACCGATAAGGACTGATTCGACAACCGGCAGAAACACCAGAGAACTCTGGGGAGATATAGCATCATGCAACAGCGCAATAACGCACGATGGAAAAACGCAACTGTCTACGAACTTATCCAAGAAATGGTGTGCAATGCAGGCCGCCACCGCATCGCCCAGTTACTGGCTTCGGTGATTTTTTGGAACTGCCTTGTGGCGGTTACCTTGGCGGAAGAATCGGGCCTCATCGCACACTGGCGATTTGCCGGCGACACGCAAGATTCATCGGGACACGGCCATCACGCTGCCGGCGACGGGATCGATCTCTCGGCCGCTGGCCCCAACGGAGTAGCGAACACCGCTGCGAAATTCGATGGTCAAGACGATTGCCTGATCGTACCGTCGAGTCCGTCCCTGCAATTGGGTAACGATGATTTTTCGATCGCGGTATGGATCCATACCGATCGGCTCTGCGATACCGTGGGGGACATCCTGAGCAAATTTGACCCCGCCAAACGGCAGGGACTCAATCTTTCCATCTATAGCCAAGCGGGCGTGACAACTTCCCAACCCAACTACCGCAACTTGCACTTCGGCATCGATCAGGGTCGCGTCGATTCGGCATGGAAAGATTGTGGGCGGCCCGGTGACAGCCTGATGATTCACTCGATGGCCGTATATGACGGGCACTTGTACGTCGGTACTTACGAAAGTGGAGAACAAAGTGCCGGACACGTCTACCGATACGACGGGGCGCAAACTTGGAAGGACTGCGGTAGTCCCGACCGCGCCAATTGTGTTTCCTCCTTGGCCGTATTCGATGGACAGCTCTATTGTGGAACGACTCGCTATCGTGCCAGCGGTTCGCGACTACCACTATCCCCCAACATAAACCCCGGTGGCATGGTCTATCGGTACGTGGGCGAAAACAAATGGGACGGTTGCGGACGTCTCGCCGATGCCGATTCGGCGTCAAGCCTTACCGTACTTGCTGGAAAACTGTACGCAAGTCCGTGGTACCCCCCCACGAACGCGTTCGTCTATGACGGCGGAACAAACTGGACACCCATCGGTCCCAATCACCAACTTATCGGAATGACGGTCTTTCAGAATCGTCTCTACGGTCTCGGTAACGGAGGTGGGACAATCTTCCGGTATGAGGGGCAGCCCGAATGGACCAACCTCGGCAAGCCCACAGGAACGCGTCAAACCTACTCGGGTGCAACGTACCAGGGGCACCTGCACATCGGCACATGGCCGCTCGGGGAAGTCTATCGACTCAACGACGATCGATCGTGGACGTCGCTGGGGCAGCTAGGCTACAACATGGAAGTAATGGGGATGTCGGTCTACAACGGCAAATTATACGCCGGTGTGCTCCCCATGGCGGACGTCCATCGACTTGACGGAGAAGACACGTGGGCTTGGGTGGGAAATCTGGATAATTCCCGCGCCATGCTGCGACGCGTTTGGTGTTTATGCGTTCATGATGGCCAACTGTTTGGCGGGACTCTTCCATCGGGGCACGTCCATTCGCTGACAGCGGGTCGAATGGCTACCTACGATACATCATTCCCATCGGGCTGGCACCACGTGGTTGCCTCGCGTGTAGACGCTCATCTGCGGTTATTCGTTGATGGAACTCTTGTCGCCAATTCGTCGGCATTTGAGGCCACGGATTATGACCTAACCAACGAGCAGTCGCTGCAGATCGGTATGGGGGCCTACACGCATTTCCGTGGAATGATGAGCGACATGCGCATCTATGATCGCGAACTGACGGCCGACGAAATCAAACGACTTGCCACAGTAGTATTGCAGTAATGAGCCCACGCATGAGCGTCGGCCCAAGAGGGCCCTGAGAAACTCAGCCGTACGTCGTTTGCTTTTCTCGTTCCGTTTCTTCTTCCACCTATTTGCACCACGTGGCGGCATTCCATGGTGATTGTGCTCCGGGTTGATATGAGCGTGCCGTGTGAGTATAGTCGCTGAACATCATGACCGGGCGAAGATACTTCGCTTTCGTCCGTGAATTTGCCGAGCGTGAATGAGGGAGAGATCATGTCGAATCCGATTCGCGTCGGCCTAATTCGCTGCGACACGCACGGGATGTGGTTTGGTCCTCAGATGCAATCGCATGATTCGGTGCTGCTCGAACGGGCCGTGCTCATGCCAGACGATCGGCCGTCAACCTACTCATGGATGACGCGGGGAACTCACTATTTCTTCTATTCTCATTACGGCGCACCACGCCGCATGACAGCACCTCGCGTGGAAGGCTTTCAGATTACCCGACTATGGGACGAGCACCCGGAAGTGGCCGAACTCGCCCGTTCCGTGTTCCTTGGCGTACCACGAGTCTGCAAGACCTACGACGAGGTCAGCGATGACGTCGACTTGGTATTTATTGCCGATTGCAATGGAGACGGAAGCGATCATCGGATGTTGGCCGAGCCGGGGCTTAAGAAAGGGATAGCTACTTTTGTCGACAAACCCTTTGCGGATAACTCGACCAATGTCCGAGCGATACGTGACCTGGCAGCTCAACACAACGCGCCCGTCATGTCGCTGTCGATCTTACAAGCGAATCCTGCTGCGAGTCAATTTGCCCTCCGCCTTGCAGAGTTAGGTCGCACCGACTTTGGCACCATTACCTGCCATAGTTTGGATCCGGCTGCGCTCATTCATGCCATTTGTGTGGCTCATCATGTTTTTGGTACCGGTATCACTGCGGTGCATGCCTCCCGTTCGGGCACACATACTTCAATTCATCTCGGCTACGGTGACGTTCCGAACCGACCTGAAAATGGCGTGGTGATCTTGTGTGGCGTGACGCAGGCCCGTTTCACAGAAATGTTCGCCACTGCCTACGGCCCCAAGGGGAGTGTCCACGGCCAAGTCTACAATGACTTTGATGGTTCGGAAGGTTCGGCTCTCCTACTGGAGCACATCAAGACCTGGTTTCAAACGGGCTTAGCCCCACGTATCGCGCAGGAGATGGAACTGGCGATTGCGGTCATGGACGCAATTCGCTTATCGGAAGCGACCTCGTCGACTGTGTCGGTTATGACAACTTAGAATCATTGACGATTTACTCTCCCTGCGAAAGCCTGGTAGGTACAAATGTCACCGGTTGATTGGATCCTATTAGGCGTATTGATGGCCGGCCTATTGATTTCTGGCTGGATTGTCCGCACGTACATGCAAAGCGTCGCCGATTTTGTCGTACTGAATCGCCGCATGCGCATGTACCTTGGGCTTAGCACCTGGAGCGTTGAGGGGATCGGACTTGTCTCGATCGCCTATCTAACGGAGCAGGGATTTCAGTCCGGTCTGGGGTACGTTTGGATGACGCTATTAAGTATGGCGTTGTACGTTCCGGTATTTGGGATTTTGGGATTTGGGATTCGGAGGTTTCGCGCCACGCGAGTTCAAACGATTCCGCAGTACCATGAAATGCGATTTAGCAAGGGGGTACGGATCATGTCGGGCATCTCCCTGGCGGTGGGGGGAATATTAAATATGGCCATCTTTCCCGCTGTCTCGAGCCGGTTCCTCGTTTTGTTCATGGGACTGCCGCCAGAGATCTATCTATTCGGAACAACGCTATCGGTCGAAAAAATGACGATGATTCTGTTAGTCGTTGTTTCCGCGTTTATGGCCATGATTGGCGGAATGGTGACCATGGTGGTTACCGATTATATCCAATACGTGCTACTCACGGTTTCCATGTTTGTGCTGACTGTCCTCGCCGTGGTGGCAGCCAACCCAAGCCAAGTGAACGTTGTCCTCACGGAGAAAATGGGAGACGCGGCATTCAATCCGTTTCTGCAATCGGCGGGAGGTGAGGGATATGGAATCACTTGGGTAATGTTTTTTTTGCTCTCCGGGGTCATTGCACCACTCTGCTTCCCGCCATCTACCGTCAAGCTGGCGTCAACCGACTCACCAGAAACGACGCGTCGGATGGCACTGTTAGGAAGCATTCTGAATATGGGCCGCAATGTAATGCTGTTGATCTGGGGAGCGTGCGCACTCACATTTGTCACCCAGCACCCTGACATCGTCCAAACATTCGGCAGCATTGAGCCGCGTTACGCGACGGCTTCATTCCTGCACTCCATTTCTCCCGTCGGAATTCTCGGCATCTGTGCCTTCGGGATGATTTGCGCCTACATCTCGACCGACAATGGGTATTACCTGTCGTGGTCTGCCATCATTGTCAATGACATTATCACGCCAATGCGTGGAAAGCCACTTTCTACCAAAACACATTTTCTATTGTTGCGCTGCACGATTGTGTGCATTGCGACTTTTTTATTGATATGGGGCATTGTGTATCCGTTGCCCGAATCGATCCTTTCGTACATCTATCTGACCGGCACGATTTTTACGAGTGCGGGGATCATTACGTTTTTTGGTCTGTATTGGCGGCGAGCGTCGAGTGCTGGGGCGTACTGGACGGCATTTGTCTGTTTGGCGGTGCCGCTCGCTGACATCTTCGGCAAATGGTGGTTGACGTCCAACTTTGGAGACCGGATTAAGTATCCGCTCAAGAGCCACGAATCTGGTCTGTTATCCATCCTCCTGGCGATCATCGGTTTTGTTGTGATCGGATTGATTTCCGACGCCGGAGAGGTGAGGTGGAAGGACTATGGTGCTGTCCTCAAATCAGATCAGGCGCGCAGGCCTGGGGGGGACTCGACCCGCGCCGACCTTTGAGCGGCAAATCAACCGTCAGTCATCGGCAACAACTTAGCGACGACCACGTTTATCTTCTGACACCTTACTGAGAACGCTCGCATGTCCGCGATAGCAACCGCCACCTATACCGTGTTGATCATCATCGTTGCGGCGAACTTCCTGCTGTCCGTACGGGTGATCATCGGCGGGTGGTCGGACCTGCGAAGCCTATTTCGCGACTTAACGGAGAACCCGGAGGATGTTACGGATGATGGTCGTGTCGACGATCGTTAGATCCTGGGGGCAAAGAATGCAACAACATTCGTGTTGCCTTCAACGTGACCGATTAGATGCTCGTTATGCCGAACTCATTTCCCAGCGCGCACGCCATGCCGCCTGGACCTGCCCCCTTCACCCGAGTCCAGTTTTGG